>NZ_JCAALU010000023.1:0-118757 GCF_059609455.1 Paenibacillus liaoningensis
TGCTGTAAACGTGCGTCGTTGTTTTGGCATTGTAGAGATCCGCTCCTTAGGATGATAGGTTTATTCTACAAGCCCTCATTTTTATTGTCCAACTAAGTGTAGCCGATCCAATATGAACTATTTAGAGGAACAAGGAAAAGATTATGTGTTAAGCGTGGAAGGTAAGGCGACGCTGCAGAATTGGGGTGTGAAAGTTCATGCCGATCAACTAGGACTCCACAACTACGCTCGGATTAGCAGGGGAGTACTGTACGGTTCTCCAGCTTAGAGACATCGCATGACTCGTAATAATTCCCCGTTCCAGATGAAATCGGATGATCCGCTGGGCATCCTGGAACCAGTGGGCGAATGGAGTCACATCCCATAGAATCTCGACCGTTCCCGTCAATTGAATAAGGCTGCCCGAGTCAAAATCCATGAATAACAGCCCTGCCTGCGGGTAACAGACTGCATTCCCAAGCGTATTAAACATCGCATTGCCGCTGTAATCCGGAAACACCAACGTCCGGTCATCCTCGGCTCTTACGAATCCCGGCATACCCCCGCGGTGGGATACATCCGTACCATACTGAAGATGTTGAGTTGCAATGAAGAAGGTATCCGCTTTATTCACCAGGGTCACCACTTCTTCAGAGAGCGTCTCCAGTGCCTGAGCTATCGGTTCAACGCTCGGTCCTTCTCTTAGGGTCCATTCACGCGCTTGGATGTACTTCGGACAGTTGGAGTAGACTTGCTCTGCCCTAACTTGAAACCCGTTCGGTTGGATCTCCCCAATTCGGCCATTCAAGCGCATGCGGCGCCGGGTGGCGAAGTCGACTGCAATGGCTGCGATCGGATTGGAGGGGTACAGGCAGAGTGAGATGGGGTCCTGGGAATCAGGAAGACCGTTAATAATGGCATGCTGAGAGTCTTCTACCTTGATGAATCCGGGGGTTCCGAACCATACGGAAGCCCAAACTGCTCCATCGTCATCTGCTGCGCCAAGTATCAGAAAAGGCTGGCTTTCGAGGAACGTCTTCGCCGCTAGCGGAATCTCACTGTAAATGTTATTTTTGCGTGCTGCGATGTCCCTTACACCCGCCCGTTCCTGAACCTGAATTTCGCCCGGATGATAGTGCATCAGAAGAAACCACAAGCTTTCCCTTCCGTCGCCGTGTGCGCGTGGCAGCCCACACCCAGCAGCGCATAAATCTCCAACCGGATCCCGTCCGGATCTTCGAAGAAGATCCCGCCGGAGTCTCCGCCCTCCGTATGAGCAACCATCCCATCATAGATGAAGGGAACTCCGTTCGCTCTCAATTTTTCCTCATATCCTTTAATGGAATCAACCGAATCCACTTCAAAGGCCAGATGATGCAGACCCGGCAGCCGTGGGGAGAAGCTTCCTTCACTTTGCTGCCATAAGGTGACCAGATTCTTCTGATCATCGCCAAGCAGTGCGAATTTTCTTCCGGGTTCCTCCGATAGATTCCGCAGTGTAAAGCCCAATACCTCCGTATAGAATCGAACCGATCTTTCTATTTCCGATACATTCAAACCAATGTGTCCCAATCTCATTTTCCATATCCCCTAACCACCAAAAATATCTTACAGGCATTACAATACACAATATTATATAACTTGTAAATAGCTAATTTAGCGGTTAGAATTAAAACAGGAGCACAGAGAAGGAGTTGGATCAACCATAGATAAGCCCGCATTTGTTTTTGTAGGCAATCACTTTACAACTGATTTTGTGAACACCCGCAAGAATGTCAAAGGAATCCGGACAGAGCTCATCGAGTCTTGGGGTCATCTGATGAGCTGGCTGGAGCAGGCCGACAGACGGAAATGGGTGATAAGTGATCGAGAGGAGCTTACCCCTGACGAGCAGGACACCATCATTCAAAAGATCCTGATCATTCGCAGCCGGATTGAACAGGCATTTACCCAAATCATTCAGGAACAATCCATTCCGGCCTCGATCGTCACTTTTCTCAATCAAGAGTTGGCGCGTTACCGCAGTTATTATCAAATCGAGGCAGGCGATCAGGAACGTCCATTCACCACTGTCAGAAACTACGAGATCACACAGCTGCCCGCCTTGTTCCTGGAAGAGGCCTGCCTCTTCTTCACGACATTCAAACTGGCTAATCTCAAGAAGTGTGAGAATCATGCCTGCATCCTGTTCTTCTACGATAGCAGCCGCAATCAGCAGCGCCGCTGGTGCAGCATGGACAAGTGCGGGAATCGCGTCAAAGTAAATCAGCACTACCACCGCAAGAAAAACCAGGAATAAAAAAAGAGGGGATGACTTAAAAGTAGAAGAACCTACTTCCAAGACATCCCCTCTTCACCGTTACAATCCGTAAATCCCCTCCGCAGCTTCTGGACCGAAGATTCGCCGTCTTTACCGGGCTTCATACAAATAGAATGGTATTCCTTTTTGCATGTCGGAGTCTCAAGGAACGTTAGCCAATCTTCTAATGTGATGGGGACTACCCCCATCCATTCAGATAGGAGTACCGCCACATGCCCATCAAGCTAAAATCTTCGACTACCCCAAAACGAAAAAAGCTATCCTTTATTTAAGAAAAATAGCTTTTTTTCGTTTTGGGGGTGTATTAATTTCTTAGCTTGATGGCTATGTGGCTCAATCCCTATCTCTCTGTCCATATGGATAGTTGCCATCTTCATCTAGCCCTTTAAAAGGGAATACATAATAATTAAAACATATGTAAAAATATTTTTTGAAATGGGGAAATTTATCTTTCCACAAAACGAAGATGAATTATTTTAAAATATAGGAAAGTATAGCATTACGCGATACCTTCTCTATATTTCTCGGAATGAAACGTGCCGCGCCGCCAAAGGAAGGCGAGAGCCGTTTCACCTTATATGTTTCCGTCGGCCGCCTACCCTTTAACACCTGAGCAAATTTTGAAAAATCTTCCTAACCGGCTGGAGCCAACCGTCATTACACATGGTGAGAGTGTTGTCTGCTACGCCAACTTTTACAAGGATGACAGCAACGACTGCTGGCTGGGAAATGTCATTGTCTCCCCTGATTATCGAGGCAAGGGAGCGGCGGGATTTTTGATCGAAACGATAGAAATGCTCGCCAAGGAAAAATTAAACATAAAGAAGCTGCATCTCCTATGCCATAGCACGAATACGAGAGGCAAGCTTTTTTACAAAAAGCTTGGCTATAAGCCTTTCAATATCTCATTAAAATTCCGTTCATCCGGGGAGCATGTGGCGTGTGTGCATATGGAAAAGCTGCTTTAAATGGCAAAGCGGCAGCCCTGAACGATTGTCTCGTCAGAACTGCCGCTGCTGCTCAAACATATTTCATCAAAATGCTTTCGACGTGATGCAGATGCTGCCGCATCGACAGCGACGCCGCCTCGGCGTCCTGCGCGTCAACCGCCTTATAAATGGCCAAATGCTCCTCGTAAAGCTGCTCCGCAACCGAGCGGTTCGCATACAGCTCCACCCTGCGAATTTCGCGAATGGCGGTTTCCACCTGGTTCATGACCGTCTCGAAAAGCTGTACCAAAATCGTATTATGCGTCGCCTTAACAAGCGTCAAATGGAATAGCAGGTCGGTGCGTTCCCCTTCCAGATCATTGCCCGCAGCTGCCTTCATTTGGACGACAAGCTCCTTCAGCACGGCCAGATCGTCCGCCGTCCGTTTCGAAGAAGCGATAGCAGCATTCGATACCTCGAACGATTGGCGCGCCTCCAGCAGCTCCAATAAGGTTTGGCGGTTCATACGCAGCGATTGGAGCTCGGGCAGCTCAAACTCCGCGGGCAGCGTGCTTATGACTGTACAGCCGCCGCCTTGGCGAATGTCAATAAGGCCCATCGCTTTAAGCGCACTGAGCGCCTCTCTGGTCGTAGACCGCCCTACCCCAAAGCGCTCGGACATCTCCTTAGTGGAAGGCAGCTTGTCTCCGACCTTAAGCTCCCCATCTACGATCAAACGCTTAATTTGCGCCGTTATTTCCTCGTAATGGTTCCGCTTTGTCAGCTTCGTTACTTGCAAGCCAGCCGCCTCCTTTTCCTAAATCCGCTTAAAAAATAAATCTAAAACCTATCCGACCAGCAGCGCATAAACGACGCCGGGACCATGAACACCAATTGTCAGGTCGTTTTCAATATCGGACGAGCGGCTTGGCCCCGAAATAAAATGAATGCCTGCCGGCAAGCTTTCGCGGCCCGCTTCATCCAGAGGAATTAAAATCTCTCCAAGCTTCGTCTTCAACCGCTCAAGCGGAATAATGACGATTAGGACGGTTGGGAGCAGGCTTACTGAACGCCCCTTGTCTTTTCCGGACAAAACCGCAATAGATGACGTATAGGCAGCCGCATAATCAGCCACAACAACCCCAAAATCCGCTTCTGCCGCGCGCGCTTTCCAGTTTTCATTTTCATCGCTATTCCATACGCTTAGGCTTACGTTAGGAAGTGCTTCCTCCAGCTTCATTCCGGCAAGCTCCGGCTGGTTTTGCCTAATGATATACCGCGCACCAAGCTCCGTCGCCTTATCCTTAATGAATTGCTTGGCCTCGTCCATTGTAGAAAAATTGCTGACATGACCGCCATTGCTATGAAAATTCGCTGTAAACCGTTCAATCCGCTCTTCCAGCGTCCATTCATATTCCTGCCAGAAGTCCGGGGCACCGCGGAACGGGTGCACCGGCTTCTCTAGTACACGCGGACGTCGCAGCTTATTTGCGATATCATTCATAAAAGCATCCTGCTTGCGGCGGGAATCTGCTGCAAGCTCTTCCAGCCATTGCTCATGCGTCTGTTCAGCCATGCCCATGCCCTCCTCCATTTTGCTCTCTGTTGCGAACGAGCTGCTCCATCCGGCTGCGTGCATCTGGACTCAGCTCATTCAGACCATGGCGAAGCTCCTCCTCGAGCGTGCCCCATTTATCGCGGAACGACTGCTTCGGCAGGCTTGGCGTGACGCGATAGCTGTTCCAGCCCTTCAGCGGCCCCAGCTTAAGCCGAATTTCACCATTGCGTGCAACGAGCCGCTGTCCCAGCTTGCCCAGCTTGACTACGCCCTTGAAGCGGCCCGAATTGCCCATAATGGCCGAAAATCCTTTCATGCCGCCCGCTTCTGCCAAATCGCGATGTCCGCCCTCTTGCTTGCGTCTGCGCAAATAAATGAGCATTTCATGCAGCGGAATTTTGACCGGGCATGCTTCATAGCAGGCGCCGCATAGGCTGGAGGCGTTGGCGATATCGTCCCAGTCGCCGACATTTTTTTGGAGCGCGGGCGTGAGCACCGCGCCAATAGGTCCGCTGTACGTCCCGCCATAGGCATGACCGCCGATGTGGCGGTATACCGGACAAGCATTGAGGCAGGCGCCGCAGCGAATGCAATTGAGCAGCTCCTGAAACTCAGGGTCGCCAAGCTGGTTGGAACGCCCATTATCTACAATAATAATGTGCATTTCATCAGGCCCATCAGCATCCACATCACGGCGAGGTCCAGTAATGCCGGACATATACATCGTCAGCTTCTGCCCGGTCGCTGAACGCGGCAGCAGCGTCGCCATCACTTCAAGATCCGACCAGGAAGGAATAATCCGTTCCATGCCCATCAGCGTAATTTGTGTTTTCGGCACCGTCGTCACCATACGCGCATTGCCTTCATTTTCAAACAATACCATCGACCCGGTTTCCGCAATTGCAAAATTACAGCCCGTCATGCCGATGTCGGCTTCAAGAAACTTCTCCCGCAGTTTTTTGCGGACGAAGCCCGCCAATATCGTCGTATCCGCTTCAAGCGTCTCGCCCGCTTCCTTGGACAGCAGCTCCGCGATCTGAAAGCGGTTTTTGTGAATGGCTGGAATAATAATATGCGAAGGCGTCTCGCCAGCCAGCTGAATAATATACTCGCCCAAATCGGTTTCGATCGCTTCGATTCCGAGCTCTTCCAGCGCATGATTGAGATGCAGCTCTTCCGTTACCATCGACTTGGATTTTACGACTGATTTGGCCTTTACTTGCTTGGCGATCGCCAGAGATACTTTCACCGCCTCGGCCGCTGTCGAAGCAAAATGCACATGAACGCCATTCGCCCGCGCATTGTCAGCGAACAAGTTCAAATAATAGTCCAGATGGGCGATCGTATGCAGACGAATTTGCCGTCCGCGCTCGCGCCAATCTTCCCAGTTGCCATGCTCGGCTGTAGCCGCATGCTTGCCGTTGCGCAAACGCTCTGTCGTAAATTTAACGGCCTTGCGCAAAAACTCGTCATTTAACGCCAGATCTGCCCGGCCTTTAACCGTAGGCGGCACTTTCGTTCCTGCTGGTGCACTCATGCCTGCTTCACCCCTTCATACAATAGCTCAGCCAAATGCATCACTTTCACGGGTTCATTGCGGTAGCGCAAATTTCCCGCGATATTCATCAGGCAGGCGAGATCAAGACCGACGAGCACCTCTGCTTCCGTCTCCAGCACATGGTCCGCCTTCTCTGTCACCATTGCGCCAGAAATGTCCGCCATCTTGACGGCGAACGTTCCCCCGAACCCGCAGCAGTCCTCTGCGAACGGCAGCGGCACAAGCTCCATCCCTTTGACATGCCGCATCAGCTCCATCGGCTCTTCCTTGATGCCAAGCAGGCGGCTGCCATGGCACGATGGATGATAGGTCACCTTGTGCGGGTACACCGCGCCTACATCCTTCACCCCTAGCACCTGAACGAGAAACTGGGTGAATTCATAAGACTTCTGCTGAAGCTTATTCGCTCGCGCAAGCATAATGGGGTCATTTTCAAACAGCTTCGGATAATGATGAATCATCCCTGTGCAGGAGCCCGAAGGCGAAATGACAAAATCGCTGTCCTCAAAAGCATCCAAAATCGTCTTCGCTGATTCCCGCGCTTCCTTCCAATAGCCGCTGTTGAAGGCTGGCTGGCCGCAGCAGGTTTGCACCGTTGGAAAATCAAGCCGTACGCCGTATTTCGCAAGCAGCCGAACCATCGCTTCGCCGACTCTGGGATACATCGCGTCACTTAAACATGTTATAAATAAGGATACTTTCACCTTTAGCACCTCTTTTGCTCTGATGAATAACAAATGTATAATATCAGGTTGTCAGACAAGTTGGACAAAGCAGGCGGGACTGCAAAACGTCTGGAAAGAACCTGCATACTCCCAACACTTTCCATTACCTTTTGACAAATCCCGCTTGCTAGAACGCCGCCTTACACAATCGTCAAATCCATTGACCTTGCTTTCAGCTCGGCAACGGTATCCGCACCAATCCGTTTGTCTGTAATAATAGAATGGACATCACTCAGCTCTGCTACCTGCGTAAAAGCTTGTACGCCGAACTTGCTGGAATCAGCCAGCAATACGACCTGATCGGCAATGCCGATCATTTTCAGCTTAATGCGCGCCTGCAGCTCGCTCGATTCGCTGATCCCCCGCTCCAAATGCACGCCCTTGCACGATAAAAACAGTTTATCGACGTAATACGCATCAAGCGAGCGTTCCGCAAGCGGACCAACGTAGGACAGCGAGCGTGAAGCGAGAAGCCCGCCGGTGGAGATAACCTCAATCTTCTCCTTCGTGCTCAGCTCCAGCGCGACCTTAATGGAATTGGTCAATACCGTGAGCGGTATATCCGGCAAATGCGAGGCCATATACCAAGCCGTTGTACTGGCATCGAGTACGATTCGGTCCTTCGGCTTAATAAGCTTAATCGCTTCCTGTGCAATTTGCCTTTTTTCCTCCGCATGGGTAATTTCCCGCTCGGTAAAGGGCGTCTCCGGCTGCTGATCCTTCACGTTCACCGCGCCGCCGTGCGAACGCCGCAGCTTGCCTGCCTGCTCCAAGCGATCCAAATCGCGCCGTATCGTTTCCTCCGTTACGCCGCATAGCTCGCTGAGCTCGGACACTCTTATACTGCCTCTGTCATTCACCAGCTGTACGATTTTTTCATAACGCTCCGCAACCAGCATAAGCCGCCCTCCTTTCTTTCAAAAAACTACAGCCCCGTCACCTGTGTAAACCGGCCGTAAGCTTCCTGCCATGCTTGCTGCTCCGTTGGCTCGTAATGCTCTACCTCGAAGGAATCCCGAATCACTTTGCGCGCTTCCCATATATCGGCCAGCTCGCCGCGGGCAATCCATTGCACAATCATATTGCCGATTGCGCTGCCTTCAACCGGACCTGCCCATACCGGCTTGCCGATGGCATTAGCCGTCCACTGGCATAGCAGCTTATTCTGAATGCCGCCGCCAACCATATGCAGACCGTTAAACTGCTGCTCGGAAAGCTGCTCGGTTAATTCCAGCACATAACGATATTTTAACGCGAGGCTCTCCAATACACAACGCACAATTGCGCCCGGACTGCGATCAAGCTGCTGCCCCGTCAACTCGCAATAGGCGCGAATGCGCGCTTCCATGCCGCCTGGCGGCAAAAATACCGCAGCGTCGGGATCGATGAAAGCAGTGAAAGGCTTCGCTTCTCCCGCCAGCTTGACAAGCTCTGCAAAGGATTGGACGTTCCCCGCTTGATCCCATTCGCGCTTCAGTTCCTGCACGATCCAGAGGCCCATAATGTTTTTGAGCAGGCGGAACGTACCGTCTACGCCACCTTCATTCGTAAAGTTCAGGCGGTAGGCTGTCTCGTTAATGACTGGACGCTCTACTTCTGTCCCCATCAGCGACCAGGTTCCGCAGCTCAAATACGCGAATGGCCTCTGAAGCGCTGGCACCGCTGCAACTGCAGATCCTGTATCATGCTCGGCAACGGCGATAACCGGAATATTGCCAACGCCAAGCTCGGCGCTTACGGAAGGACGAATACGGCCAGCGTCTGCTCCTGGTTGAACGACCTGGCCAAACATGCTGCGATTCAATCCAAGACGTTCAATCAGTTCGCCGTCCCAATCTCCGGTTAGCGGATTAAACAGCTGGGTCGTTGTCGCATTGGAAAACTCATTAAGCATATCGCCCGTCAAATAATACCGCAGCAAATCTGGAATCATTAGAAAATGCTGGGCTTCACGCAGCAGCGGCGATCCATTTTGCTGCATTGCAGCGAGCTGATATATCGTATTAAAGCTTAAAAACTGAATGCCCGTCCGCTCGAAAATATCCGTCTGCGGAATCGCCGTAAAAACCTTCTCCATCATGCCATCCGTATGACGGTCGCGGTAATGATAAGGATTTCCGAGCAGTTCGCCGCTGCTTCCAATAAGGCCAAAATCTACAGCCCACGTATCAATACCGATGCTTTGCGGCTCTACCTTCAACTGCTTGGCTTTAACCAAGCCTTGTTTGATCTCATAATACAAGCGAAGAACGTCCCAATGCAGACGCTCTCCCACTTGTACCGGATCGTTCGAGAACCGATGTATTTCTTCCACTTCGATTTTGTTGTTAACGAGGCGGCCAAGCAGCGCTCTTCCGCTGCTCGCCCCTAAATCGTAAGCAAGAATGGTCACCAGCTGGCACCGCCCTTGCCTCTCGCTAGAATATCCTTGCCATAGCTGCTGTCCAAATATGCGCGCATTGGATCAAGCGGCAAGCCTTGCTCCTGACGAACGGCATGCAGCAGCGGCGTTACGTCGAATTCAAACGCTTTGCGAACGGCGTCTTCAGCGCCAAGCACATCATCTCTGTTTTGCGCATCTGTCACTTCATCATGGTTGATCAGCAGCGCTTTCGCGAATTGCGTCTGTACGTTCAATACCGAACGCAGCATCGCTGGAATTTTCTGTTCAATGCTGTGCGATTGGTCAATCATATACGCAATATTGCTGACGTTGTTGCGAATCGCTTCATCATTATCTTTGCTAGCTAGCAGAATTTGATAGAAAATCAGGAACAGCTCATAAGGATTCGTCGTTCCGACGATGAGATCATCATCGGCATATTTACGGCTGTTAAAGTGGAAGCCGCCCAGACGCTTCTCGTCAATCAGGTAAGCGACGATATGTTCAATGTTCGCGCCTTGCAGATGATGCCCCGTATCAACAAGCACTTCTGCCTGCGGTCCCAGCTTCATCGCCAAATTATACGACATGCCCCAATCTGCCAGATCGGTATGATAGAAAGCCGGCTCAAAGCATTTATATTCAATCAGCATCCGCATATGAGGATCAAGCGCACGGTACATTTCGGAAAGCGATTCCTGCATCCATGCTTTACGCTTGCGAATATCGCCTTGCCCCGGATAGTTCGTGCCATCTGCGAACCATAGGCTAATATCGCGCGAGCCTGTTTCTTTCGCAATCTGCACACATTCCAGCAAATGATCCGTCGCTTTGCGGCGAATTTTTTCATTCGCATTCGTCACGCTTCCGAGCATGTATTCATCTTCTTGGAATAAATTCGGATTAACCGCACCAATCTTGAGGCCAAGATTTTCCGCATGGCTTCTCAGCTTGCCGTAATCGTCCACTTTGTCCCAAGGAATATGAATCGCAACCGATGGCGCTAGGCCTGAATAACGGTGAACCTGCGCTGCATCTTCGATTTTCTCAAATGGCGTGCGTGGAACGCCTTCCTTCTGATATACCTTGAAGCGCGTACCTGAATCGCCATAGCCCCATGAAGGCGTTTCAATTTTAAGCGTTTTCAATTGCTCTTTGATGGCATCCAAATTAATACCTCTGGCCTTCTGCTGTTCTTCCAATAGCTGATACGCGCGATCGGACATGTTCAAACACCCTTTCCATTATAAAATATGATTTTATTTAATAGGATAGCCCATCGTTGACATTAATGCATTTTCCGCTTGCGTAGAATCCAGCCTGCTGTATTGTACAATGACCGGAATGTCGCTTTGCAGCTCGATGGCATATGGAACGCCGATTGGAATCGGCGTCCCGTTTTTGCCTAAGGAGCTGGTGCGGACATGCTTCGTACGTCTGGCAGGAATCACCACAAGAATATCGGTCATGGGGTCGCGGTCTTCGAAAAAGATCGTAATCCGCAGCAGCGCTTCTTCCGACGATGTATTCAGCACACAGATGGACTCATGGCTGGGCAGCGAGCCGGAGCTCGTCTCTGGAATGTAACCGTCCGGTATAAACCAATGCTTTTCTCCCTGAGCTTTATACATATCCGCATCTCTCCTAATAAAATTAGCGGGTAAACGCTGCTGGTACGCCGCCGTCAATCGTCAGCATGCAGCCAGTCGTCTTCTCCGATTTCGATGAAGCAAAGAAAGCAATGCCTTCGGCAATATCACGCGGATAAATATTAACCAGCAGCGTCGTACGCTTGCGGTAATACTCTTCCAGCTGATCCGGCTCAATACCGTAAGCTGCTGCGCGCTCATTGCGCCAGCTCCCGTTCCAAATCGCCGAGCCTTGCAAAATAGCATCCGGCAGCACCGTGTTGACACGAATGCCGAATTCGCCGCCCTCAGCTGCAATACAGCGGGCCAAATGAGCTTCTAGCGCTTTAGCGGAGCTGTAAGCCGATGCATTTTTACCTGCATATACCGAGTTTTTCGAGCCGATAAATACCATGTTGCCGCCGATGCCCTGTGTTTTCATTTGCTTGAACGCTTCACGAGCGACAAGGAAATAGCCTGTGCCCAGCACGTTCATGTTCAGGTTCCATTCCTTGAGCGAAGTTTCGTCAAATGGGCTCGATGTAGCAAGGCCTGCATTGTTGACAATAATATCAACGCCGCCATAAGCAAGCGCCGTATCGGCGTAAGCAGCAGCAACCTGCTCTTCGCTCGTTACATCCATTTTAACGGCAATCGCCCGGTTTTCGCCATACTTCTCATTAATTTCCGCCGCTACTTTCTCAGCGCCTTCAAGATTCAAGTCTGCTAGCACCACATGCGCGCCTTCAGAAACGAGGCGGCGAGCTGTTTCGCTGCCGATTCCGCCAGCACCGCCGGTAATGAACGCCACTTTACGGGAAAATTCGGTTTCAGCTGGAGCAAGCGACAATTTGTACAGCTCAAGCGGCCAATATTCAACGTTGTAGGACTCATTTTCGCTAAGCGAGACGAACTCGCCCAG
Source organism: Paenibacillus liaoningensis (assembly GCF_059609455.1). Taxonomy (NCBI): domain Bacteria; kingdom Bacillati; phylum Bacillota; class Bacilli; order Caryophanales; family Paenibacillaceae; genus Paenibacillus; species Paenibacillus liaoningensis. The sequence continues at coordinate 12,003 of NZ_JCAALU010000023.1, forward strand.
AGCTGTCGCTCCTCTAATAACCGCAATCGCACGGTGGTAAAGCGCGCCGCTGACTTTGGAGTTAGCCCAGCTTTTGCCTGTATTGATCATGCCTACGCCTGGTATTAAAATAACGCGTGGAGCCGCTTCGAACATAACATCGCCTTCATGCTTGTTGCGTTCAAAATACGCTTTGTATTGCTCTTTATAGGCAGCAATGCTTTCTTTCAGCTTCGCTTTAAGGCCTTCTACATCGTCCACGTTCGGTGTCCAATCCACATACAGTGGAACAACCTTCGTATGAACGAGGTGATCCGGGCAAGCAGCGCCTACTTGGGAAACGACTCCGGAGCTCTGTCCGCCTACAAATTGCAGCACATCGGCTTCGTCATCGAATGTCAAAATCATTTTCTTCTCGTCGCTTACTGCACCGCGAATCGTCGGCATTACTTGTGCCGCAATGCTTCTGCGAACATCAGCCGCAAGCGCCTCATGCTTTACGCCGCCAAACAGCTTCGCTTCATCAACGCGAGCTTCAATGTAAGCCTCTGCCTCGCTGATGATTTGAATTGTTTTTGCGTAGCACTCCTCTGAAGTCTCGCCCCAAGTAACCAGACCGTGCTTCTCCATAAGCACAAGCTCAGCTTTCGGATTGGCAAGCACGCCCTCCGCGATCATTTTGGAAAGGGTAAAGCCCGGACGCACGTAAGGAACCCAGACGAAACGGTCGCCGAAAATTTCTTTCGCAACCGCTTTGCCGTTGTCTGCGCAGCACAGGCTAATAATCGCATCCGGATGCGTGTGATCGACATGCTTGAACGGCAGGAACGCATGCAGCAGCGTTTCAATAGAAGCGCGCGGATGCTTGGAATCGATCATACAGTTAACAAGATACGCTACCATATCCTCATCAGACATTTCCGAGCGTTCGAACAATGGACGAATGTCTTCCATGCGAAGGCCAGTAAAATTGCCTGCTTTCATGGACGCAAGGTCGGAGCCGCTGCCTTTAACGAACATTACTTCCACATCACGGCCGCGGAAGTCCTTTACGATTGTTTTGGAGGAAGTGTTGCCGCCTCCCCAGTTACATACACGGCGATCAGCGCCAATAATATTAGAACGGTATACAAGTTCACCCAAACCTGCTTCAACTTCTGCTGCAAGAGAGGCATTCCATAAAGATTGTACCATTTTGCAAACCTCCGAAATCATATTTGTTTTTGCTTGTTTTTATACTATCATATTTGTTTGTCTTTGAATATACATATTTCAAACAAAAACAAAGATTTCGGACTTGAAAATACGCAAAGTAAAAATAACATGTTTAATCCCACCTTGTAGACCCACCAATACCCTCACATAGAAAAAAGACCATCCTGCACGAAGGATGGTCCATTAGGGCGTGTATGCAAACGCAAATAAGCCAGATGCTGATCCTGATTGAATTCAGCTTCAAACATGAATAGGAGCTGCGTCTGGAGAGGCAGCCTTGTGCATGGACTTTTGGCGGACACAGCGGCCGCTAATTCAACCGAATCACTCGTTATGGCAGTGGCCGCGGACTCAGAAGACGCTAATGCGCTGCCAAACGGTATTTTGATAGGATGACGAAGGCTATAACCGCATTCCTGTCCGCTTACGGCCTCAAATCGGCTAAAAAGCCAGAATAGCGGAAGCTCAGTCCTAAAAAAATGGAGGTCGCGTATCCCGAGCTGTATGGTCCCTGCAACACTCGCTTGCTGAGCTACCTTAAGCCTTGAACCATCAGATAAGATTGGATTCAAATAAGCGCTGAGTAAGGAGTAATGGCCCAAATTTGGTTTGCATGCATACCCTAGTTTCCAAAACAAAAAACAACCGCCATAAATGACGGTTGCTCTCCTGAATGCCATATAAGCTGACTAAAGGGCCAGCAGCCTAGTCTTCGATCGGTTCTTTCGATTCTACGACAACGATATCGCCGTAAATCTCTTCAAGCGCTACACCGACAAATTTCGCCGATCTTGGCGATTTCAGCTCGGATTTTTCCCCATTGCGCAGCATGCGCGCGCGTCTGGATGCTGCAACGACTAGCGAGTATTTGCTGTCGACTTTCTTAACCATTTCATCAATAGAAGGGTATAACATGTTCCATCTCCTCGCTTAGGCTTTCTCGATTGCAGCTGGCAGCTCGCCCAGCTCCGCTAAATATTTGCTTGCCTTGCAATGCTCGGCGGTAAGGATGCTCTCAATCCGATAACAAGCCGCCTCAATCTCATCGTTCACGACCGCATAATCATAATGGCTGAGCAGATTCATCTCTTCTTCCGCCACCGTCATCCGGTGATTAATCGTGTCCTGCGTCTCCGTGCCACGCCCTGTAATGCGCTGCTTCAGCTCATCCAAGGATGGCGGCACGAGAAAAATAAACACGCCTTCCGGAAACTTTTCCTTAACCTTCAATGCGCCTTGAACTTCAATTTCCAAAATGACGTCCTGACCGCCTGCCAGTGTCCGTTCAACGAAATCGCGCGGCGTGCCATAGCAATTGCCGACATACTCCGCATGCTCCAGCAAGGCATCACGAGCCATCATTTCCTGAAACTGCTCTCGGGTCTTAAAAAAATAGTTTACCCCATCAACTTCCCCTTGCCGCGGCAAGCGAGTTGTCGCCGAAACAGAGTATACGAGATTAGGCATCTTTTTCCGCAGAACGGAGCAAACCGTCCCTTTACCTACGCCGGATGGACCGGACAATACAATTAACAATCCCTTATTCATAAGACTCCCCGTACTATTCGTCGTTATCGTCATCCTTAGTGGAAAGACGGTGTGCTACCGTCTCCGGCTGTACTGCTGATAGAATAACGTGGTCGCTGTCCGTAATAATTACCGCTCGCGTACGTCTTCCATATGTGGCGTCAATAAGCATATGACGGTCGCGCGCTTCCTGGATAATCCGCTTAATCGGCGCCGATTCGGGGCTCACGATTGAAATAATGCGGTTGGCTGACACAATGTTGCCAAAGCCAATATTAATTAATTTAATAGCCAAGTAAGCTCCCCCTCCGGTCTCCCTCGTGCAACTGCCCGAATAAACAAGATATTAAGTATAAGTATTTGGACGATGAATGCACTCCACCTGCCAAATAACGGCAGAACTATTGCATTATTGTTGACGAAAAAAGTCCGGGGCATACGTTTTCCGCTAGGCGGACGTATAGACAACATCCGAACTGTACGACAGCCTGTCCTCGCCTTGCTATTCCAACCAGTCAGGGAGGCAGTATTCATTAGTATACATCTTAAATGATTTTGGCGCAACGAACAAGGGCAAAGCGCAAATTCTACCAAGGTGAAACGGCTGTCGCCTTCCTCTGGCGGCGCGGCGCGTTTCAGTCCGAGAAATATAAGCGGAGTATAAGGGTGAAACTTATAAACTCTTATATTTCAAGCGTAAACGACTATCGCCGTCCTCTGGCGGCAAAGCTAACGTTTCGCGGTGAAATATAAGCCCATTTATAAATGTGAAACTTATAAATGCTTATATTTATGAAAATGGCACTTTCCCCTTATTCATTTCGATGCGATTAGCGATGAACGCCTGTTTTCTCCCAAACATATTCCGTAAGCTGGACCGCCATATCATAAAACATAAACGGTGTAATTAGATAAATGCCTTTGAAATGGAGCACCGCCTCATCCAGAAGCTCCTTGGCTATACGAACGCCTTCAGCACGCCCCGCTTCCCCTTCAAGGCCAGCCATCCGCTGGCGAACTTCATCCGACAGCTGGATGCCCGGCACCTCATTGTGCAGGTACTCGGCATTGCGCCCGCTCGCAAGCGGCATAATACCGATAAAAACAGGAATCGGAAGATGTTTTGTCGCCTCTGCCACCTGTTTGATCAAAGCCGGATCGTAGACCGGCTGTGTCATAATGTAATCGGCGCCGGATTTGATTTTGCGCTCCAAACGCTGCACCGCTTTGTCCAAATGCTTCACATTCGGGTTGAAGGCGGCACCGACGATGAAATTCGCTTTTTGCTTCAGCGGCTTGCCGGAGAAGGCAATGCCTTCATTAAGCTGCTTCGTCATGCGGATCATCTCAAAGGAGGTGAAGTCATAGACGGAGCTGGAATCCGGCAAATCCCCAAAACGGGCCGGGTCGCCTGTTACCGCAAGCACATGGTCAATGCCAAGCGCGTCAAGGCCCATCAAGTGGGATTGCGTACCGATCAAATTGCGGTCCCGACAGGCAATGTGCACGAGCGGCCGCAAGCCGACCTTCTCTTGCACGAGCGCTGCGAGCGCCAAATTGCTCATGCGCGTAACTGCCAGCGAATTATCCGCCATCGTAACAGCGTCCGTTCCACATGCCTTAAGCGCTGCTGCTCCCGCCATAAACTTGCTAATATCCAGATCGCGCGGCGGGTCCAGCTCGACAATTACGGTATGACGCTCGCGGACCGTATCCACGATGTTCGGCTCGCTTGGCATGCGTACATCCGGAATTTCCAGCTTCACCGGAGGTTGTTCATTAATAACAATGGTCTCTACTTCCGCTATAGCTGTTCCTCCAGCTGCCTGCAAACCGTTTTGCGGTGAATAGTGGTTCAGCGCCGCTGCCATTGCAGCGACATGCTCAGGAGTCGTACCGCAGCAGCCACCGACAATGCGCGCTCCGTAGTCCGCAAATTCGCGTGCAGATGCCGCAAAATATTCCGGCGTAGCTGCATACGTATACTTGCCGTCCACATAATCAGGAATACCGGCGTTCGGAAAAATGGACAGCGGCCATGTCGCTTCCCCTTCAATCGCTTTCATCGCCCGCATAATCCCGTTCGGGCCGCTTCGGCAATTGAAGCCAACGACATCTGCGCCTTCATCGGTAAGCTGGTCGAACGCCTGTCTCAGGCTGACGCCATCTTGCGTACGGCCAACGTCTTCAACTGCGAATTGGCAGATGACCGGGATATCCGTAAGCTTGCGGGCAATTCGCAATGCCAGCAGCATTTCGTCAAGATCGTAAAACGTTTCAAGCATAAAACCGTCAACGCCCTCTGTCAGCAACGCCGCCATTTGGCGCTCATATGCATCGCTGACGCGGACGGTTCTTGTGTTTTTGAGCTTTCCGGCGCGAATCGAGCCGACCGCCCCTACTACGTAAGCATCCGGGCCGGATGCAGCGCGGGCAATGCGGACACCCGCACGATTAATCGCTTCCATTTCCGCTTCCAAGCCGTAAATCGACAGCTTTTCCAAGTTTGCCGAGAAGGTGTTCGTTTCAATGACCTGTGCTCCCGCTTCATAATAGCGGCGGTGAACATTTTCAATAACATCAGGACGCAAAATATTAAATTCCTCATACGAAACGCCGACAGGGAACCCCATCTGATACAGAAAGGTTCCCATTGCGCCATCCCCAGTTAAGATGCGCTCAGCGATTGCTGAGCGCAAATCCGGTTTGCTGTTCATCTCTCCCATAGCCGTATCCGCCTTATAATGAGCCGCGGAAAACTTCTGCCGCTGGCCCTGTCATATATACGTGATTGTCCGCTTCATTCCATTCAATGAGCAGATCGCCGCCCTTCAGCGACACCGTTGCCGTCCGGTCTGTGTAACCGTTCAGCACCGAAGCAACGACCGTCGCGCAGGCGCCTGTGCCGCAAGCAAGCGTCGGGCCTGCACCGCGTTCCCAAACGCGCATTTCCGTATGCTCGCGGGAATTGACCGTTACGAACTCTACATTGATTTTGCGCGGGAACATCGGATGGGTCTCCAGCTTGGGGCCCCATGCAGCCAAGTCGAAATTAGCCGCATCATCTACGTAAATAACGCAATGCGGATTGCCCATCGATACAGCAGTAAAGCGGAACTCATGGCCGTCAACCTCAATCGGATGCTCCACAACCTGCTCCTGGTCTACCGTTGTCGGCACCGCCAGGCCATTCAAAATCGGCTCGCCCATATCAACGCGAACGCTTTGAACTTTGCCGCCTTCTACTCTCAATTGTACTGCCTGTGCACCTGCGCCAAGCGTTTCAATCGTAATGAGCTCCTTATTGGTTAAGCCGTTGTCATACACGTATTTTGCAACGCAGCGAATCGCGTTGCCGCATTGTTCTGCTTCAGAGCCGTCAGAATTGATGATGCGCATGCGGAAATCCGCATTTTCCGAAGGCAAAATGTATACAAGACCGTCTGCGCCAATACCGAAAAATCGGTTGCACAATTCGATAGCAAGCTGAGCTGCGTTATCAGGCAGTTGCTGCTCGCCCGCAATAACGATAAAATCATTTCCTAATCCGTGCATTTTCGTGAAATTCATATGTGTACGCTCCTTTGCCGCGGCTATCATTGATAAATAAAAGATTCTGATTAATGATAGCATACCGCAAAGCTTGGATAAACACTATTCATTAAATACATCAACATTTGTACTTTTATGTTATCTGGTCGACATTTTGGAGCCAAACGTCAGCTTGCCCGATTTGTTTTTAGGCTTGGATGTGCCCAGCACGCTGCCAATTCCCATAAGGAACGTCGGAATTCCCGCTGCAACAAAGACGAGACACCATTCGCGCAGGCCAAGCGGCACCGTTTTGAAAATAGGCTGCAGCGGCTCAATGTAAAGCACGCCAAGCATCATAATGAGCGACGATAGCACAGCGAGCACCAAATAACGGTTTTGCAGCGGATTGCGGTGAAAAATCGAGCGCGAGCTGCGGCAGTCAAAAACATGGATGAGCTGCGCCATTACGAGTGTAGCAAACGCGACGGTTTGGGCTTTTACCAAATGCTCCGTGCTTCCCGGCGCCTCAATCAGCGTAATCCAGAATGCCCCGAGCGTACATACGCCGATCAGCAAGCCGCGGCTAATGATTTTCCAACCAAGGCGGCGGGCAAAAATATTTTCCTTCGCCGAGCGCGGCTTCTGGCTCATTAAATCCTTCTCCGCCTGATCGACGCCGAGCGCCATCGCCGGCAGCCCATCGGTCACCAAATTGACCCATAAAATTTGGATCGGTACGAGCGGCAGCGGCAAGCCTACCATCATAGCAAGCAGCATCGTCATAATTTCGCCGACATTGGAGGCCAGCAAGTAGCGAATGAATTTGCGGATATTTTCATAAATATTCCGCCCCTCCTCAATGGCCGAAACAATGGAAGCGAAATTGTCATCGCTCAAAATGAGCGCGGAAGCTTCCTTGGATACATCCGTTCCGGTAATCCCCATTGAAATACCGATATCCGCTGCTTTAATTGCTGGCGCATCGTTTACTCCATCGCCCGTCATCGCAACGACATGCCCTTGGCGCTGAAGCGACTTGACGATGCGCAGCTTATGCTCCGGTGATACGCGAGCATAGACGTACACATTGTCTACCAGACGATCCAATTGCTCATCGCTCATGCTTTCAAGCTGCTTCCCGCTCATCGCGATGCCGCCGCGCGGCATAATGCCGAGCTGCCCAGCAATCGCTTCCGCAGTCAACTGGTGATCGCCTGTAATCATCACAGTCTTGATGCCTGCGCGGCGGCATACCGCAATCGCTTCCCTCGCTTCGCGGCGCGGCGGGTCAATCATGCCCGTAAGCCCTACGAATACGAGCTGGCTCTCCGCCTCCGCCTCGCTATTGCATTTATCTGTCGCCCGCAGATCACGGTAAGCGAGACCGAGCACACGCAGCGCTGACTGGGCCATCTCTTCGCTGGCCTCGGCATATTTTTGCTTAAGCGTACCTGTAAACGGCACAACCTTGCCGTCCCACAGCACATAGCTGCACTGGTGCATGAGCACATCTGGAGCGCCTTTCGCATAAATGACGCGTCCTCCTTGATGGGATGCCAACACCGACATCAGCTTGCGCTCCGAATCGAACGGGAACTCCCGCTCTCGCTTGTACAGTCCTTCCAGCGATTTGGCGGTCAAGCCAAGCTTCGCTGCCAGCACGACGAGCGCTCCTTCGGTCGGATCGCCATTCAGCACCCACTCCTGCTTCACCGCCCCTGCATTTTTACCACTGCGCTTGCGTCCATCCTCCGGCTCCACCTGATAAATCGAAGCATTGTTGCACAGCGCCGCAACTTGCAGCAGCCGTTTAAGCGAGGCGTCATGCTTCATATCGACGGGCTCCCCGCCCTCCATAATCGCGCCGACGGGCTCATAGCCCTGCCCGGTTACATCGAGGCGGCGTCCGCCCATCCAAATGGTCGTGACGGTCATTTTATTTTGCGTCAGCGTACCTGTTTTGTCCGAGCAAATAACCGAGGCGCAGCCGAGCGTCTCCACCGACGGCAGCTTCCGGACGATGGCCTTGCGCTTGATCATTCGCTGTACGCCGAGCGCGAGCGCAATCGTCACAATAGCGGGCAAACCTTCCGGAATAGCCGCTACAGCAAGGCTGACTCCAGCCAAAAACATGCCATAAGCAGGCTGTCCATGCAGGATTCCTGCTGCAACAACAATAATCGTCAGGCCAATGGCGACGGCGATCAAAATTTTGCCCAGCTGCTCCAGCCTGTGCTGCAGCGGCGTTTCCATCGACTCCGTCTGCTGGATCAGCTCGGCAATCGTGCCCATCTCCGTTTTCATTCCGGTACGAATGACCATGCCCTTCGCGGTGCCCCGTGTGACCATCGTACCCATAAAGCCGATGTTGCGCTGATCACCGAGCGGCAGCTCTGCTTCGGAAATCGCCATCGCATGTTTGCCGACTGGCACTGACTCGCCGGTTAAGGCAGATTCCTCCGTATAGCAGCTGTTCGCCTCCAGCAGCCGCACATCGGCCGGAATGCGGTCCCCGCTCTCCAGCAGAATCACATCACCAACGACCAACTCCTTCGCTGGAATATCCATTATTTGCCCACCGCGCAAAACCTTTGCTGACGGGGCTGACATTTCTTTTAACGCATGCAGCGACTTTTCCGCCCGAAACTCCTGTACGAAGCCGAGCACAGAATTAATGACGATAATGGCGATAATCGTTACCGCATCCAAATATTCGCCCAAAAGCCCTGATATAAGAGTAGCGCCCATGAGCACCAATACCATAAAATCCTTGAACTGATTGAGAAACAGCATGATCGGCGATACCCGCTTGCCCTCGGTCAGCTCATTGTGCCCATCCCGCTGCAACCTTTCCGCCGCTTCAGCGGCAGCCAGCCCCTGCTCCGGGATGCTGTTCAGCGCTTGCGTCAGCTCCCCTTTACCCAATTGATGCCATTTCAATTGTTCCATCGCTTCTTTTCCCTCCCGTATATGCCTCAGCGCCCCTCGGACAGCCTCTCAAGCCTAAATGTATTCGGACAACCCGCAAAATATCCCAACAAGGGGTTAAGTTTTTGCCTCAACTATGGCATGATAGGAAGATACGTACCGATTTCAGGAGCCCTTCAGTGACCTGAAACATAAAGGAGCTAGCGAATTATGGCCTTAGACGGCATCGTCATACATGCAATTACCGATGATTTGCAGCGTTGCATTGGCGCCCGCATTCATAAAATCCATCAGCCGACAGCAAACGACCTCATCTTCAGCATTCGTGGAGCCGGAATGAGCGGCAAGCTGCTGCTGTCCGCCAATCCCACCTATCCGCGGCTTCATTGGACGACGGGCACATACGTCAATCCAATGGAAGCCCCGATGTTCTGCATGCTGCTGCGCAAATACTGCGAGGGCGGCGTCATTGAAGCAATCAGCCAAATCGGACGGGAACGAATTATACATATCGATATCCGGCACCGCGACGAGCTCGGCGACTTATCGTTGAAACGCATTGTTATTGAAATTATGGGGCGGCACAGCAACATTATTTTGCTGGATCCGGCTACGGGCATCATCCATGACGGCATCCATCATGTCACGCCTTCCATCAGCAGCTTCCGCATCGTCATGCCGGGCAGCAGCTACGTCTCTCCCCCTGACCAAGGAAAGCTTGATCCATTTGCTATTGCCCGAGAGGAGCAGTTCCGCGAAGCGCTTCGCAAGCCGGAGCCGGATCATACGGAGGCAGCTGGCGATGATGCGGACAGCACGCCAGCAGTAGAGAAGCAAGCTAGTACAGATGCTCCCGTTTTTCAGCAGCTTGTAGAAGCTTTCAGCGGTTTGAGTCCGCTGCTTGCCAAGGAGATTGCGTACCGCGCTAATGATTCCGAAGCTACATTATGGCAAAGCTTTTCAGATTTAATGGACAAAGCAAAGCGGGGAGAATTTGAGCCTGCCATCGTAACGAACGCGAAAGGCAAAGCTTATTTTTCCATCACGGCGCTCACTCATTTGGAAGGGGAAACCGCAAGCTTCCCTAACGTCAGCGAAATGCTCGAAGCGTTCTATGGCGATAAAGCCGAGCGGGATACGGTGAAGCAGCGCGCCTCCGATTTAATCCGTTTTGTGCAAAACGAAAAAGCCAAAAACATTAAAAAAATCGACAAGCTGGAGGAAACGTTGGTTGACGCGCATGATGCCGATAAATACCGCGTCCTTGGCGAACTGCTTACCGCCTACATGCATCAAATCCAGCGCGGGGATAAAGTAGCAACATTGGTTAACTTTTATGATGAAAATCAAGCGACGGTCACGATAGAGCTGGATCCGCAGCTCACACCGTCTGACAATGCGCAGCGCTATTTCCGCCGCTATACGAAGCATAAGAACAGCATCGCTGTCGTTGGCGAGCAGATGGAGCTGGCGAAGGCAGAAATTGATTATTTGTCCTCCCTGCTTCAGCAGCTGGACAATGCGTCGCTTGCCGACACGGAAGAAATTCGCGAGGAGCTCGTTGCGCAGGGCTATCTGCGGGATCGCAGCAGCAAGCGCGGACCTAAACGCAAAAAGGCGGCCCAGCCTTCTCTGCTCTGTTACACCTCTTCGGAAAATATTGCGATTTACGTAGGCAAAAACAATACGCAAAACGAATATTTGACGAACCGTCTCGCCTCTTCCTCCGACACTTGGCTGCATACGAAGGACATCCCGGGCTCGCATGTCGTCATCCGCGGGGGCAGCTTTGGCGATGCTACACTTGAAGAGGCAGCTATGCTGGCGGCGCATTACAGTCAAGCAAGATCGTCCAGCATGATTCCGGTGGACTACACGATGATACGCCATGTGCATAAGCCAAGCGGCGCCAAGCCAGGCTTCGTCATCTATGATCATCAGAAGACGCTTTTCATTACGCCAGACGAACAGCGCATTAAAGCACTGCCTTCAAAAATCACCTAATTAAAGCAGTAGGCTTCAAAAGGCCAGCCTCATCTGTACAACTTGGCCTTGCCTACATGGCCTAAATTGCCTGCACACCATAAAAAAGGACGTGAACCCGCTGCTAAGCACAGCTGGTCACGTCCTTTTCATTTAAAAAGACCTATCTTTACGAACTCACATCGTTCAAGTTCAATCCAGATTTCAATAGCTCCAAGACGCCCGCATCCACTGTCCGGCTGCCAATTGCGCCGTGAAATACTTTGCCTTCCCGTTCACCGTGATAATCAGAGCCACCGGTTACAATCAAGCCGTATTGCTCCGCAAGCTGCAAATATCTCGCTTCCTCCTGGGGGCCATGATCGGAATGATAAACCTCAATGCCTTGAACGCCGCCACTGCGAATTAATTCCTCCACCAGCTTGTCGTTGCTGTATAAACCAGGATGAGCCAGCACGCTCACGCCACCCGCTTCCTTGATCCAGCTAATCGCTTCATAAGGATTCACGCGAGGCGGATTGACATAGGCTGCGCTTCCCGAAGCCAGATAACGGTCGAACGCCTCCCGCATGGTGGCGACTGCCCCTTTACGAATGAGCAGCTCCGCTATATGCGGACGGCCTACCGTCTTCCCGCCCGCCGCATCGCCAGAGTGCTCCAGCGCGACCGCTATAACCTCCTCCAGCGTTATGTCGATGCCCAGCTCTACGAGCTTGGCAACGATTAGCTCATTGCGTTTGTCACGAACTGAACGCAGCCCCGTAAGGCGCTGCTGCCATAATTGATCCCGCCAATTCGCATAATAGCCGAGCACATGAATGTCCTGACCATCTGCCACCGTGCTTAGCTCTACTCCTGGCACCACCGTGATGCCTAATCGCTCGCCTTCCGCCAGCGCCTCTTCTACCCCAGCCATCGTATCATGGTCGGTTATCGCAATCGCTGCCAGCCCTGCCGCCTTTGCTAGCTGCACATTGTAGCTTGGGGAGCCTGTACCGTCGGAAGCCGTCGTATGTGTATGCAAATCAGCTTGTCTCATCTCACTGCTCCTCATAGCCATTTTCTCAAATCATTTTCTCTAAGAAACGTTAAAAAAGTGACCGCAGAAATCGGCAGCAGCGCGGATTTCAAATAAATCGAATAAAACTGCCGTTTAAATTTCGTATCTACAATCGGCACGCTATGCAACAAGCCTAGCGCAATTTCATGCTTGGTCGATGAGGAGGACAGAAAAGAAATGCCTAAGCCCGCTTCTACCGCACATTTTACCGCGCCGGTGCTTCCAAGATCCATGACGACCTTAAGATCGGAAGGATCAATATTTTTGCGCTTCAGCTGCTCTTCCATCACAAGCCTCGTTCCAGAGCCTTGCTCACGCAGTACAAAGGGATAGCTTGCCGCCTCTGTCAGCGTCACATCCGTCCGCCCCGCTAGCGGGTGGCCCTGTGGCACTACGAGATGCAGCTCATCGCTCATGACGGCCTCCATCTGCATATCCGGATGATTGACAGGCGCTTCAATAAGCCCAAAATTCAGCTGATGATTAATGATATCCTCCATAATTTGCGCCGTGTTCATCACCTTCATGCTGATGGCAATGTCCGGATAAGCTTGACCGAAAGGGCCGAGCAGCCGTGGAAGTATGTATTCTCCTATCGTCAGACTGCCTCCTAGCAGCAGCCGTCCCTTTAATTGCTTTGTAAACAAGCTCATCGCTTGATCTGTATCTCTAATTAGCTCAATACTGCGTCTCGCGTACGGCATCAGCTCCTGCCCGGCTTCCGTCAGCTCGATTCGCTTTGTCGAACGCAGCAGCAGCTTCGTGCCAAAATAATCCTCCAGCGACTGAACCTGCATGGTCACGGCCGGCTGGGTCATATGGAGCGCTTGCGCCGCAGCCGAAAAGCTGCCCCGTTCCGCGACGGTATAAAAAATATGCAGTTGATGAAAATTAAGCGCCATCTGGCCGACCACCCTTTCCTTTGCCCTATATTATACTATATGGCTAGGCCAAAACGCACGAAAAAGCGCAACTCTCGTTCATCGCACGGCTAGCTGCTGCTTCACCATGCTTGCGAATCGAAGATGCGCTTTCATTTTTAATTCCATATAAGGGCCGGTTTATTTCTTCTTGCGGCTATTTTTAACGAGCGTCATTCGCCGGGAATGGCGCAGCCAGGAATAATAGGATTTCAAATCTCTAAGCTCCATCGTCTCCGACATGCGGCCGAGAAAGGTCACGATAATCATTTTGTGCAGCGGGTTCCCCAAGATGTCCGTATCTGTCAGGGAAGGCGAAAATTCAGCTACGAAAACCAAATCATTGTCAATTAAATAGACATCCTGCTCATTGCGGTAATACGACTCGATTCTGCCCTGCTTCAAGCATTCCCACAAAAATTCTGCGATGTCCTCATAGCCAGTTTTCTCATGTTCAACTCGATCAATCCAGCGGCTACGGGCATGATTCGTAATGACAATATCAGAAACTTTCATATCGCCCAGATCGACATAGAACGTTTCATAGGTGCTCCATCGTTTCGTCAACTTGTCCTTCATCACGAACCCTCCTCCTAAAGAACCAGGCCTTTATGACTATTATATCAAGTATTTTACCATGATTGACCGATTTTACAACAGAAAAAATGCTGAATCTCAAAAATAACAGTTGACGTGACGCCGCCGCGACCGCGGTTCTGATTATGATCCCGCCACAGGCTTGCTAACTCAGCGTTTCGCTTCCTTTTCCGAAATCGATTTTAGCTTCTCTCTTACGGAGGCTACTTTCATTATATTGCTAGGCATAAAAAAATAGCCCGGGTGGTTGTACCCCACCCGGGCTATTGCGCACAGCCTGTTCGCTGCCAGCAGCTACATGCTGTAAAATCTTGTTTTGTCTTCACTGTCTTTCGTATATTCCGTTCGCAGCTCATTCCGGAAGGAACGTTCAATTCTGCGAACGAATGGCAAACGTCCAATATTGCGCAGCACTTCTTCGGCACGTTCGGCATTTACGTAGATGACGACATAGTGCATTTTGCGCGACATGTAATGAACGGTGCCGTGTTTTTCTAGCGATCTGGCCGCCTTTAGGTCACTGACCCATATAATATAACCCGTCCGTTCCGGTAACAATACGATTCCCTCCACCTGTGTAAAATTCACACCGAGCAGAGCCGCCTAGCCGCAACCGCCGCTTCCACAGCCACATGATCCGCCGCTTCCGCAACCGCCGCCGCTTGCTTCATTGCTCGGCACTTTAATCGTGTCCGATACTGATTCAGCAATGGTCCGTGATACCTCAAACAGCATCGTATCAACAGCCTGCTCCGCTGATTTGAATCGAACGACCGCCTCGATTTGGGCGAGCTCAGCTTCAACCAGCTTAATTTTATCTTTGGCTGCATGAAAATCCGGATGAAAACGCCCAAAACGCTGGCATTCCTCAAACAGCTCTTTCGCCTTTTCAAACTTCCTGGTCAGCGCCTTAACATCAGCATCTTCGCTGACTGCGTCTTTCCAATATAAATATTCGGCAACTTCAGCCGACTGATTAATCCAATCACCCAGCTCGTAAGCACAAAGCAGCAGCGACGCCATATCGAGCGAAGAAACACCGCTTGCACCTTCAGGGTGTATGGGTAGAACAGCCGAGAGCTCCTTAGTAGCAGGCATTTTTCCACCTCATCTCATTCGCTTACTTCCTTATCTATCATAGCATACTAGCTTAAATAGTACATACCATTTTATGTATAAAAATTAATTCCTGGAACAAGCAGCCGCATCGCCTGCCAGCTTTCAGGCGACAACCTCACGCTGGCTCCATATTGCGCGCCTGAGAAGCTGCCCGTTACAGACCAACTATTGGATTCGGCATGCAGCTCCCAAGGTACAAAAGCAGCCAGTCCTTCCTCCAAATGCAGCTCGACAGGTGTTTGCCACTGCAGCGCACGCTCCATCATCTCCCGGCTTGTGGAATGATGGTAGGCGCGGCGCTGGTTCAGCCAGCTTGCGGGAATTTGCTTTAGCCCCGCATAGCTTCCTTGCTTGTCCTCTTCATCATGCTGAATCAGCTCATAATGGCCCAGCCAGTCCTCATGCTCTGCTCTGGGTGTAGCCATTCCATAGTCGGGATACAGCCGGAAACCAGCGACAAGCTGCTGCTGGGAGCTATCCTGAAAGGAAGGATATTCTCTGCCGTCTCCGAAGCTCCCTGCACCCGCAACTGGCTTGTCCAGCTGGCCCAACTTGCTTCCCCAGTCCCGCAGCAGCGGAGCTGCTTCTGCTGCTGCGTCCTTGCTCCCGGAAGCCCATTCGAGAAATGCGAGCATCGCTGCTTCCGTTCGGCCAAAAGCCATTGCCCGTTCGATCGACTTGCGGCTAAGCCGGTACAGCCCTTGCTGCACCTCGTTCACACGCTCGGCCATAAGCTCCAGCTCCCAGCGAATACGCCCGTCGCATTCCGTTAGGACGATAATTTCCCCATTTGGCTGCACGATGACAGCTTCGCTTTCACTTGAAAGCGGTGCTGATGAACGATCTGTTCCGGGCTGGGGATCTATCATCCAGCGAAACCAGCTGCGCTCCCCGGGTCCTTCGATCCGCTCAAGCCAGCCGAAAGCATGCAGCGTGTCCAACCACCCCAGCAGCTGCTGCTTATCGCTCAAAGGCAATTGTCCAGCCGCAACTGCAACAGCCTCGCCCTGCACCTGATACAGCCACGCCTCAGCCTCATACCAAGGCCCCATGGTTAGCGCAGACAATGCCGATGCGCCATGCGCCAAAAGCGGCTTTCTATATAAATAATGCTCCACAATCAGGCTGTGCAGACAAGCCTCTCGGGCAAAGCTGTTTAAAATCAGCCACTGCTCCAGCTTATCCTTTACCCATATGAGCCGCCCCTCTTCCTCCTCCAGCACGCCTAATCTTACAGCCGTTTCCAAAATAAAGGCAGGTATGCGTCCGTATTGGCGTACCCGATCGTCCGATACATTCAAGCAAGCGATATTTTCCTCCGTAAGCGTAACGGAGATCCCCAGTCGGGCAATTATTTTTTTAGGCAAAATTCCTTTATTCGTCAGCGTAAGCCCGCTTCGCGCGAGCTCCGTCCACGCATCAAGCAATTGAAGTCCCAGCAGTCTACCAGAGGCTCGAAACTGCAACTCGCCTTCCGCCAAAGCATCCATCGCCTTCGCCTCCATATGGCAGGGAAACACCAGCTGCCGCCATAGCGCAAAGCTGTCGCGAGGCACAAAATAAATGCGCTCGCCCCAATTGCGGCTTACCGAAAATACGAGTCCGCCGCGCTGCAGCTCTGCCAAAGCCCAGCGAAACTCCGCGCCTGACATGCACGCCTGCTTCGGGCCGAGGCGAAAAAGCCTCTCCTCAGGAGCTGGATCAGCGCCAGCAAGCTTTATGACCGCTTTCAGCGCCGCAAGCGTCGTAGAAGAGAGCGATTGAATCGCCTCAAGCATGGAGCGGCGATCTTTAACCGCATCGCTCCACTGCTTATTTTCTTTAGCTGCATACCACCACATCGGCGCTTCCATAAATGTTTGCTGCCGATAATCCGTCAGCTTGTCGGCGAGCTCGTGGACGTACATTTTTTTCTCCCCCTACATCGTTTGCCTCGGCTTGCTGCCTTTATTCAAGCAGAGCTGCTTCCCGCGATTCCAGCGCATAGCGATACCCCTGCTCCACCATGAACAGCTGGCGCCGCAAGGCAAAATCCAGCTCCTTGGTGCCGTCGCTGACAACGGTATAAAACCACGCTTCGTTTCTTCCTTGCTTTGGCCTGAGAATGCGCCCAATGCGCTGAGCCTCCTCTTGCCTTGAGCCATAGCTGCCCGATATTTGAATAGCTACTGCCGCATCCGGCAAATCAACAGCGAAATTGGCAACCCTTGAAACCGCCAGCACCGGAATTTCGCCCGAGCGGAAACGATCATACAGCAGCTGGCGCTTATCCTGCTCCAGCTCTCCGGTTATAACGGGAATCGCGAGCGCTTCGGCAACCGCATGCAGCTGATCTAAATATTGCCCGATAATGAGCGTAGGCACGCCTTCATGACGCTTCAGCAGTTCCGTAATTACATCTGCCTTCGACGGATTTTCTGCCGCAAGCCGCAATTGGGAACGGGGAGCGGCAGCCGCATAACGCGTGCGGACATCCTCACCAAGCGGTATACGAATTTCGGTGCAATGAACAGCCGCAATATGCCCCTCTGCTTCAACCGCCTTCCACAGCCATTCATACTGCTTCGGACCAATGAGCGAAAAGACGTCCTCCGCGCAGCCATCCTCGCGGACGAGCGTTGCCGTTAGCCCAAGCCGCCTCGTCGCTTGAATATCTGCCGTCATTCGAAATACAGGTGCAGGCAGCAAATGCACCTCATCATAAATAATGAGCCCCCAGTCGCGCTCTGAAAATAAATTCATATGCTGGTAAGCTGCCGACTTCGCCTTGCGGCTCGTCAATATTTGATAGGTGGCAATGGTTACCGGGCGTACCTGCTTGAGCCCGCCGGCATATTCTCCGATGTGCTCTTCCAACAGTGTTGTTTTGTCCAGCAGCTCGCGCTTCCACTGCTGGACCGAGGTGGTGCTGGAGGTCAAAATCAGGGTCGCGCTGCTTAGCTTAGCAAGAGCAGCCAGTCCCACAACCGTCTTGCCTGCCCCGCATGGCAGCACGACGACCCCGCTGCCGCCATGCACGGAGCCTTCAGCGCAGAAAACATCTACCGCCTGCTGCTGATAGGCTCGCAGCTCAAACGGCTTGCCTTGGCGCGTTACCTCACGCAGCTGCACCTTCAGCGCCTCGCCGGCATGATAGCCCGCCTGATCGATGACGGGATAACCGAGCCGGGCCAGCTCCTGCTTGAGCAGCCCCCGCTCCTCCCCGCGAACTTCTACACCTAGCCCGCTGAGGCATGCTGCCAAATCCGGGCTAGCTAATTTCGGCCCGATTTCCGGATGGCGAGCCAGCTCCGTGAGCAGCTCCGCGCTGCCGCTGAGCATGAGCTTGTCTCCCGCTAGCTCAAGATGCAGCTTTCCATAGCGGCCCATCCATTTGCGTATGCTCATTTCCGCATAGCCCGGGATGCTCGATGAAGCATACTTCATCAGCAGCGCTATGACGTCCTCAGCCGCCATTCCCGACGCGCAGGCTTGCCACAGCGTCATGGCTGTCATCCGGTACGTATGCCAACCGCCTGGGCGCTTGACGAGCTCTGCGAAAGCAAGCAGTCTGCCAGCAGCTTCCTCTGCCCCGGCCTGCTTCATATTGAGCAGCAGCGTCATATCGCTTTGAACAATGAGCGGCTTGCTGCTTGGTTCCAGCATGTTATCCCCTCCTTATGTATCTGTGTGCAGCCTGCCATTAGCACAACGGCGAAGCCAGACCATCGGCCATAATGGCCTCCTATAGGAGCAGTATGCGGAAATAGGCCCTATTTTATGCAAGCATAAAAGTCGTTGTTATCTTTAGCTGGTCATAAAAAAAGAGAGCATGCCACCGTATTCTGTGACATACTCTCCATTTATCGTACTGCTGCTGCCATGCTCGTCCAGCACGCCGTTTAATGCTCTAACCTTCTAATGCTCTGACACATAATCCTCAGCCAGCCGTATGAGCAGCTCTGCGGATTTAAGCATGGCGCCTTCTTCGAAATCGAACTTAGGATGATGATGGGAATAGCTGGTGGACGTATCACCATTGCCCGCGCCTACCATCATAAAGCAGCCGGGAACCTCGTCCAAATAGTAGGAAAAATCTTCTGCTACCATCATTTCATCGCCCCGCACCGCATTGCCTTCTCCGAGCATCGGCTCCGCTACGCGGAAAAAACGCTCCGCTTCATGCTCATTATTAATGACGGCAGGATAGCCGACGCGAAGCTGAAAATCGTATTTGGCGCCATACATTTGGCACGTATGCTCAATAACCTGCTTCAAACGCTCATGAATAAAATAACGGCTTTCCTCATCGAAGGAACGAACCGTGCCTTTCATCAAACACCGCTCGGCAATGACGTTATTCGTCGTTCCCGCTTGAAAAGAACCTATAGAAATAACCGACGGATGCAGCGGATTGATGCTCCGGCTAACAATCGATTGAATCGACTGCACGAGCGACGCCCCAACCACAATCGTATCAATTCCTTTATGCGGCATGCCGCCATGTCCGCCCAGCCCGATAATTTCAATTGTGAATTCATCGGCTGCGGCCATGAATGCGCCTGCTCTTGTCGATACTTGCCCAAATGGGAGCGGTGCCCACAGATGAATGCCATAGATAACATCTACGCCTGCAAGCGCTCCGTCCTTAATCATATGAATGGCACCGCCCGGCGTCACTTCCTCAGCAGGCTGGAACAACAGTCTCCGCTCGCCTTTAATGTCACTGCGATGCTCCTGATAGAACTTTGCTATGGCCAGCATCGACGACGTATGACCATCGTGCCCGCAGGCATGCATAATTCCGGGTACTGTCGACGCATAATCACACTGCTTCTCATCTTGAATCGGCAACGCATCGATATCGGCGCGCAGAGCCACGACTGGCCCAGGCTGTTCACCTTTTATCGTCACAACGATTCCATATCCGCCTACACCTTCCTCAAACTCGCAGCCGAATTCCGCCAGCTTCCCTGCGATCCATCTTGAGGTTTTCTCCTCTTGGAAGGATAGTTCAGGATGCTGATGGAGGTATCTCCGCCACTGCACCATCTCTGGATAAAGATGTTGCAGCTTTTCTAATGCATAGACACTGGTCAACATAACAGCAAACCTCCTTCACCTTTTACACAAATGACAGACCTATCGTCTTAATCGTATTAACTTACTCTATTTTAACAGAACGAAGCTCACATAAGGAAGCTTAATTGCAGGAATGTTTATTCGGATTGCTTTGTCGCCGTGGGTAAGGCTTGCACTGGCTGGGGAAACATACTATCATGAGAAATGAATGTTCAACAATTGGTTTTTGAATAATGAGGAGGAAACATCATGATTATTGAGAATACCGGTTTGAACGGTGTTCAGAGCGAGCTGTTCCATCTGGATGAATCGGCAGAAAAGCTCGGCTTCGTTCGCTGGCAGTGGGAATACTACCGCGCTACATATGATTTGAAACTGGAAGATAAGGCTACGAACTCTGAATACTTCTTGCGCATCAACACGCGTGCTGTTGAAGGAAAGCTTGAATCTCCGCATGCTGTACTTGCAATTGAAGCCGTATACATTGGCAGAGCAACGTTCCCGCATGGCATGGAGTATGAATCCCCGGTGCCACAGCCTATTTTGAACACAGCTACGCAGCGATTGCAGCAACTCAAGCAATTGCTTGACTAGTATGAGCAAAACGCAAAACGGCAGCCGTGGCAGGCCAGATTTTCTGCTTTTAATTTTCACGCTTCTGCTCGTCGGTTTTGGGCTCGTGATGGTATTCAGCGCGAGCTCAAGCATTGCTTTATATTCACCAAAATATTTGAATGATCCGCTTTATTTTGTTAAGAAACAGGCGGTTTTTGCAGCAGCAGGCATATTTTCCATGTTTTTACTGATGAATATTCGTTATGAGTTTTACAAAAAATCTTTTCTGCTTTTCTTTTTTCCTGTCGTCATTTTACTTGCTATCGTTCCCTTTGCTAGTGATAACATTAACGGCGCGCACAGTTGGCTGGAAATAGGGCCCCTAACTATACAACCGACGGAGCCCGCAAAGCTCGCGCTTATTTTGTACTTGGGAGCACTTATCTCCAAAAAAGGCGAAAAATTCCGCGACTTCAAAAAAGGTCTCATTCCCGTCATTCTTGTTACGGGTTTTATCTGCTTTCTCATTATGCTGCAGCCGGATTTGGGCTCTTGCATGGTGCTGGCAGGATGCGCTACCGTTATGATTATGGCTGGCGGGGCAAACCTGAAGCAGGTATTCGTAACGGGCGGACTAATGGGACTCGTGCTTACCGTTGGCGTTAGCATATCTATGGCGATCAGCCCGACAAAGTGGTCTTATCGTATTGCCCGCTTTACTGCCTTTTTGGATCCTGTGGCAGACAAGCAGGATACGGGGCTTCAGCTCGTTTCCTCTTTACAGGCTTTAGGGCATGGCGGCTTGACCGGAGCAGGCTTCGGTGAAAGTGTACAAAAGCTGCATTATTTGACCTATGCGTATAATGATTTTATTTTTGCCATTATCGCGGAGGAATTTGGCTTTATTGGCGCCTCGCTTTTTATTTTATTTTTTCTGGCTTTTTTATGGCGCTGCTTGATCGTCGCTTTGCGCTGCTCGGATCAATACGGCACCATTATTGGCGTCGGCATTGTTGGACTGTTCAGCATTCAGGGATTCATTAACATTGGCGGAGTAACAGGCGCTATACCGCTGACTGGGGTAACGCTCCCTTTCATCAGCTACGGCGGTTCATCGCTTATGGCCTGCCTCATGTGCATTGGCGTATTGCTCAGCATTTCCCGAGAAGCGAATCGCAATGCAAAGCCAAAAAACAAACGTCAAAACTAAAACAAGCTTCCCACCTGCTATGAGGCGCGGAAGCTTGTTTATTGTTGTGTCGTTATATCAGAATGAATAGCTTTATCCGCCGGAGCGGAACATGCCATCACCGATTATTTAATACGCGGGGTAGCTGTTTCCTCAAACACTTCTTCTTCCTTGAATACAACGCCTTCTACTTTCACATTGACTTCAACGACTTGAAGACCGGTCATATTCGATACCGACTCCCTTACATTGAGCTGCAGTTGGCGGCATACTTCCTGAATAGGAATGCCATAATGAACGATAATACGCAAATCAATTGCGGCTTCGAGCTGTCCGACTTCCACGGAAACACCCTTCTGCACGTTTTTCCCGCTTAGGCGTTTAGCAAGCCCTTCAGAAATCCCGCCAGACATGGCTGCTATACCTGGAGTCTCAAGTGCGGCGAGTCCCGCGATTGTTGCTACTACGTCATCAGAAATACGAATAATGCCTGTTTTAAGGTCCTCGGTCATCTTCTTCACTCCTCCATTTGCTATATATGTATATTGTACTGGATGGATTAACCGGAAGCAACTTTTGTCGATTAAAATAACGGTTATCTGTCGAATAGAATTGGATATATTATATAACAGGTTTGCAGACTTTAACAAAGGGGTGCCCATGTGAGACAGAAGCTGTTTTTCACCGGATTAATCGTCATGTTCGTCTTTAGTGCAATCGCACATTTCGCCCATCTGGACATGACGCTGCAATTTGCTGTTTCCGCTGTAGCGATTGTTTTCGCAGCAGGCTTTCTCGGGCAAGCAACAGAGAGCGTCGCCCATTATGCCGGACAGCGGCTTGGCGGCTTCCTCAATGCGACCTTCGGCAATGCCGCGGAGCTGATTATCGCGTTTTTCCTCGTCAAGGAAGGCTTGTTCGATATGGTCAAAGCGAGCATTACCGGGTCCATCATCGGCAACTTGCTGCTCGTGCTGGGGCTCAGCCTGCTGGCAGGCGGCCTTAAATTCAAGCAGCAGCATTTCAATCAGCAGCTGGCCCAGCATAACTCGACTCTCATGCTGCTTGCCGTCATCGGCTTGTTCGTGCCGGCCATCTTCGTTGGAGCCGAACATTTCACCATGGAGAAAGATCATTTTCTCAGCCTATCCGTTGCGGTCATTTTGATTTTGGCTTACGTGCTGTGGCTGCTGTTTTCCATGGTGACACATAAACAAATGCTGGCAGACAGCGAAATGAGCGCTGATCACGGCGAGGCGCCTGCATGGTCTAAGGGCCGCTCCGTCCTTATGCTCGTTGTAGCTACCGTTATGGTCGCTTTTATTAGCGAATGGCTTGTGCACACGCTGGATACGTTTACAACGCGTTTTGGGCTGTCTGAGCTGTTTGTAGGGGCATTCATCATTGCCATTGTCGGCAATGCCGCTGAGCACAGCGCTGCGGTTTTGCTGGCACTGCGCAACAAAATCGGGGCAGCTGTGGAAATTGCGGTCGGCAGCAGCCTGCAAATCGCCCTGTTCGTCGCTCCCGTGCTCATTATTGCCAGCGCATTAATGGGCAAAACGATGGACATTATTTTTACACCGATTGAGCTGACCGCTATCGCAGTATCCGTCTTTATCGCGAAATCGGTATCGGGCGATGGACAGACCAATTGGTACGAAGGGGCGCTGCTGCTCATGGTTTATTGTATTTTGGGCATTGCTTTTTATTTGGTCTAAAGGACGGGAGTATGCTGAAACAGGATCTGGACTGCGCAAAAGGCTTGGAGTTCATAGACACAAAGAGAGACAGACAAAAAAAAAGGAGCAGGCCGCATGGTACGCCTACTCCTTTCTATTCAACGCTTCGTAAAGCTGAGCCAGATTGCGCTCCAAGCGACTTAGCAGCTCCTTGCCGCTATGCTCAGCGATCAATCCTGCGCGTACTGCAAAATCAATTTCCCGCGAGAATCCATACATCTGCGTGTCCAATACTTCCTCGTACAGCGGACATTGACGGGTCGTCAAGTTCTCCATCTGAACCTCAATCAATTTCTCTATTTTAGCCGCATCCTCCATAAGGAGACGAAGAGCTTTCTCATGCAATTGAACCGTGACTTCCGGTGAAGACATCGTTTTCCCCCCTAATGCGTGTACCCGCCGTCGTCTATACCCTTTATATTAGACGAAAAAGAGCCAATACACAAGGACAAAACAGAAAAGCGCCCCTTCGGCTAGCGAAGAAGCGCATGTACTGGTGTAACCTGTTTATTCAGAAACTACTGCAATATTCAGGTTATGCTTAGCGAAAACAGCTGCCATTGCGGCTTTTGCTTCCTCAGCATCTGGTCCGTGGACGTGAAGCTCGTAGGAGTGACCGCCTACCAGCGTAGTAAACAATCCCAAAATACTTTTAACATCAATATATTTGTTATCTGCTTGCAGAACGATTGATGAGCGGAATTGACCTGCTGCTTGGGATATTTCTACAATAGCTGCGTTGTTAGACATGGGGAACCCCTCCAATTAAATTAGTAAAGCTTACCTTCGAAATCATGATAACCTGAAATTAAAGATCGGGCAAGAGGCAAATTGTAAAACGCTTCTTTTTCATTTATTTCAAATTTTCGGAATTTAATGCCTCTAGCTCCGGAATAACGAAGTGTCCATCCTTGCGGATCAGCACATCATCGAAATAAATTTCCCCTCCGCCATATTCTGGACGCTGAATGAGCACAAGGTCCCAGTGAACGGACGATCGATTTCCATTGTCTGTTTCATCATAAGCGCGGCCCGGTGTAAAGTGCAGGCTTCCGGCAATTTT
Source organism: Paenibacillus liaoningensis (assembly GCF_059609455.1). Taxonomy (NCBI): domain Bacteria; kingdom Bacillati; phylum Bacillota; class Bacilli; order Caryophanales; family Paenibacillaceae; genus Paenibacillus; species Paenibacillus liaoningensis. The sequence goes on from NZ_JCAALU010000023.1 coordinate 36,475, forward strand.
CTCATCAAATAAAGTGTCATTCATCGGGTGCAAAATATGCGGATTAAAGCCAATTGCAAATTCGCCAATGTAGCGAGCGCCCTCATCCATATCCAAAATCTCATTCAAGCGCGCCGTATCGCTGCTGGTCGCTTTGACGATTTTGCCATTTTCAAACGTGAAGCAAATATCCGAGAAGGTTACGCCTGAATATACGCTGGGTGCATTGTAGGAAATGGTGCCTTGTACCGAGTCGCGAACAGGGGCCGAAAATACTTCTCCATCCGGGATGTTGCGGTGGCCGGAGCATTTTTTGGAACCGATATTTTTAATGGAAAAAGTAAGATCGGTGCCTGGCGATACGATTCTGACGCGATCGGTTTTGTTCATCAAAGCCTGAAGCGGGTCCATCGCTTTGTCCATTTTGGCATAATCCAAATTACAAACATTAAAATAAAAATCTTCAAACGATTCCGTGCTCATCTTCGCCAGCTGCGCCATGGATTCGTTCGGATAACGCATCACAACCCAGCGCGTGCGTTTTACCCGCTGATCCATATGTACAGCATCGCGATAAATTTGCTCATAAAGCCGCATTTTATCTTCTGGAACGTCGCTCATTTCATTGACATTGCCGCCTGCGCGAATGCCGATGTAAGCATCCATTTGCTTCATGCGCTGCAAATCATATTTCGTCCATTCTTCGATTTGCTCTTTGCTTCCGCTTCGCAGCAGCGTGCGCGTCACCGCAGGGTCTGTAATTTCTACAAAAGGTCTGCCGCCAAGCTTCGCTACCTCTTCAATTAAAGCTTTCGTCAGCTCGCGCTCCGAGCCGATCACTTCAATAAGTACATTTTCTCCTGGCTGAACACCGATGGAATAGCCTGCCAAATTGGCAGCTAGCTGCTGAATTCTTGGGTCACGCATGTTAAACTCTCCTCCAAATCATTGCTTCTCTATCGTTGATAAATACTACCAACTCCATCGTAACATGTTTAACAGGTGCGTGCATCCTTCATGGCGAAGTGGTGCCGTCAAAGGCGCTGAGCGAGATGTTCGTCGTCCGCTTCTCCGTAATCCGCTTTCCCTGCTTTTGATAGGCAAATGTCGTTTGCTCCAGCAACTGCAGCGGCACCAGCTTGCTGCGGTCGATCGTCAGCTCGTATTGCCCATCCACCTCTAAGGTGGACAGCATTTGCTTCAGCTCCTGATGGGACTTCTCATACGTGCGCAGCCATTCCTGCCGGAGCGCTCCTTCCTTAGCGGGAGCCTGGCTCGCGAGCGCCGCCATTTCTGCCGTCAAGCGCTTCTCCCACCTTTTCTTCGCTTCCCCCTTGTCTACGGCCGCATGAAGCACGAGATGCCCTTCTGCTGTTGCCGCCGTTTGAATACTTACCTTATTTGTCGCTCGCTGAATCTCCTTAAGCAGCTCCGCTGGCGCAGCGGATTCGCTCTGATCAGCAGCTGTTGCTGCATACGATTTGACCTGCTCATGATCCACTACTTCTCCCGAGAAGCGTCGCGGCGTATAGCTCCAGCCATCTGCTCCAATAATGGAAGTGGTGCCGCTGAAGCTGTATTTATCCGTTGCCGCAAGCCCTGCTGCTGATAAAGAAAGCCATTGCTCCGGCGTTCGTTTGTCTGCCACATCCATGCAGCCGCTCAGCCATGCCGTGCATGCGATTAAAGCTAATAGAACAGCTAGCTTAATGGTTTTCATTTTTTCTTCCCTCCATAAGGTTGCTTTTGCTTTCTCTAGCTTCCCCGAAGCAGCAGGCTCCTTATTCCTTTCTGGGCTTCTATTATCTAATGAAGCAGGGCTGCAAAAAAAGAAAAAACGCCTGAGCAAAATGCCCAGACGCTTCTCCTATTTTTTCAAACAAAAATCTTATGTCTAATGCCTGCTTTTACCCCACGCCAAGACGAATACAGTTTCTTCCATTATTTTTTGCATCATATAAGGCCATATCTGCACGATAAAATAGCGATTCCACGCTGATTTTATCATTTTCAAACGTCCATTCCGACACGCCGCATGACACCGTCACTTTAGGATCCGTCTCCGCTTCCACAAGCAGACGAATACGTTCAGCAATTCGAAAAGCTTGTTCAGAACGAATGCCTGGCAAATATACGGCCAGCTCCTCCCCGCCCCATCGTGCAGCGATGTCTCCCTGCCTAATCGTAGTCCGTATAATTTCGCTCACTTGGATTAAAATACGATCCCCAACCTGATGGCCGAATGTGTCATTAATGCGTTTGAAATGGTCGACGTCGACGAGCACGAGTGAGCCTAACGGATCTTTGCGCTGACGGCTCTGGATTTGCTCGTTCAAGTAGTGGCGGGCATGCAGCCCCGTTAAATTGTCTGTAATAACCATGCGGCGAACCTCTGCATGCAGCGAAGCGTTCGTCACCGCCAAGGCAATATGTGTGGACATAATTTGGAGCAGCTTATAATTGTCGTAGGAGAAATAATGAGGGTTTTTATGCGTAACCATGATCACGCCCACTACTTCATCCTCAACCATAATAGGGGCAGCGATCAGCGAGCGGGAGCCAGTGTAATCCATCATTTTAGACGTTACGACACGGGTTTGCCAATAATCTGACAAAATAAGCGGTTCTTTCGTGCGATTAATAATGCCGCTAAAGCCGTAATCCGGCACGAATTGCTCGCGTGCAAGCGTAGGAATGTTGCTGGACATGACATTAAATTGGTTGCGGTCTTTATCCAATTGGAGAATCGAGCAATAATCCGCTTCAAAAATATTAAGCAACTCATTCGTCGCAAACTTGAATATATCCTTAAGCTTCAGCGATTGATTCAGCCGTTTCGCCAGCTCATTAATGACGCGAAGCTCGTTAATGAGCAAATTGGACTGCTCGTACAGCTTGGCATTCTCAAATGCAGATCCCGCTGTATCCGCCAGCAGCACGAAGGCCGGCATATTCGCAATATCCCAGCGCTCAGCGTCAATCGAGATGCAGAGCACGCCGTAAGCCGCCTGCTTGCCGCTCATTGGAACTGCTAGGCGTATCGTGCCATCCCGCTCCTTCTGCGTCATCGGCTTGCCTTCCATGAAAGCTTTCGCAACAATGTCATGCGCTGTATTTTTAAAAATAAGCGGCTTGACGCGCGCGTCGCCATTCAAATGGTCTTGGGACAAATACAGATTGACTTCGGAGCTCGGGTAAAGCTGACCTAAGCTGCTTAGCATTTCGGACAGTACGGCTGTAACGTCGAATTGATCATACAATCGCTTAGCTGCCAGAAACAGGGCATCGCGCCTATTGGCATCCTTCTCCGTTCGTTTTTGCTGGAGCAGCAAATCCCGGACATATATATGTTCGAAAGAGCGGTAGAAGCAGCTGCGGAAATGAAGGGCACTAAGCCTTGCCTGCTGCTCAGCTTCGGCGGTACTGCTTGGGACAATATGTATAAATATGCTGAATGGCTCGCCACTCGAGCGTTTGCGGACAGGAACAGCAGCAGCATGAGCAGGCGGCTCTCCAAACGTCACTGAAGCTGCGCAGCCAGACTCAGCTACTTGTGCAGCAAGCATTCGCAGCTCATCGCGCCACAACTCCGCCTGCCCTTTAACAGCACCCGCGCTATCAATTAAACGCAGCTCCCAGTCAAATAATAATGAGGCGCCCTGCACCGCTTCCGCTTCTTCGCTTGCCTCCCTGAACCATAGCTCGAAGCTGTCCTGAAGCAGCGGCATCATATATGGCCTGTCCGCATCGTTAATATCTTCGTGCATAAACCATATTTCAGGATGCAATTGCTCTACAGGAGCTGCAGCCTGAGCAAAGTGATCGTTATTATTCCCATCTCGGTTTCGATTGTTCATCTGCAACACCCAACCCTTCTGTCGGTCTAAACAAGGAGATGAGCAGTCATCTATGTATGAAGAAGATACCATCATCATACTTTATTTTTAAGAATATTGCACTAATTAACAGTTGGTTTATAGGCCTAAAGACTCTATATCATTCCCGATTAGCATAACAGGCTATTTTTCTTGACTTTCTGCTTGAATTTCATATAATATTAATTGTTGAATACATGGGCGTACGGTTTTGTGTCACCCTCGAGAATAAGTTCACTGACAGGCCTGCGGCTGAGGTGCTTGTTAGGCTCTAAGTTTTGACTTGAGCATTTGAGCTTGTTCCGCGAAACACAACCCCATCTTCAAAAATCCCATTTGTTGAAGGAGTTAACACGACGCATGTCACGTTATACAGGACCTAAATTTAAATTAAGCCGCCGCCTTGGTATTTCCCTGAGCGGAACTGGCAAAGATCTCAAACGTCCATTTCCACCAGGCCAACACGGCCCGAACCAACGCAAGAAATTGAGCGGCTATGGCGTTCAATTGCAAGAAAAACAAAAGCTGCGCCATATGTATGGTTTGAACGAGAAGCAATTCCGCAACTTGTTCGACAAAGCAGCTAAAATGAAAGGTATTTCCGGCGACAACTTCCTCGTGCTTTTGGAAAGCCGTCTGGATAACCTCGTTTACCGTCTTGGCCTGTCCAACTCGCGTGCTGGTGCGCGCCAATTGGTTTCTCACGGTCATATAACAGTTAACGGCAAAAAAGTCGACATCGCTTCTTACACTGTATCGCTTAACGACGTAATCGGCCTGCGCGAGCGCAGCCGTGGTCTGAAAACGATCAAAGAAGCTATGGAAGGCCGTCATCACCTGCCTAACTACCTTGAGTTTAACGACCAAGCGCTTGAAGGCAAGTACGTTCGTTTCCCAGAGCGTGCTGAGTTGACGCAAGAAATCGACGTTAAACAAATCGTCGAGTTCTACAGCCGTTAATAAGCTGAAACGCGCCGTCCTTTGGCGGCGCGTTTCATTCCGAGAAATATAGAGATAGGATAGTGTTAGAATATTCTTTCCTATATTTTAAAGGAAATCCCCGGTCATCTTATGATGGCCGGGGATTTTTTTGTTCGCTTATTTAGGATGGGTTGTTCTCGTCTTGGCCCGATTCCTTAGAGGACAGCAATTGCATTAATGCCTCGCTCGTTGAGGAAGCTTTCGCCGGAACCGCGACAGCGGGCACTGGGGCAGCGGGCACTGGGGCAGGGGCTGATGTATTTTTCGTCGTTAATCCCTTCATTAAAGCAAACACATCAATGCCCGCTACACTTTTCAGCATTTCTGGCGCTGTTGCCATCAAGGAAGTGACGTAGTTGCTCAGTCGCATCGCCCCTTCGCCATTGCCCGTATCCACAACGGTCAGCTTATCGATGCCTTTGATTGGCTCAGCGACCTTGCCTGCCAGCTCAGGCAGCATTTTCACAATAATGTCGAGGATCGCTGCCTCTCCAAACTTCTCGAACGCCTCTGCCAGCTTTTCCTTTGCCTCGGCTTCCGCTAGACCGCGCAGCCTGATCACTTCGGCTTCCGCTGTACCTTTGGCCCGCTCAGCATCCGCTACGGCCAAGCCATCCAGCCGCTTCTGCTCGGCCATCGCCTTCGCTTCCGCTTCGATGCTGTACTGCAGCGCATCCGCCTCACGCAGCCGTTTGGATTTCTCCCCTTCTGCCGCCTGCTCGACTGCATAACGATCGGCATCCGCTTTTTTCTTCACCTCAGCGTCGTATTGCTTCTCTCTACGCAAAATTTCTTTTGCTTCAAGGTCAATCTCCCGTTCTTTACGCACCAGCTCAACTTTCATTTGCTCTTCGACCACGCTCTGCTTCGCCCGAGCTTCTTGAATGGCGTAGGCCTGATCCGCTTCCGCTTTCGCGGTATCCTGGTCTTTTTTGAAGGAAGCGACTTTGAGCTCTTTCATTTTCTCTGCCTCCGCGATATTCGTATCCCGCAGCAGCTCGGCCTTCTGTCCTTCCTCTTCGGCACTCGCCTTCTTAATTCTTGCATCCCGCACCGCCTCAGCTTGTGCAATGTCTGCATCCCGCTTCACTGCCGCTATACGAGGCTTGCCGAGCGCATCCAGATAACCGTGCTTGTCGCGCAAATCTTTAATCGTAAAGGAAACAATTTGCAGCCCCATCTTTTTAAGATCTTTGGCCGCCACGCTCTGTACCTCTTGGGCAAACCGATCGCGGTTGCGATATACTTCCTCTACCGTCATGGAACCTAGAATCGCCCGCAAATGCCCTTCCAGCACTTCCTGTGCCTCGCTCTTCAGCTCTTCTGTCGGCTTGCCCATGAACTGCTCGGCAGCTGTTGCGACATCCTCTACGATACCGCCGATTTTAATGATCGCGACGCCATCGGCCATAACCGGAACACCTTGCTCCGTATACACCTCTGGAGTAGACACATCAAGCTTATGGGAAAGCAAAGAAAGAAATTCAGCCTTCTGGAAGATTGGCAGTATAAAAGCGCCTCCTCCTCTGACGATTTTAATGCGGCGGCCGCTGTCATCTGTCATAACATTGCGGGTTCCAAGAAATGAGCCGGTTACAATCATCGCCTCATCTGGGCTAACGGTTTTGTAGCGAGCCCAGAACGCGAGTCCTAGTACGACGAATACAGCAACAACAATAATGGGAATAAGCAAAAATTCAGGCATAGCATCAAGCTCCTCTCTGTTTGTCAAATAGCCAGTTATAACAGTGGATCAAGCAAAAACGACTTCGTCGTCCTTCTGGGACGAGCGAAGAGCTTTGTCGGAGAATTCTAAGCGGATATAAGGAAGAAACTTATACATTCTTAGAATTCAAGGTGAAACGGCTGTCGCCGTCCTCTGGCGGCGCGTTTCATTCTGAGAAATATAGAGAAAGGATGGCAAAATCATATCCTTTCCTATATTTCAAGCTGAGACACATACAGCGTATGCTCCTTCACTTCAATTACGACAATGCGGACGCCGCTTGGAATCGGTTCGCCGTCAAAGCTTGCGGCAATTTGATTGGAAAATCCCGCTCCTGCCGGCATCAGCACCTCGCCGCATCCAATCGCCGGAATCGGTACCAATACTTCTCCAAGCCGCCCCGTGAAATCATGAATGGAGACGGCTGTTGAATTTTCGCTTTCGCTCATCGGCTTCACATATAGGAAATATACGCCTCCGCCTGCGACGATCGCGACTAATCCAGCAATGACAAGGACTATTCCAGCTGTCAGCGGTGAATATTGTTGCAGCAGCAGCCCTGCGCCGCCAAAGGCGGTAATACCGCCTACGAGCGAGGTTGGCTGAAGCCAGCCATACCCCTCGCTGGCGAGGAAATCGAGCGCTCCGTCAAAAGCAGAGCTTAGAAAATCGCCAAATATAACGCTTACAATTGCATAAAGCACGCCGCCAAACAGACAGCCCCAGAACAACGCCTCCACTTTGTCCTCCCCTTTCTGCAACCAAATGCTGTTATAACTGTTTTTATTTATTACGATAATTCCTTGGGATTTGTTTCAAAAAAATAAATAAGTCTACACAATTTGTCCCAAATGCTTTGCTATATTTCTTTTTTTCATACTAATTATTCCTTAGTTTTATGGGTATCACATATTTCGCGTATCCATAACATAGCAAATGAGTGAAGTCAATCATCTTCCCTCTTTTCGAAATGGTGTTTTATGCTATAATAGTTGGGTGTATTGGAGGAGGAGTTAATTCATATGCAGGAAGATCAACAACCATCATCATCCCGCAGAAGCGGCTGGCGCACATTTGGACTCGTTACATGGCTAACAGTAAAGTGGCTCTGTTACCTTGTCATATTCGTCGGTTTGCTAACGGGAGGAGCCGTAACGGGCTATGTGGCCTCTTTGGTTAAAGGAGAAGAAGTACGACCGCGAACCTTAATTGAAGAGAAAATAAACGAAAACTCAGTTACCGGCTTTGTCTTCTTTAATGATGATACCCTTATTGGACAGCTTCGTACGGAAGAAGATCGTATTCTAGTCGATTACGATGAGCTTCCCCCGCAAGTCATTAACGCCGTGCTTGCGATTGAAGACAATAATTTTGAAACCCATTATGGCGTTGATTTGAACGGTTTGGGACGGGCAGTCAAGCAAAAGCTGCTTAATGAAGATACGCAGACGGGCGGCAGTACGCTTACCCAGCAATTGGCACGACGCGTATTTTTAAGTCTGGACGTAACCGACAGCCGTAAAGTGAAGGAAATTTTTCTCGCTCTGCGGATGGAGCGCTACTTGACGAAGGAAGAAATTCTTGCAGCATATTTGAATAAAGTACCATTCGGAAATGGCTCAAGCGGCTACAATTTATATGGAATCAAGGCGGCCGCCAAAGGTGTTTTCGGCATTACCGATTTGAGCAAGCTGAACATTGCGCAATCGGCTTATTTGGCCGGACTGCCGCAGCGTCCTTCCGCTTATACCGCGTTTAACGGCAAAGGCCAGTTCAATGAAGGCGGCTTTGACCTCGCCATTGAGCGTCAGGCGACCGTGCTGATGCGGATGCTCCAAACCGGACGCATTACCCAGCAGGAATATGATGAGGCGAAAAAATTCGATATTCGCGGATCGCTCGCAAAGCCAGTAGCGAAAGCCTATACGACGTATCCTTATCTCATGCTGGAGGCAGAGCGCCAAGCGGCGGAAGTTATGCTCATGCAGCAGGACCCGACGCTAACCGTAGCCGATCTTCGCAAGAAGGAAAACGCCGATCTCATAGAAGAAGCGCGCGAGCATTTGCTCCGTGGCGGCTATCAGGTGCATACAACGATTGACAAAGACATTTATAAAATGATGCGTGATATCGGCAATGATCCGAGCAACTTCACTCCGGACAGCAAGGAGAAAGGCATTGAACAAATTGCTGCCGTTCTCGTCGATCACAAAACCGGAGCGATACTTAGCATGCTGGAGGGCCGTGATTTTTACGAGGAGCAAATGAACTTTGCCACTCAGATGACGCGGCAGCCGGGCTCAACGATGAAACCTATCGCCGCCTATTTGCCAGCCATTGATAAAGGGCTGATCCAACCAGCAAGCATTTTGGATGATGCACCGATTATTTTGAAAAACAGTGGTTCCAGCTATCATATTCCAAAAAATGCAAATAACCGTTACAGCGGCCTTGTTACCGCTCGCGAAGCGCTCAACCGCTCGCTTAACTTGCCAGCGCTGAAAATTTTCCTCGATGAGGTTACGATTAAGGAAGCCTGGAAGTTTACTAGAAAGCTCGGCATTACAACGCTGCAGCCAGAAGATGATGCCGCACAGACCGGCGTTCTTGGCGGACTCAGCATCGGGGTGTCTGTTGAAGAATTGACCAGCGCCTATGGCTCGATTCCGAATCAAGGTCTGTACAATGATTCTTACATGATCGCCAAAATTACGGATGCTAATGGAAAAATCGTCTATGAGCATCAGCACGAGCCAACTCGCGTCTTTTCCGAGCAGACCGCTTTCCTGATGACGGATATGCTTCGCACCGTTATTTCCAGCCCAAGCGGCACAGCGAATTCCTTGACTTCGCGGCTTAAAAATTACGGTAAAATTCCGTACGCGGGCAAAACGGGCTCCACGCAAAACTACGGCGACGTCTGGTTTATGGGCTTCACCCCAGATGTCACGCTTGGCGTATGGGCCGGCTATGAGAAGCCGATCTACACGCTCGAAGGCGACAGCCGCAAGCGCGCCCGCGAAATTTGGGCGAAGATGATGAATCAGCTGGCCGATCAGAAGCCGGAGATGTTTGCAACCAAAGCGTTCAATCAGCCGGATGGCGTTGTTAAAGCAACTGTATCCAGTGCCAGCGGCAAGCTGCCGACTTCATTAACTAGATCAGCAGGCATGCTGGTAACCGACTGGTTCAACAAAAAATATATTCCTAAGCAAGCGGATGATGCCCTTGTGAATATGTCATTCATACGCTATAACGGCGTCAATTATGTCGCTCAAGATGCAACACCATCTGATTTCATTTCGCAGCAGACGGTTATTAAGCGCAAGAAGCCGCTTGATGAGCTTATGGATGAAATCAGCAAAGTGCTTTCCCGCGTTCCGGCAAGCAGCCGCAGAGCGCTCAGCTATTACTTGCCTACGGATGCAGGCAAAAACGCGCCTTCCAAGGTCGATCCACGCAAGGATGACGGAAGTGCGCCAAGTGCACCGGGAAATGTGTCACTCACATCGATTGGCCAGGGCGTAGTCAGCCTTTCCTTCTCCGCTCCGGGCCAGAATGATGTCGTTGGCTTCCGGTTATATCAGGCTGTTAACGAAGGCTCCTTTAACAAAGTAGGAAATTCCATCCTGCTGGGAGATACTTACAGCGCGAGCTTTACCGTCAGTGCCAGCAATGGCTACAGCTTCTATGTAACAGCCGTGGATGTTGCCGGCAAGGAATCGGCACCAAGCCAAATTGTCCGCTTCGGCAAAGCGCCTGTCGCACCTGTTATCCCTGATCCGCTTAATCCGGGACAGCCTCCTGAGGAAAGCGGCGATCCAGGACAAGGTCAAGGACCTGATGTTCGGCCAACGCCGGAAATCGGCTTGGCTGCTCCAGCAGCTCCTGCTGGCCTTTCCGCGCAGGGCAATGAAACAGGGATTACCTTGTCTTGGCAGGCAAGCGCAGCTGGCGAGCAGGTCACGGTGTATCATGTGTATTTCGCCGCAGGCAACGATGGCAAATATGTGGAAGTAGGCTCTACCGCAGAGACGAGCTTCGTCTACGCCTCGCCGCTTTCGTCAGGAACGTTCTACGTGACAGCGGAGAACGCGGTCGGGCAGTCGGCTCCTTCCTCGAAAGCAAGCATTGGCGGTTAAACGTTATTTTTCACAGATAAATCGTTCTAAAGCAAAAGCTCCGGTTCCGCAACTAACGTTGCAGGAACCGGAGCTTTTTTAACTTAACACACAGCCTAATCCTCAATCGTAGATAAATCGCCTGTTGGCAAATTCAGCTCCCATGCCTTCAGCACACGACGCATAATTTTGCCGCTGCGCGTCTTCGGCAGCTTATCCTTGAATTCAATTTCCCGGGGAGCCGCATGTGCAGACAGGCCCACTTTCACAAACTGGGAAATTTCCGCCTTCAGCTCATCGGATGCTGTGTAGCCTTCACGCAGGGCGATAAAAGCTTTAATGATCTCGCCGCGCATCGGATCAGGCTTGCCAATGACGCCTGCTTCGGCAACCGCTGGATGCTCAACAAGCTTGCTCTCCACCTCAAACGGCCCTACTCGCTCGCCCGCTGTATTAATTACATCATCAATGCGGCCCTGGAACCAGAAGTAGCCATCCTCATCGATATAGGCGGAGTCGCCCGATACATACCAGCCCTCCAGATGAAAATATTCTGCGTATTTGGCTGGGTTATTATAAATTTTGCGCATCATCGAAGGCCATGGCGTGCGAATCGCCAAATTGCCCATTCGGAATGGCGGCAGCACATTGCCTTGATTATCAATAATCGCCGCTTCCACCCCCGGCAGCGGCTTGCCCATTGAGCCTGGCTTAATCGTCATCGACGGGTAATTGCAGATCAGCTGTCCACCCGTTTCCGTCATCCACCACGTATCGTGAATGCGCTGCTGATAAACCTTCATCCCCCAGCGAACGACTTCTGGATTGAGTGGTTCGCCCACGCTGAGCACATGACGCAAGCTCGACAAATCGTAGTTCAATACGACGTCATCGCCTGCTCCCATCAGCATGCGGAACGCTGTTGGCGCACTGTACCAGACGGTGACGCCGTATTTTTGAATGGTGCCATACCAATCCGCCGGGCTGAACCTGCCTCCTCTTACAACAATCGTAGCCGCATTCAGCCATGGGGCAAAAATGCCATAGGACGTTCCCGTTACCCAGCCCGGGTCGGCGGTGCACCAGTAAATATCATCCTCTTTCAGATCGAGGACAATCTGGCCTGTATATTTATGCTGAATCATTGCATTTTGTACATGATAGACGCCCTTAGGCTTGCCGGTCGAACCGGACGTATAATGCAAAATAAGGCCATCCTCGCGTCCGAGCCATTCGATCTCGCTATCGGTCGATGCCTGCTGCATCTCGGCGGCATAATCGACGATTACGTCATCCGTCTGCACCTCATCGCCGTAAACGATAATATGCCGCAGCGATGGAATTTCATCGCGCTTAATCCGGCTGAGCAGCGCTGGCGTTGTGATAATCGCAGACGCTTCACTGTCTTGCAGGCGGTCCTTGACTGCTGTTTCCATGAACGCTTCAAATAACGGGCCGATGACGGCGCCGAGCTTGAGCGCTCCGAGCACGCTGATATACAGCTCAGGCGTTCGCGGCATAAACACGAATACACGCTCGCCCTTCGTTATGCCGAGCCCCCGCAGCACATTCGCAAATTGATTCGATTGCGCTTGCAGCTGTCCAAACGTATAAGCCTCGTCGCGCGAGCTGTCGCTGTAATACAGCGCAACCTTATCTCCTTTGCCAACAGATACATGGCGATCTATCGCTTCATAAGCCATATTCACCTTTCCGGTCTGGTGCCAGCTGAACTGCTGCTCGATCGTTTCCCATCGGAAGGTTTTTACAGCTTCATCATAATCAACCAGGTTAGAATTATTGGCTATTGCTGAAATTCGCTCTTGATGTAGATCAGACATTCTATCACTCTCCCATCAAATCTATTACACCTTTACCGAGTGGAATACGCTTACATGGACGATTATAACATATCTGCTTTATTTTCGACCATGCTTTTCATTTGGCTGAATGTTTGCTATAACCATTAGTAGAACAAGCTTTACCATTTAGGCAGCACCACAGAGAGGGGAGTATGCCTTGCAGCATCGCAAACATTATCAGCAAGACAAAATCATACTCGCAGACGGCCGGGAGCTTGTGCTGGAAGGGCCTGTTCCCGCTGAGCAGCTATCTCAGCTTACTATGCATCCAGACCTTGATGCGTTTCGCAGGCCTGCCGAGCAGCATGAGGCGCTTGTGGAAATCGCCGCCTTGGAAGAAGGCCGCATTATTTTGGCACGGGAAGCTGATTGCATCGTCGGTTATGTCACCTTCCATTACCCCGATGAGCTGGAGCGGTGGTCCGAAGGAAATATGATCGATTTGGTCGAGCTTGGCGCTGTCGAAGTAGCCAATGACTACCGCTCCTATGGGCTCGGCAAAAAAATGATCCAGCTCGCCTTCGCGGAGCAGCAGATGGAAAACCTGATTGTTTTCACAACGGAATATTATTGGCACTGGGATTTGAAAAGCACGGGATTAAGCGTCTGGGACTATCGCACGATGATGGAAAAGCTCATGAAGTCTGTCGATATGATTTGGTACGCAACGGATGATCCGGAAATATGCTCTCATCCCGCCAACTGCCTGATGGTGCGGATCGGCAGCGAGGTGCCGCTGGCATCGATCGAACAGTTTGACCGCGTTCGGTTTCGGCAGCGGTTTATGTATTAAGGATAGATCGGCGTTATAGGCCGGAGGAGGACGTGATTCGTTTATGCCGTCAAATGCTATTTTTGTGCATCAGCCAGGCTGCTCGCTTTATAAATTTGGCGAGGAGCATCCTTTTAATCCGATCAGGCTGACGCTTACGGTTGACCTGCTTCAAGCACTGGGTGCGCTCCCCCAGAAGCATTGGCATGAGACGGACCGCCAAGCAAGCAGCCAAATGCTTGCGCTGGCGCATCGCCAGGACTACATAGAAGCGGTTAAACAGCTCAGTACGCAGACGCCAGCAGCGGAAGAACAAGACAGCTCCGGGCAATTTGGGCTTAATACGGAGGATACGCCTTTTTTCCCGGGCATGCATGACGCAGCGGCGGCTATCGTCGCTGGTTCCGTAGAAGCGGCGGAGCAGGTGATGAGCGGCAAGACGCTGCATGCTTATCATATGGCAGGCGGGCTGCATCACGCTTTTCCAGAGCGCGGTTCCGGCTTCTGCGTCTACAATGACGCGGCCGTAGCGATTAAGCATTTGCGGGAAACGTATAATGCGAGGGTGCTTTATATCGATACCGATGTCCATCATGGCGACGGGGTGCAGTGGATTTTTTACAATGATCCCGATGTGTGCACCTACTCTATCCATGAGACGGGCAAGTTTCTTTTTCCCGGTACCGGCTATGTGTATGAAAAAGGAACCGATGCGGGCATTGGCACGTGCTTTAATCTGCCAATGGAGCCTTATACGGAGGACGATTCGTGGCTGGAATGCTTCCGCTCCTCCATTACGAAGGTCGCGGCCGCTTTTAAGCCCGACATTATTATTAGCCAGCATGGCTGCGATGCCCACGCCTATGATCCGCTGTCGCATATTCATTGCAGCATGCGCATTTATAGCGAAATGCCTGCCATTATCCATGAGCTGGCCCATACGTTTGCGGGAGGCAAATGGGTCGCGCTAGGCGGTGGCGGCTATGACCTGTGGCGCGTCGTTCCGCGTGCTTGGGCACTCGTATGGCTGACGATGACCGATCACCCAATCGCCTTGGCGCTTGCCGGCAAAACGGGTGCGGGGCTCAAGGAAGCCGGGTTCACCCCTGAGAGCAATCTGCGACTGCCGCAGCAGTGGCTCGATAAATGGCAAGAAAGCAGCCCTAGCGGGCTGCCCGAATGGTGGCTGGATGATTTGGCACAGATTCCGCCTATTCCCCGCCGTAGTGAAATTGAAGCCAAAAATCGTGCTATTTGTGAAATCGCAATACAGGATTTATAAGCTGGCGTAGCCGAACAGAGCGGGCTATCTATGAAAAACTGCGGGGTGAGAAGCTTTGAGGGAAAACTTAAGGGAAGCTTTCCGAGAAACGTTTAAGAGGCTTTCAAGGAAGCCTTCAAAAAAAACCTCCAAGCTTCCCCCGCTCGCTCTGCCTCAAAGCTCGAATGTCTTTTTCAAATGAGCCTCAAGCTTCGCTAAGCCATCATCCACATCAGGCTCGCGCATCGAAGAATAAAGCGAGAATGTAGGCAGCGGCTTCAGCCCGCAATACTCTTGGGTTTTATGTACGCTGAACAGCACCTCGTCCTCGCTTTTTCCTTCCAGGAAGCCCGCTGGATCGGAGAAAGCGGCAGCGGACGATCCCCAGGTGAGCGACAGCATATATTTTTTATCGGTGAGCAGCCCGCCCCGGCCAAACTTCGTCGCTTTGCCGAAAAAGATATTCGGCAGATAAATGTCGTCGATATATTTTTTAAGCAGGCCCGTAATGCTGAACCAATAAATAGGCGTCTGAAAAATAATGACGTCGGCCCATTGGAATTTTTGAATCTCCTGCTCCACCTCATAGCCCTCTGCAACCGTCGTTGTCTGAATGTCATGCTGCTCCGAGAGCTGTGAGACCGCCGCTGATACAAGCGTCTGGGTCAGCTTCCCTTGCGCTCTGTCATAATAATCATGTCCGTTAACAATCAGAATGTTCGTCATCTGCTTGTAGTCCCCCTGTTTCTGTTTAAAATGGCAAGCCTGCTTAGGCTACTGATAGACCAGCTCCACCTTGCTTATCAACGCAAGCGCGGCCTGCTTCGCCTCCTGCGGTGTATCGGCGACGGTAATGACATAGCCGAGCCTGTCATCCGAGCTTTTGGCTACGGAAATCTGGTCCCCTTGCTGCACCGAAATATGCGAACGAACGATAGCGTCTCCCGGCTGCAAATGCTCAAGCCCTTCTACGGAGGCAACGGTGCCATCCTTCTCAGCCAGCAAATAAGCGATCGCCGCTGCCCGGCTGCGGCTGGCATGAACATTTACAGGTTCTGCTAAATAATAATGAACGGTTGCTTCAAAAAAATCAACGCCGAGCGCTTGAACGAGCAAATCCGAGGAAATATTGTCGCCTCCCGGCCTGCCGTTCACTTCGATGATTCGCGGACCTTGCTCCGAAAGCTTCACCTCGACATGGCTAGGGCCATCCGTAATGCCAATGGCCCGCAGCGCACTTACCGCCGTTTCAATAATTTCCGCTTGCTTATCCGTATGCACGGAGGTCGGCAGTGTATGCGCCACTTCAACGAAATAAGGCAGCGGCGACGTTATTTTTTCAGTAACGACTGCAAATGCAGGCTCGCTATTTTCAAGGAAAATTTCCACGCTGAACTCCTGGCCATCCAAATATTCTTCAACCAAATATTCCTCTCTCACTTTGAAATCCATATACGTTACTTTAAAATCCGAGATGATCGCCATCGCGTCCTTCAGCTCATCCTGTCCGGAAATAAAATAAACGTTTTGGCTGCTTGCACAATTGGTCGGCTTAAGTACAATAGGATAGCCAATTTCACGAGCCGCAGCCTCCGCTTCCTCATAAGTTCTCACCTTCCTGTATTTTGCGCTGGGCACACCAAACGCCTCATAGGCTTCACGGGCCAAATCTTTATTTCTTGATTTTAACGCCGCTTCATACGGCACGCTTCTAAGCCCCAGCCGCTCTGCCACCTTTGCCGTCAAATGCGAGGCATAGTCGGTCGCCGGAATTAAAGCATCCAGCTTGCCGAAATACGCTGAGCTGCGAATCGCCTCGTAAACGGACTCCTCATCTCTTATATCCGCAACAATTAAATCATGGTAAATACCCTCATAGCCATACGTGCGCGGGTTATCCACAGAGGATACAATCGAAATTACGGTGCAGCCCTGCTGAAAGGCCGCTCTTGCAAAGCTCACCCCATAGAAGCTCGGCTCAACAAAAGCGACGATTTTGGGTTTGGTCATAGCGATTCTCCTTTAGTTAATGAATTTATACTTCCAGCGTTTTTTTCGCCTTCACGCCGCTGCTTGCTACTAGCATCCGGTGCAAAATCAGCCCGACGAGCATCAGCCCGCCCATGCAGAGAAAGCCGACAGCTGCGGAATAACGGTCGATGAGCAAGCCCAGCGCCGAAGCGGATACCGTCTGCAGCAGCAGCGAAATGGCCATCCACACCGACATCGCCCGGCCCATGTACGACTTCGACACACTCTCCATCAGCGTCGTCGTCATGACGATTCGCAGCGAGGAATTGCTGAGGCCGATGAGCACACTGCCCAAGTAAAGGATAAACGCAAATGTGTTGAATGCGACAGCGACTAATACACCGAAGGCTACGGCGAAAAATAAAGCAATCGTCGTATTTTTCGATAATTTCGCGGCCAGCGGAGCGGCAATGAAGCCCGATAGCAGCCCGCCAATGCCATAAAACATATCCGACAGGCCAAACACGACCGAGTCGCCCTTTACGGCATCGCTCACATAACCCGGCAGCACGACATTATAAATCATCGTGGATACTAACGGAATAATAGCGATGACGCCGAGGAAAAAAATAAACGGGCGCTCAGCCAAATAGCTGAGTCCATTTTTAAAGCTGGAAACAAACGATTCTTCTTTATTTTCAACCGCAATCGCTTCATAGCTGACCCGGAACAGCAGCAGGCTGCTGACGATAAACACAAGGGCATTAATAAGCAGAATCACTTCGAAGCCCGAATATTTATACAGCACGCCCGATGCTGCGCCAGCCATAAACATGCCGACCTGCAGGCTGATTTCGATTAAGGAATTGCCCTTAATCAAGTCCTTCTCAGGCAGCAGCTCCTGCACCAGGCTGCGGGAAGCCGACATATAGATGGTCCAGCCCATCCCATTTACGATCGTAAATAAATACAAATATTCAATGCGAAATCCAGTCCATAAAAACAAGCCCATAATAGCCAGCACAGCTGCCGCCCGGATAAAATACGTCCACTGAATAATCGCTTTGCGATTAAACTTGTCAGTCAAGCTGCCCACAAAAGGCGAAATCAGAAAGCCGGCGATCACATTCAGAGACAGCATAAACCCGATTGCGCTGATGGAGCCCGTCTCGTCCATTAGAAACCAGTTGGCGCCAATGGTGCTCATTCCTACTCCAAAGCCGGATATAATGTCCGAGAGAAAAAAATAACGGAATTTCGCTGGCCGCAGCACACTAAAAATCATCGGCATCTCCTCCGAGCTCTGCGATCTGCCTTGTCAGCGCTTCATAGCCAAAGCCTAAATAATGCAGCACATCAGCATGGCTGCCGCCATACATCGGCCATTCCTCGCCGCAATCATGCGAGTAGACCTGGCTCTCCGGCAGCAGCAGGGCGAGACTTGACGCTGTACCGCCAGCAGCCCGGTGCTCCTCTACAACGAGGAACGTTCCCGCTGCCGCTTGCAGCTCCGCTTTGTAGCGCTTCAAGCTGTCGCGGTCGACATAGCAAAGATGCGCATGATTGACCCGCTCATTTTCCTGATAAATCCGGCTGCATATTTCAGTAGCCTGCTCGCCAATCGACACCAGGCACAGCGGCGCATCGCTGCGGACAGCGCCTTCGAACAACAGCTCGCGGCAGCTGCTTGACTCATCACGGGCGAGGCTGTCGAACTTGTCATTGCGCGACAGGCGGATGTAATAGGGCTCCTTCGACGCTGCGGCCTCCTGTACGACCCTACGCGTCTCCGCTTCCCCATGAGGACAGGCGATACGGATGTTCTGGAACGTCTGGATAACCGCAATGTCCTCCAGACAATGATGCGTTGTCCCGAACCAGCCACCCGATACACCGCCGTAAGCGGCGACGATTTTAATATTTTCACCCATATACCCTAGCGCCAGCTTCACGCCCTCTGCTGCCCGCAGAGCAGCAAATGACGCAAAGGTCGAGAAAAACGGCACGAAGCCTGCCTTCGACAGCCCCGCAGCAATATCTACGCTGGCGAGCTCTGCTATGCCTAGATTGAAGAAACGATCCGGATAGCTTTGCTGAAAAGGATGCTCCTTCCCTCCCAAGTCCGCCTCCAAGCAAATAATGTTCCCATTATCCGCTGCCAGCTTCGTTAATTCATCTTTGTAGGCCTCTCTTGCTGCCAAGCTGCTCATTGCAAGCCCCTCTTCCATTTCAGCGCTATTTTCTCGGAAATTTTGGCATAATGGGCATGCGGATTGCCTTCAATGGCAGCTACGCCCTTGCCCTTCACCGTGTGGGCCAAAATCGCCAGCGGCTTCTCCCCGTCCGGCTCCAGCGCTGCAATAATTTGCCCCAGATCATGGCCGTCGATCTCCTTCACCTGAAAGCCAAACGCTTCAAAGCGCTCCCGCAAATTCGGCAGCGGCGATATGTCGGCTAGCAAGCCGTCGTTCTGACCTCCGTTGCAATCGACGACATAAATAAAATTCGTAATGCCCTTCGCCTGCACGAGCTGTGCCGTTTCCCAGCACAGCCCTTCCTGAAGCTCGCCATCGCCGCCAATGGCAATGCCGAGCCCACTCGTACGCCGCAGATTTTGTCCGAGCGCCCAGCCAGCTGCATAGGCTACCCCGTGACCGAGACTGCCCGTCGCAAATGGGATGCCAGGCAGCTTCGGGTTGGGATGCCCGGTGAATAGCGAATCTGCCCCGCCGTAGGAGGCCGCTGGATCATCCGATAAAATTCCGTACTGGTACAGCGCTGCATATAATGCCGCTGCGGAATGACCTTTGCTCAGCACGATGGCCGTATTCTCGTCCTGATGATATTTTGCATAGGCGCCTATGAGCAAATCGATGACCGACAAGCTGCCGCCGATATGGCAGCCTGTCTCACGAGCCGCCATATCGATAATAGAGCTGCGCGCAGCCTGCGCCTTTGCTAGCAATTGTTCAAACTCAGCTGAATGACTTGCCGACTGTACCAACGTACCCATAGGAACCCTCCTCCGATCGCAGGCGATACCATTCCTCAATTGCTCCCCGCAAAATCGCTCGCGCGCCATGCACCTCGCTGAGCTGCAAATACTCCTCATTTGTATGGTCGAGGCTCGCATCACCTGGGCCGTAAGCGACCATTGGTACGCCCTCCCAAGTCGTAGCCAGCGTATTCATATCGCTTGTTCCACGCTTTTTAATATAATGAATCGCTTTCCCCTTACTCGCAAAGCTGCGTACAAAGGCTTTCACTAATGGGTTGTTTCGCGGATTTGCGAAGCCCGGCGTAGCCCGCAGCACCGTTACAGAAACCCCATCGCCATAATCAAGCTGGATCTGCTTCGCATACTCCTTGCCCGCATCAGGGGAAATCCGAAAATTTAAAATGCCCACAGTACTAAGTATTCCATTATGATTACTATGTTTTATATCAATAAGAGATGACAGATGGTTCGGGTCAACGCCCCCTACCTGCTGCCGGATATCCGCCACAATCGTATAAAGCTGATCCAGCACGCTAATGCTGTCCTTGCCGGCGGAATGCTCCTGCGGCTTGCTTATGGCGATACTCAGCTTATATAGTCCGTAGTAGCCTAAGGTCAAGCTGTCCTCCCCGCTCGGCTCGCCGATAATGACCGCATCCGCCCGGTAATGATCCCTGACATAGAAGGCCCCCTTGGACGAAGATACTTCCTCCTCCACCGCTCCAATGACGAGCAGCGAGCCATCCTCTGGCACCTTGGCCTCATAAAGCATTTGAATGAAGCTGAGCAGGCTGCCCTTGGCATCGACCGTTCCCCGGCCAGAAATTCGCTCCTCATCGCATGCAACAGGCCAATTATAGGGCACGGTATCCAGATGGCCGAGCAGCAGCAGCTGATTAGGCCCGTTGCCTTTGCGGAACACCACATTGCCCGCCTCATCGACAAAGCCGTTTACCTCTGGCAGTTGAACCGCATTCAGCAAATAGTCGGCAAGCTCGGACTCGTCGCCGGACACTGATGGAATTCGAATTGCTTTTCTAAGCAAATCCGTTCCGTTTGCATCCCGCTGCATATTCCAAAACCATGTTTTTCCTGTGCCCGGCCGATTCAGCGAATGGGGGCCCGTTATGCTTACGTCGCAAATGCCTTTGCTGATGGCATGATTCGCCGCCCGTACCTTTTGCTTCATCCGTCCTTTGATGGAATGAATGTCATCGCCCAAGTAGACGTCGGATATCGTAGAAGCTGGTTCATCCACATTTTCCAAAAGCCCTGCCGTGCCTGTCACAAATCGCAAATGCTCGGCTGCAAGCTCGGTTGCAAGATGAGCGGCCAGCATGTCCGCATCGATGTTAATATATTCGCTTAGCTCACGGTCATAAATAGGCGGTGTCAAGCATACGACATCAAATACCTGCAGGGCGCCCTGTAGAAAATCGACGTTGCAGCCTGTAAAAGAGCCGAACAGGGAATCGCGAACGATAACCGTTTTGCCATCCTTGACGGCTTTAACCGGCTTCGATTTTTGTCCAAATACAACCTCGTTGTCACCGCCAATTTGGGCGAATACTTTGAGCTCGTAGCTTTTTAATTGCTCATGGATCTTCGCTAAAATAAACTCCTGATACGCCTCCCGAATGAGCGGCATCTCTGATGGAGAGCAGTACCGCGCCTCGTCTCCATTCGCTAAAGCGAGAACCGGAATGCTCCGGTTCAGCTGCTCGTATTTTTGCCGGATGCCTTCTGCACCACCGGCAACGAGCAGCACCTTTTTCCCTTTTTGCACCAGATCATTGAGCTCGGCAAACACTTCGGGATGGTGCATAATGGTGCTGCTCCCGAGCTTAATGACGTACAAGCTCTGGCTTGACATTAAGGCCACGCCCCCTCTAGCTCAAATTGTAAGCCTGCCTCCTCCGCAATGCCGCTGTACAGGTTCGCCGCCTGAATCGCCTGTCCCGCCGCTCCTTTAATCAAGTTGTCGATCGAGGCAATCGAGACGCAATTGCGCCCCTCTACATAAGCGCCGACTTCAGCGTAATTCGTCCCGGCTGTCGTTTTGATCATCGGATACGAATAGGAGCCGTTTTTGGAATTGAAATAATGGACAAACGGCTTTGCCGCATAAGCGCCATAAAATGCTTTTTTCACATCGATTTCGCTCGCATGCTCTTTCAGCAAGGAATAGGAGGTAACGAGAATGCCTCGCGGCAAATCCAGGCTGTGTACGGAAAATTGCAGCTCCACGGAACGTTCCAGATGCTCCTCCAGCGCAAATTCGATTTCCGGCCTGTGGCGATGCCCATGCACTTTATAAGGACGGAAGTTATGGGCGCGCTCCGCGTGATGCTCCGTACTCGCCTTGCCGCCGCCGCTGGAGCCCGTCTTGGCGTCCGAGATGACGCGCGGCTCAATCAGATTAGCTGCCAGCAGCGGAAACAGCGTATAAATCGTTGCGACCGCCATGCAGCCAGGCAAATTGACGACCTTCGCCTCCAAATTAATATCGCTGAACTCTGGAATAAAATAATGGCTGCCCCCTTGCGCCGGATGGCTGAGGCTCTCTGGATAATACTGCCGCAGCAGCTCCTGATCGTTCAGGCGATAATCGCCGCTGACATTAATCACATATTCGGCATGCTCGGCAATATGGTCGATATGTCGGGGCAATACCCCGGTCGGCAGACAGGAAAAGATGAAATCATAATGTCCAGAAAGCGAAGCCAGCTTTTGAAACTTTCCGCCATCCGCCCGTTTCTGGCGCGCCGACGAAACAAAAAATTTATCCAGCGGCAGCCCCGCCTTCGATTCCGAAGATACAAAATCAACTTTGAAATAAGGATGGCGTTTCAACAGGCGATAAAGCTCCCCGCCTGTAAAGCCATTGCCGCCCAAAATGGCGACGCGCTTCACGCTGCTCTCAATTACACTCATCCGAGCCTCGCATCCCTCTCATATGATTTTTTGGCCGCCGTGTTCTGAAGCACGAGTTCACGAATAATCGCCGGGTTCGCATCAATTTTCTGAAACGCCAGCGCATAGGCGGCTATGCGCTCATATTCAATGGGTGAGCGAAGCTCTCGGCAAATAGTCAGCGTTGAGCGCAGCATGCCCAGCGTCTCGGGGAAGCGGTCGATATGATAACCAAAGTCTTTGCGCTCGGACAGCGTAAAGGGATACCCTCTGCCGAACCCTTTGCGATTTTGAAACGGCAGATGGCCCGGTATCGGCACGTTTTGCCATTCCCGTGCAAAGACGCCTTCGCTCGATGCCAGCTCTTGAATGGCCTCTTTCACCTGATAATCCGGCAAATCTCCCAGTCCCGCCGCTTCCGGGTCCAGCTTTATTCGGTACATATTGTAGCTATGCTTATGTCCCTCAGGCACATGCGGACCTTTAAACAGCTTCGTTTGCGTTAAAATATTCGTTAAATAGCTCGCATTTCTCGCCCGGATCGCATCGTAATACGGCAAACGTTCCAGCTGGCTAATGCCAAACGCTGCAGCGATCCAAGACATGCGGTAATCAATGCCCGTCTCCTGCAAAAAACTCAAAGCTCGCTCATAATCCTCCCGCTCCTTGAAGAAGGCGATGCCCCCCTCTCCGCCTACAGGAAAGTTTTTGTCCGCCATTAGACTCTGCCCCGCTCCATCGCCGATAGATCCGCACAGCTGGCCGCCAATGGAGGCCGAATGCGCATGGGAGGCATCCTCCACCAGCCGCAGCTCATGCTTGTCAGCGAGTGCCCTGAGCTGCGCCAAATCAGCTGGCAATCCATGGACATGGACAGGCATAATAACCTTCGTCCTCGCCGTGATCGCCTGTTCCACCAGCGCAGGATTCAAGTTATAGGTCAGTGGATCAATATCCACAAATACAGGGATCGCTTTTGCCGCCACAACGGCCTGTGCGGTCGCAATAAACGTAAACGCCGGAACGATGACCTCATCCCCGGGCTGTACGCCAACACCAACGAGCGCCAGATGCAGGCTTGACGTCCCGCTTGCCGTAGCGATCGCATAATTCGCCCCAACGTAGCTGCGGTATTTTTCCGTAAACTCATGAATCACTTCTTCCGGGCTTTGCTGAATGGACACTAGCATTTGAACGATATCTTCTTTCGTAATGGAAGGAAAGGTCGTCTTCCGGCTATCCTCGGGAATGACGGCTGGGCCTCCATAATAAGCAAGCTGCTCGTTAATCCAGGCTTCCGATGGCAAGCTCAGCGGCTTGCGGATAAAATCAGTTTTCATAGCCGCTATTCCTCCTTAGAAGCGATAATTTGACGCATGCCGCCACAAGCGGGCTGAGCCTGTAGTTAAACTGTGCGCCTGGCTGAATGTCCGGCTCCGCCTCCTCCTGCGTCCACATCGTCTTCAAATCGAAGGCGCCGAATATTTTTAGACGCTCCGCCTTGGTCCATACGCTCTCGTCATTTACCGAGATTGAGGCGCAGGGGCCGAAGCCAAGCTCCGTGAAATCCAGCACCAGCACGGGTGCTTTGTGCAGCTTAGGCTGTAGCTCTTGCTCAATGCGGGGCAAGTTATCCCACGTCACCGTTACCTTCTCGAAGCCTTGCTGCACATCAGAGTCCGTGACCAGCCCTACTCCGAGCCAGCTTGCAAAACGCTGATCCTGCTCGCTTGCTTCCTCCAGGCGCGTCAGCGAGCCATGGACGATATCCTGTCCCCAAAGCGCGGCATGCACCGCGCCCGTATAGCTGTTGAACAAGGAAACATATTTGCTTTGTGTCAGCTTGCCGATGCTTTTTTCTAGCCCCTTGAGCTCACTCTCATTTTTTTCAATACTCATGATGACGCCCGAATTCAGCACACGGGATAAAACAAAGGAAAGAGAAAAATATTGCTCCTTTTTGATTACTGGTGTCACCTTCTCTGGAGCTGTAATAATTGTCGTATGGGCCATCGCCGATTCTCCTTTATCCGTAGCTTGCTTTCGTGGTTCATGGTTCATGGTTCATGGTTACTGTTTAATGATTCGTCGTTTAAACTGGAGCTCGATCATCTAAATTGCGTTAGGCGTTAACCTCCTGCCTCGTTCTGGAGGCCAATTTCCCCTGCAAATAAAGCGCGATATGAGCGGCTACATCGACGCCATGAATTTTCCAGGACTTCGAAAACTCCGGGTTTTGATTAACCTCGCATACGAGATATCGTTTATTTTGATAGTCATAAAATAAATCCAGACCGTAGATGCCTTCACCGAGCACCTCGGTCAGCTTGCTGCAAATCGATTCTATTTCCTTATTGACAGCAATAGGTTCAACCTCAGCCCCCAAATGCGTATTCGTCTTCCAGTTGTCGACCGACACCCGGCGAAACGCTACGATTGGCTTGCGGCCGACAATGACAACGCGAATATCATAATCCCCCTTATCCACGTATTCCTGTACGAGTACTGGAAAGGACTGCTGGGTCGGATCAAGCGATTCCCGTGCTGCAATCCAGCCATCTAGGCATTCCTTGCCGACAATGCGGGCAATGCCCCTTCCCCAGGAGGAGCTGGGTGGCTTGATTACAAATATGTTGCCAAAATCCTCGAACGATTCGAGGATTTTGTCTGCTGTAAAAGCGACCTTGAAGCGGGGCTGTGGAATGTTATGCTTTTGGAACACGATTGCTTGATGAATTTTATTTGTGCAAATGTTAATCGCTTTAACGGAATTAATCGTTTCAATGCCGGATAACTCCAGCATCGTTGAGCGGCTTAACGCTTTTTTCTGGGAGAGGCAGCGAATGAGTGCGATGCCATACTGATCCGCCCAGCCCTGCTCAAGCGGCAGCTCCATCGAATCCAGATTTACTTGGACGTGATGTCCAGCCTGCTGGAGCAGCTCATAGATTCGCTTCTCTTCCTCACGCAGCTTCGTCACACATAGCAAAATATCCGTGTTTGTCTGCTTCATCCCCTGGCTCCTTTACTCGCCCCAAGTTTCTTCAATCTCGGGAGCTAATGCAACTGAAATGCTATTATTTACGGCATGCACCTCATGCTCTTGTCCGCATGACGAGCACTCTACGATTTCTCCGCTTATTGCATCAGACTCAACACTAATTTCCGATTTGCATACGACACAGCTAACGTCTGCCATTACCTATCTCCACCTATCCTAAAGTTTAATTTGCGCCAACAGCCTTATTTTCAGAATATTCGGTCTTTTAAATCGTTTCCGCGCTGCTCTACGCTCTCTTTTTTCTTCTCTCCTCCTCATTTAACCAAAAATAGTAAAATGCTGGTGGCAAGATGAATCGTACAATGGTTTTCCTATCGCTGTCAATTAAAATAGATAATTCCTATCGGAATATAATTATTTCTATCTATTTCCTATTTTGAATACTGATTTCCAACGACAAAAACCGCCATCCCGTGTGCCCGGATGGCGGTTTGATACCTTCTTATGAACTAAATATGTCGAAGCATGTCGTCAATAATGGCGTAGGAATTGTTAGCTGCTTTCACCGTGAACTCTGGGAAATTGACATGCGCAGATCCGTCAGCCTTGTCCGACATGGAGCGGATGACCACGAATGGCACCTCATTCATGTCGCATACATGGGCTACTGAAGCGCCTTCCATTTCGGCGCAAGCGCCATTCATCGTCTCACGCAACAGCCCAACCGTCTCGCGGCTCGCAATAAATTGGTCACCGGATAACACGATGCCTTTCAAGCTGCGCCCTTCGAACAAGCGATTGCTAGAATCAACGGCCAGTTGGACTAGCCGCTCATCCGCCACAAACTCCGAACGCGCATGGAATGGAATTTCACCGCGGGCGAAGCCTAGCGGCGTGCAATCCATATCATGCTGAACACAGCTCGTAGATACGACAATATCACCAATATTCAGGCTTGGATCAACGGCTCCGGCTACGCCAGTAAACAGCACGCAGTCCGCACCCAAATCGATTAAAATTTGCGTACATACAGCAGCGTTCACTTTGCCAACACCGGATTTGCAATAAATAACGGTCTTGCCATGAAACTGGCCTTCGTAATAAGTGATGCCAGCCTTAACGGTTTCTTTCGTTACTTGGACGTGCTGGCCGAGAAGTTCTATCTCTTCCACCATCGCCCCAATGATGCCGATTTTGTTAAAAGTCATGCTTCCTATACCCCTCCAACAGACTGGCGCACAATCATCTCATGCGGCAAAATGACTTTGGAGTGATCCACATTTTCTTTATTCATCAGCTTTGTGAGCAGACGCATCGATACAGCTCCGATATCATACATAGGCTGGGCAACGGCTGTCAATTGCGGACGAACCATCGAAGCCATGCGGCTGTTATCTACGCTAATAACTGAAATATCGCCTGGCACGCTCAGACCAGAGTCTTGAATCATATGAATGGCACCAATCGCCATCTCATCTGTCGCTGAGAATACCGCAGTTGGACGCTCGTCCAGCTCAATAAAATATTTCATGGCATCGATACCAGATTCATAACGGTAGTTGCCGATACGGACAAGCGTGTCATCATAAGCAATGCCAGCTGTCTCCAGCGCGCGCTTATACCCTTGGAAACGGGCATAGCCATTCGCAGGGTCCTGCAACGTGCCACTGATCATCGCAATGCGGCGGTGGCCCTGCTCCAGCAATTTGTTGACCGCATCAAAAGCCGCTTCCTCATGATTAATATCAACGGAAGGAATTTCGCCGTTCTCATCAGTCGTTGCGCATAATACGATCGGGACATTCGTTGTTTTGAACGCCTGCATATGCTCTTCCGTTACTGCTCCGCCCATAAAGAGCAATCCGTCAACCTGCTTCTCCAGCAGCGTGTTAATAACGCGAATTTCCTTATCCTTCTTCTTATCCGCATTACACAAAATAATATTATAGTGGTACATATTCGCAATGTCTTCAATGCCCCGTGCCACTTCCGCAAAAATAGCGTTGGAAATATCGGGAATTACGACACCAACAGTCGTTGTTTTCTTGCTGGCAAGGCCCCTAGCTACCGCATTAGGACGGTATCCCAGACGCTCAATGGCCTCGTAAACCTTCTTGCGGGTTGCGGGTTTCACATTCGGATTGTTATTGACAACCCGGGAAACCGTAGCCATAGATACTCCTGCTTCTCTTGCTACATCATAAATGGTTACCGTCAAGGTCCTTCTCTCCATTATCTCAGATTTTTTACTTTCGCCCACTGCACAATAGAATAATCATACGACAAAATATTACTTTTCGCAATGTCAGCGCCGGGGCGCTTTCATTTCCGCACAAGCAACTGCTCGCATTCTCATCGTTTTATTGCGTTATGTATGCCTTGTCGGCCGGCTGATTTGGCCCAGCCGCTTCGTAATATCCGCTATCCATACTTGGTCCTCAAGCGCTTGAGCAAGCAGCAGCAGGTCCAGCAGCGCATCGATGCGCTCCTGAATAAGCCGTTCCACCGCAGCAGGATCGGATTGCTTCTTCGTGTTTCTAGCAATGACGAGCAGGCTCGCCCATTCATTGCACTCATCGAAAAAAAAGGTCTGCTTCGATGGCTCTGCACCAAGCTGAGCAATCAGACCAGTCAAATCGGGCTTCACTTCCGGAAACACTTCGCTTCGACTGCAGGCCACGCAGGAATAAATAGGCACATTGTCTATTTCCACTTTCCCAGAATAAATGACGGTACGCAGCTTCATCTTCATGATGTCACCACAATGACACCGCTTTTCCAAGTTGGTCCACTCCTTCACGCGGACGGCTGTACCGCCCTTCATCTCCGTTTATGCTCATAATTTGAGATGCGTAAAATATTCGACCTTTTTCGCAAAAACTCCTGCTTGCAGACTTATGTAATTTTTACTATTAAAAATGAACGATAAATGCAGGCTCCAAGCGTTGGCCGCCATGGGGTGAAAGCCTGGAATACTGACAGCCGCTGTATTCTGATTGATGTCCTTTGAATAAACTGGACTACCGGGCGATACGCCGCCATAATCGGCGTACTGGCGGCAGCGCCACCAGAACAGCCCACACTGCAGCCCCAATCATGTCATTGCGGACATCGGCCGCATCCGGCATTCTGCCCCCTACGAAGGACTGATGAAATTCATCAGTGATGCCATACAGGCCGCACAGCAGCACAATCAACACTTTGATTACGATACGGTCGGCTCTCGCACCGATAGCGAAATCGATGGTGGCGGCGAGCATAAAATAAGCGACAAAATGTCCCCAATCAAAGCTCGCCATTTGCGGGAACAGCTTTTGAAAAAACGGCAGCAGCGTATTCATCTCTTCGCCCGTCGTCGCTGATGCAGCAAAAATCGCTGTCATGACTAGCACGGCTGGAATACAGCGAAGCACCCGCACCGAACGCTTTGCTATTGTTTGCTTCATAAGTTCTCCTTCGATACAATAGGTAAGACAATATGAATTGGAGGGGAAATCCTTGTCATTACACAATAAAACCGTTATTTGCTTACTTGATGATGAATTCGAAGATTTGGAGCTGTGGTATCCGGTATATCGCGCCCGCGAAGCGGGAGCTACCGTACTATATGCAGGTCCTGAGAAGGGCAAGAAGCATATTGGAAAATATGGCGTGCCCGCCGTTGCCGACCTCAGCTTTGATGAAGTGAACAGCAGCGACATTATTGGCCTGCTCGTTCCCGGAGGCTGGGCGCCGGACAAGCTCCGCCGCTACCCTAAAGTGCTTGAGCTTGTGCAGGAGCTTGATGCAGCTGGCAAGCCGATTGGCCAAATTTGCCACGCTGGCTGGGTGCTCATTTCTGCAAAAATATTGCAAGGACGGAAAGTCACTTCTACGCCAGGCATTCGCGACGATATGGAAAACGCTGGTGCCGAATGGTTTGACGAGGCGGTTGTCGTAGACGGAAACCTCATCTCTGCGAGACGTCCGCCCGATCTTCCGCCATACGCCAAAGCTTTCGTTGACGCTTTAGAGCAATACAAAGGCCAAGCGTAAACGGCTGAAGCCGTCCTTTGGCGGCAAAACAACCGTTTCGCGATGAAATATAAGTCTATTTATAAATGTAATACTTATAAATTCTTATATTTTAAGAAATAGAGGCGCTTTGCCTTCTGGCATCATTTTCATCCATAAACTGTCCTAGCAGCTCATGAATGTCCGCACTCGTGCGGCATTCCAGCAGCTTAGGCAGCAGCAAGCGGCTGTCTTCCTGCCTTGTGCGGAGCAGCCGCTCTTTCACCTGCAGCAAAGAATGCGAAGAAATACTAAGCTCATCAACATCGAGGCTTAGCCATATCGGCAGCGCCTTGGCATCCCCTGCCAGCTCTCCGCAAACGCCCACCTTAATGCCGCTGCGGCGCGCCGCATCAATCGTCAGCTTAAGCATCCGCAGCACTGCGGGATGGAAGGGCTCGTACAAATGCGATATCTCCTCATTCATCCGGTCTACAGCAAGGGTAAACTGCACTAAATCATTCGTCCCAATACTGAAAAAATCAACCTCTCCTGCAAGCAGATCGGCAATGATTACCGCAGCCGGAACCTCGATCATAACACCTACCTGCAAATTCCGGTTATACGGCTGGCCTTCCTGCTCCAGCTCCTGCTTCGCCTCCGCTAATACCGCATTGGCTGCACGAACTTCCTCAACCGAAGAGATGAGCGGGTACATTAGCTTGACCTGTCCAAAATGGCTTGCCCGCAATATGGCTCTAAGCTGCACTTTAAACAAATCTTTGCGATCCAGTGATATGCGGATAGCCCGATAGCCTAGAAACGGATTGTCTTCCTCGGCAATATTGAAATAATCAAGCTGCTTGTCACCGCCAATATCAAGCGTCCTAATGATGAGCGGCTTGCCTTCCAGCTTTTCCGCTACGCTGCGGTATACTTCAAACTGCTCCTCCTCCAGCGGGAAGCGATTGCGGTCCATATATAAAAACTCGGTGCGGAACAAGCCGACGCCATGCGCTCCGCTGGACAAAGCAATTTCCAGCTCCTTGAAGGAGCTGATATTAGCGGCCAGCTCCAGCCGCTTGCCATCCGGCGTCATCGACTTATGATCGACGATATCGCGCAGACGGGTTTTCGCCTCCTGCTGCTGTCGCTGCTTCGCCGAATACAGCGCGATAACTTCCTGCTCCGGCTGCACATACATGACACCGTCTCCGCCATCGAGCACGATCATCTGGCCCGTCTGAATCGGTTCCTCCAGCTTCGCTTCCACGCCAACAACGAGCGGTACGCCGAGCGCCCTCGCCATAATAGCGGAATGGGAAGTCGTGCTTCCTGCCAGCGTTACGATGCCAAGCACATTTTGCGGATTAATATGGGCAAGCTGCGAAGGAGAAAGCTCCTTGGCGACGAGAATAAACGGCTTCGTGTTGGATGGAAGCTTAATTTCCGGCACGCCTAGCAAATGCTTAAGCAGCCGATTGCCGACATCCTTTATATCCAGCGCGCGCTCCTTCATATATTCATCATCCAGCAAATCAAACATCGTCACAAAATGATCGATCGCTTCCTTGACCGCTACTTCTGCTGCCTTGTATTGCCGGCTAATAATGCCTTGAATTTCATTCATAAACACCGGGTCGTCCAAAATCGCAAGATGCGCGTCAAAAATATGGGTTTCCGAAGGGCCAACCACTTCCCGCAGCTCGTCCTTCATTTGCTCGATTTCGAATTTTGACGTTCGGATGCCTTCATATACTCGCTCGAACTCACGGGCAAAATCAGCAACATCGATGCGCTGCTCCGGCAGCTCCCACTCCCAGCTGGGCAATACGAAAGATTTTCCGATCGCTATGCCTGCTGACGCTCCAATACCTTGTATCATGGCCTTTCCCCTCCAACTTGTATCTCTTTAAGCACGACCGACATCACGGAAGATTGTCCTTTTTTAACGGTTTTATATGGCGCAAATCGCCATGAACGCACCATATCCGAATTGGTAATCACCATCGGAGTAGCCAGCGATTTGCTCTCCTTGCGCACCTGCTGCAAATTAAAGCGGATGAGCAGGTCGCCGGGAAGCACCTTGTCCCCTTCTTTGACAGCAGCCTTGAAATAGCCTTTGCCGCCAAGCAGGGACGTGTCAATGCCGATATGAAGCAGCACTTCAAGCCCTTCCGGCGTTCGAATGCCAATCGCATGCATCGTCGGATAAATATGAATAACTTCACCTTTGACAGGCGAGACAAGCTCCCCTTTATCCGGTATGAACGCAACCCCATCGCCAACAAGCTTGCCGGAAAAAATCGGATCGGGCACATCGCTGAGCGCGATCATTTTTCCCTGCATTGGCGAGCTGAACAGCACCTGCTCCTGATCCCGCTGAATGGTATTCAAAATTTCCCCGCGAATCAGCTCCGAATATGTGCCGAAGACGACCTGCACATTGCCGCCGCCGAGGCGAATGACACCGGCTGCCCCCAAATTGCGCAGCGCTGCGATATCAAGCTGCTTCTCATTGGCTACCTTCAATCGCAGCCGCGTAATGCAGGACTCCATTTTCACAATATTGTCCTTGCCGCCAATCGCCTGTAAAATAAGCGGCGCACGCTGCGGAATATCGCCAGCCCACTCATCGAGATGCGAGCCTTCCTCGCGCCCAGGGGTCGGAATTTGAAAACGGTCGATCGCCCAGCGGAACAAAAAATAATAAATGAGCCCGACTACGATACCGATTGGAATAAGCAGCCAGCCGCGCGTAGCCAAATGCTCGTTGACGATAAAATCAATCGCCCCGCCCGAGAAAGAAAAGCCATGGCGAATGCCAAGCTCATACGTCACCCACATAATGACGCCCGACAGCAGCGCATGAACGACGAACAAATAAGGCGCAACGAACAGAAAGGCAAATTCTACAGGCTCGGTCACACCAGTCAAAAAGGAGGCTAGAGCCGCGTACATAAACGTTTTGCGGATTTTAGGCTTAAGATCCTCCCTCGCCTCATGAATAATGGCAAGCGCGATAGCGGGCAGGGCAAACATCATCGTCGGGTACATTCCCGCCATGAATACGCCTGCTGTGGGATCGCCAGCGAAAAACCGCGGCAAATCGCCATATACGGTTGTCCCATCTGCCATCGTATAACTGCCAATCTGGAACCAGAACACATGGCTGACGAGATGATGCAGGCCAAACACGACCAAAATCCGATGGACAAAACCATAAAGAAAAACACCGAACCCGCCTCCTGAAGCTACAATGTTGCCAAGCTCTTCAAGCATGCGTTCAATATATGGCGTTAGTCCAATCATAAATATGGAAAATAAGACCGATATAAAGCTGACAAACAGCGGTACAAACCGCGGCCCTCCGAAAAATTGTATGTATTCAGGCAAACGCAAGTTCTTAAATCGTTCATAACTAAAGCCTGAGATGATGCCCATCAACGTTCCGATAAACACCGTCGGCTCAATTTCCGGCACAGCCGTCTGGGTAATGCCCACATAAATGAACATCCCGCCAAGTGCCGCTAAAGCAGCTGCAAGCGCATTTCCCGTCATTCCAAGCGCAATGCCTACCGCAAACAAATAAGGAAGGTAAGTAAAAATGGCGTGACTTGCGGCCTGCAAATAAAGCGTAAGCTGCGGCAGTCCAATATAATCCCACGGCAATTGACTGAGGCTCGAAAATATGGCTGCTGCTGGAAGCACAATCATTGGCAGCATAAATGCTCTTCCGAGCTGCTGCAGGCTTCCTAATATATTCACTTTCGTACCCCCTTTGCGGATTAAAATGTCTTTTTCTCGATGGTAAGGCTTTCCGCACGTTTTGTCAAAGTGAAGAGCGGGCCTCTCGGCCCGCTCCTGTTGATGATTCTTCCTATAAAACGATACAGGGGAGGGCTTAGCTTAAGCCCTGCGTATATAGCTTAGCGGTTTTGTCCAGCTTGCCATCCCAAATGCGAAATGACCGGACCGGATTGTGCATAAGCGTTCGTTGCGTGGTACACCGGATTTTGTCCTGTCGCCGATTGTACGGGCATGCCGCCATGCGTTTGGTTTTGATTATTGGACATGTTATTGGACAGACCTGCATATCCGCCGCTCGAGAAGTTTTGGCCCGCGTATCCCGTGTGAGACTGTACATAGTGCTGCTGTGGGCTCGCTTGATAGCCTAGGTGCGAGATCACCGGGTTCGCCCCATAATTAGCCGAGCTTTGGTGCGACGTATAGCTTGGAACTTGGTAATGCGACGTGTGCGATTGGTAGCCGCTATTCGGCTGATATTGATGCTGCATCATTCCCGCATTTTGTTGATGGCTTGGCAAATATGCAGCAGAGCTGTAGCTGTGCTGATTCGTCGCCTGATAACCGCCAATTGGAGATTGCACAATGCTGCTTGGGTTCTGGTTAAAGGTTGGCTCGCTCAGTTGGCCTTGATAATGCGACTGTACGAAGCCCGATGGCTGATAGTTGTTCGAAAATTGACCTTGTTGACCCAGTTGACCTTGCTGCCCTTGGAAATATCCTGGCTGTTGCGACATTTGATTCACGTGTTGTCCTCCTCGACATTAAAAAAGAAAGTCTTCATGAACGACATGCTGCATCGCCCCTTGAAGCCTTTCTTATTGTGTTAAATCGATCGGTTTTTTATTACAGTCAGGTTTTGGATTTTCCTTGCGGCAGCAAAATCGAATCCTCTACCTTAATGCAGCGGTCCATAATCACTTGCAATCCACCAGCTTCAGCGATGTTCGCTGCTTCATCATTAGCGATGCCAAGCTGGAGCCACAAAATTTTCGCACCAATTGCAACGGCTTCCTCCGCGACTTGCGGGGTATGCTCGCTGCGTCTGAACACATTAACGATGTCCACTTTAAATGGAATATCACTTAACGTTTCGTATCGGGTTTCACCCAAAATTTCTGCCGCCTTCACAGCCGGATTAACCGGAATGATGCGATAGCCTTTAGCCTGCATCGCCTGCGATACCATATAAGAGACGCGGTCAGGCTTGTCCGACAAGCCGACCACCGCTACAGTAGCACTTTGCTCAAGCAGCTGCTTAATTTCCTCGCGTGATGGATTTTCAAATGCCATATGAACCGCTCCTCCCTTATTCCACCTGTTTATTTCTCCTACTGCAAGCTTATTCTACCCACTCTACGTTCGCACCAAGCGCCTTCAAATGGTCAAAATAAATCGGGTAGGACTTCGCTACATGGTGCGCGTCGCGAATACGGATCGGCTGCTTCGAGCGCAGTCCGACAATCGTCAAAGCCATAATGACGCGGTGGTCATAATGCGCATTAATTTCGACGCCGCCTTCAACGCCTTCCGGACGTCCGTGGACAATAATTTCGCTTTGACGCTCTTCTACATTTGCTCCCGCTTTGCGAAGCTCGTTCAAATAGTCGGTAATCCGGTCGCATTCCTTGTACCGCAAATTTTCAACATCATAGAAACGCGAGGTACCCTCAGCAAATACAGCTGCCGCTACCATCGCCAGCACCGCATCCGTCGCTTGGTCGCCGTCGAACTCAACAGCTTTCAGCTTGCCATTGCCCTTGACATGAACGATATCATTGTCATGAGTGAGCGGCACTTCCATCATGCGCAGCACATCTACGATCGCACGCTCGCCCTGCTTGCTTTTCTCAGCGAGACGGTGCACGATAACATCCGATTGCGTCACTGCCGCAGCCGCAAGAATCGCTGCCGAGCCTGGATAATCTCCCTGTACGATATAGGTTTTCGCTTCGTAGCTTTGGCCGCCTGGAATGCGGTAGCTCATCAAATCCTCGCTTGCATGAATGACGATGCCCGCTTGCTCCAGCACCTCCAGCGTTTGTCCAACGACAACCTTGGACTTCAAATCATTCAGCACTTCGATTTCGCTATCTTCTGCAAGCAGCGGAGTCAGGAACAGCAAGGCGCTCAAAAATTGCGAGCTGACAGCGCCGGACACTTGAATTTTGCCGCCTTTCGCTTGTCCGCCCTTAATCGTAATCGGCAGCTTGCCTTCATTATGGGTGACTTGTACGCCAATTTGCCCGAGCGCATCAATTAAATCACTGTGCGGGCGTTTGCCAAGCGAATCCGGATAACGGTTTACAAACGTCACTTCCGGGCACAGCGATGCGATGGCCATCAGGAAACGCAGCACAGCTCCTGCATTGCCTACGTCCAGTTCCTTGACATCCTTCGGATTACGGCCAAAACCGGTAATGACGATTTTCTCTTCATCTTCTACTACCGTAGCGCCCAAATCGCGAATACAGCGGCGCATCGCATCGCTGTCTTCACTGTGAGCTGGATAATAAATCGTGCTCGTGCCTTCAGCAAGCGCAGCGACCAGCAAGTAGCGCGTCGTATAATTTTTAGAGGAAAGCGCTTGAATTTCCCCGTTTAGCCTAGGTGTGGGCGTAACTAAAACATCTGTCATTTATTTTGTCTCCCTTGTTTGTATAATAGTTGCGCATACGGCATGCACATTGAGCGATGTCGTATCCAGCACAAGATGTGCAAAATCGTAAGCGTGCTTGCGCTGCTCCATAATCCGGTTCACATTCGCGGCAACGTCGCCTTGCAGCAGCGGCCTTGACGAATCGGACTGCACCCTCGCGATAATCTGCTCGGCGCTTGCCTTGAGGGCAACAACGAGACTCCCGCCCAGCATCGCCTCCCGGTTGGCTTCACGCAAAACAGCGCCTCCACCGGTCGCAATAATGGCCGGCTCCTTGCGGCTTAGCAGCTCTTGAATGATGCCGCTCTCCAAATCACGAAAGCCCGCTTCCCCAATTTCCGCAAACAGCTCTGCGACCCGCTTGCCCTGCGAGCGTTCGATTTCCTCATCGGTATCGAATCTTGCATAGCCGAGCTGCTCGGCGAGCAGGCGGCTGACGGTCGATTTCCCTGTTCCCATAAAGCCTACCAGCACAATTTTGCTGTGGCGGCCTGCTTCCTGATTCATTCTCTAGTGCCCCCATCAAATTAGTGTATCCTATTAATTTCTTCAACCATCATATCATTTTTCACAGCAAATCGGGTATAAAAAAGTTCATTTTGCCGTATCGTTGATAATGATGCTTATATCAAACGGTAGGAGGGTTGCCGTAATGACCAATGATCGTGAATGCTCAGCCGCACAGAAGGCGGAATTGCGTATTAGCCGTATTTTAAACCCCACTCATCCGCTTTCCCGCGAAGATGTTATCTGGATGCTCGAATATATTAAAAAAAAGGTGGCTGACGATGATCCTGCTTTAACAGGTTTGTCGCAGCCACGATTGTTGCGTAATTTTCATTGCTTTGCAGAAGCGGCCATGAGCCTCATTCACCGCGGACGCGCTTCCGAACAGGAAGCCGATCGTTTGCGGAGCTGGCTCAAAGAAGCGTCTTACGGTTTAACCGCAGCAAAAAGGAGCGAGCCGCACGAATAATGCCGCTCGCTCCTCTGCAAAGGCTCGATTAAGATTGAATCCAGTTGTAGTGGAATGTGCCTTCTTTGTCCAGACGTTTGAACGTATGAGCACCGAAGTAGTCGCGTTGTGCTTGAAGCAGGTTCGCAGGAAGACGCTCTGTACGGTAGCTGTCGAAGTAAGCAAGCGCGCTTGCGAATGCAGGTACCGGCGTACCGTTCGATACAGCCACGGAAACCACTTCACGCCATGCGCCTTGGTACGATTCAACGATTTCCTTGAAGTAAGGATCAAGCAGCAGGTTGCGCAAATCCGCATCGCGGTTGTAAGCATCCGTAATGTTTTGCAGGAAGCGGGCACGGATAATGCAGCCGCCGCGGAAAATTTTCGCAATTTCGCCGTATTGCAGGTTCCAGTTGTACTCATCGGAAGCTGCACGCATTTGAGCAAAACCTTGTGCGTACGAGCAAATTTTACTTGCAAACAAAGCTTTGCGTACGGATTCGATGAATGCCGCTCTGTCGCCTTGGAATGGTTGTTTTGCAGGACCGCTCAGCACTTTGCTAGCTGCTACGCGCTCTTCCTTCATAGCAGACAAGAAGCGAGTAAATACGGATTCTGTAATGATGGAAAGTGGAACGCCCAAATCAAGCGAGCTTTGGCTTGTCCATTTGCCAGTACCTTTTTGACCAGCGGAGTCCAAAATCACGTCAACCATCGGCTTGCCTGTTTCTTCATCGTATTTCGAGAAGATGTCAGTTGTAATTTCGATCAGGTAGCTGTCCAGCTCGCCTTTGTTCCACTCGCTGAAAATGCTGTGAAGCTCTTCAACGCTAACGTCAAGCACGTTTTTGAGCAGGTCGTAAGCTTCGCAGATCAGCTGCATGTCGCCATACTCAATGCCGTTGTGCACCATTTTTACATAGTGGCCTGCGCCGTCTGGTCCGATGTATGTGCAGCAAGCGTCGTCGCCGACTTTTGCCGAAATAGCTGTAAGGATTGGCTCAACCAGCTTGTAAGCTGACTCTTGTCCGCCTGGCATGATGGAAGGGCCTTTCAATGCGCCCTCTTCGCCGCCGGATACGCCCGTGCCGATGAAGCGGATGCCTTTATCTTCAAGCGCTTTGGAGCGGCGCTGTGTATCAGGGAAATAAGCGTTGCCGCCGTCGATAATGATGTCGCCTTTGTCCAGATGCGGCAACAGGGAGTCAATTGTAGCATCAGTACCCGCGCCTGCTTGTACCATGATCAGGATTTTGCGCGGAACTTCAAGCGATTGTACGAACTCTTCAACTGTATAAGCAGCAACGAGGTTTTTGCCTGCTGCTTCCTGGATCAGGTCATCCGTTTTCTCGCGGGAGCGGTTAAATACCGACACCGTAAAGCCTCTGCTTTCAATATTAAGGGCCAAGTTTTTGCCCATGACTGCCAAGCCAATTACACCGATTTGCTGTTTAGACATCTGGTTCTTCCATCCTTTGTTATTGTATTTGGGTCAACAATAGCTCTATTTTACTCCTTTTGTGCAGAGAAGAAAACTAGTAGGGTTTAAAAATATAATCAAAACACCATCAGTTTTATTGACCGCTTTAGAAAGTTTACCTTATATTGCGCCAGAATGCGACCTTCCACTAGCAAACATTGCCGCCATCCGGGCTATATTAAAAAAAAAAAACGGGAATAACCGCAATGGCTACACCCGCTTTATCTATTTTGTACAACCTTTGTTCTCAAATAGACGGCGTTTACAATTCGAGTTGCAGCATTTCCAGCCGCAGCTCGCCAAGCTTTGCTTTTGACGAAAGGACAGCAGCCTCATCTACAGCTTCCAGCGCTTCATACAGAACGGACAGCTCGTAATCAAGCTCATAGCGCAGCACCTGGGCACGCTCCTCTGCTCGTTTGGATTGAAAAGCTTTGATCATTTCTTCCATGGTCACAAGCGGCTTCTTCTGATAAATAATCCGATGTTCCATACCGGACACCTCCACAAGTCGTATAATCTCACCGAACATAATGCTCTCAATGACGATTTGACGATCCTTCATTCGCTTGACCACCGCATGACCTCTGGAATCATTAATGAGCTTTTCCAGCAGCTCCGACAACCTCTCGTCCCGGATTAAATAGTCTCCCACCATCTTGTAGCTATCCTTCATCCGCTGAAACTTAAGCTTCACCAGCTTGCGGCCTGTTCGAATCGAGATGAGAAACTGTACCTCCGTTTCGCTCCAATACAAGGAGTACCCTTCCTGAATGAGATCGCGGATGAGATTTTGGATTTGCCGCCGTTCAAATCGCAGCTCCAAATTGCAATACTCGACTTCGTGGCTCTTATTCACGGCAATCCCTCCTTCAAAACAGTGTCGTAACACCTTTCACAAATTTGACTAAATGTTCTGACAATTTTGTCTTATTTCTATCTTATACTCCATCTTATGTTCTGGCAACTTGGATTATTGACTAATTTTAAAGCGAAAGTGGATTTTGGGTAAAAAAATAATACAAGCCGCCCCTAAACCGGGGCGGCTGTCAGCGTGAGCAGCAGCTTCTACGCGCTTACTGCGGCAATATAGACGTACGGAGTTCCTTGTCTGGCGCATCCGTCGTATAGTAATACATGTGCAAATCAAGATTGTCTCCATCGTAGTTCCGGAAAACCTCCGTCGAGCTGTTAATGCCATCGCCAGAGAAATTCGCGGTCAATATCTCGCTAGGGAAGCTTTTCTTACCTTCCAGTCGGTACGTCTGGTTGACGCCGCCGAACGTCTTGTCATCGCTTTCGTTTTGGACGAACACATCCGCCCCTTTGCGGTAATAGGTCCACTTAACCTCGTAGCCGCCTACTTCCGTTGTCATGTGCTGCTTCTCTTCGGTTATGCTGCTCAGGTGAATGACAGCATCCTTGTCCGTATGCTCTGTTACCTCATAGCTTTGAATGAGCGTAATCGGCGTCTGCTCTGTAACAGTAAGCCCCTGTGGACGCTCAAACCGGATAGAATTGGTATACGGGTCGTCGCTCCCCCAAAAATGGCCTTCCAGTATGGTTCCTCCCACATCAAGCTCATAATTTTTGAAGGAATACTGCATATATTTTTGCTCATGGCTAGTAGCAAGCCTAATTTGAGTTGGTGTAATGACAACCTGATCAATATTAAAACTGCCTTGCGGCAAATCAATCGGCAAATGAACATCACGTTTAATCGTACCGGCTAGCATTGCCTGTTTATCGAGCTGAAGCGGGAGATTCCATTCCCCCTCAATACGATTCTCTTCACGTGCGTAGCTTAGGCTATACGTTATATTGCCACTCTTTAATTCGCTTTGTTTAAAATATTGCTGCATCGTATATTCACCATTAGGCCCCGGTTTCCCAAATGTACCGCTGCGGCTTGTTTTAATCGGCGTGTCCCCGCTCTTGACGGTCAGCTCTGGGTAAGCATAGCCCGACACGGTTTTATCTGTAAAGCTGAGCGCGGAAGATAGCAAAACCTCGTCTCCATTTTGCTTGAAAAGCTGGACTTCCAGCTTGCCCATTCCATCCTTATCCAAATTAAAAACTTGTATGCCATCGCTTGCTAAGTCCAGTTCAATGGGAAGAGACGCGTTTGAGATGAAGCTTGCCTCCGACGCCGTAAAATCCACCTTATCGACTAACTGCTCTGGCGTCCATTCCGTCTCGAAATAACCGCGGTACGATTGGCTGGCCTCATCCCAGCCTCTCATTGAGTAGTTGCCATCAATCGTTTTACCGTTTGAGTCCGTCAAATGCATATTTGTGAAGGATAAATAACCGTCCTCCCCATCTGGTGGAACGAGGCTGTACAGCAGCACGGTACGATTGTCATCAACAACCGCTGTATGAATCGTAAACGTTGCATCGTCCTGTACTGCCGACTTTTCAATATTTTGTCCCATCCCTTGAGCTAATGCCGATTGAATGCCGCTTCTGCCATTCAGCAGCTGAATCCAGTCCATTTGATAGGCAAAAACCGGAGTCGCCGCAACTAAAGCAACGGCTGCTGCTATAAATAGACCGCGCTTCAGGCTGCGCGGCTTCCGCAAAACGCGCACAGATTCGTGCCCGGATGCTGCTGCACTAGATTTTCCTTGCTGCAAGCCTGCTCCGTTCAGCTGAGAACCCTCTGTTAGGGCAGCCCCTTTGCTGCCAATGGCTCCTTCAACGCCTGCTTGCTCAATCCGCTGCCACATCGCCTCAAAATCCGGATAGGCTGGCGGTTTAACTTCTTTTAAACGCTGAATCATTTCGTTCTCTGATGGCTTCATAGGACAGGCCTCCTTGTTTATTATGGGTCGAACTGCTTTCCAGCGACTGCTTCATCAGCTTCAGTCCTTTGTGCAGCCGCGATTTCACCGTGCCTACTGGAATACCTAGAATGTCTGCTATTTCTGGCAGCGTCTGCTCCTGCATATAGCGCAGCGCTATTACTGAGCGAATTTTCAGCGGCAGTTGCTGCACAAGCCTGCTGTATTCTTGATCCGTTTCCCGCTTCTCGACTACCTGCTCCACCGTTTCCGGCTGTCTGCGAGACAGCCATTCGCTTAAGCTTTCTTTAAGCCTCCCATTTTTGGAGCGGCGGATTGCATTCAGGCAGCAATTGACTGTCAAGCGCAGCAGCCAAGCTTTAAGCTGCTCCACCTGCCGCCATTCCTTGCGGAATGCTGTCACGAATACTTCCTGGCATATATCTTCCGCATCCGCTGCATTTCTGAGCATGTAGTAGCATGTTTTATAGACGTCCTTGTTATATTGCTCAAACAGCTCTCTTTCCGTCATAACCCGCTTTCCCTCCTCTCGCTCTCGCCGTGTACACCCTATTAACAATTAACGGAGTCAAAAGGTTCACTTTTCGCTCTCTAAATAATTCCACGCAAAAATAGTGCAGGCCCTCCCCACCAGCAAGCTGCGCCAGTGAGCAAGTACATGCACTATTGTAAATGATTCAATAGAGAAGCTGAATCCCCGTTATTGCTGGCTTGGGCGTAGTACAGCCGCGCCGAAAATAAGCAGTACGACAGCGAACAGCATTAAAATCAATATCGGCTGCGCAATGTCTAAGAGCCCGGCGCCTGTGCTCAGCCGGTCAATGGCTTGCAGCGCCCATTTTTGCGGCATGAAATTGGCCAGCTTCTGCAAAAATTCCGGCATCATCGACAGCGGAAAAAAACAGCCGCTGATCATCGAGGTAGGCGAGACAATGAGCAAATTGATTTGGCTGAGCTGATGGGCATTTCGCACGAGCCCCGCCACAGCCGTCATCACGCCTATTGCCGCCAGCATAAAGCATTCCAATACTAAAAGCATCGCACCGAAGGAAACGCCTGGCGAATAGCCAAATACAAAATAAGTGAGCGAGAGCACCAGCACAAGCTGAATGGTGCCGACCAATATGCTGCCCAAATAATTGCCTAGAGCAATATCGAAGGCGCGAAGCGGCGCCGTGTACATGCGCTGCATCGTCCGCATTTCCCGATCCTCCATTATAAAGCCGACAGACTGGCTGACCAGCAGCATGAGAAAAAGCAAAATCGATCCAATCATAATCGGATTGGCAGCCACTACCCCTAGCTTCATCGGAGTATGCTCTACGCTGACCGCAGGCTTCGCCTGCTGCTCCAGCAGCTCGCTCAGCTTCCCCGCATCAGGAGCAGCACCGCCAGAGGCTGCTAGCAGCAATTGTACGGAAGCCGCCATGCTGCTAGCCTCAGCCTCAAGCGAGGCTAGCAGCGAGGCATTCCACAGCTGCTCTGTCCAGCGATACAGCACCGGCTGTGGCTGCTCGCCGGCAAGCAGCCGCTCCGTGAAATCGGCAGGAATAAAAATGGCCGCATCCGCGTCACCAGCAGCAACGGCTTCCCTGAGCTGCTTGCCCGTCAAATCCGTCTGTATGCGCACCTCATAAAGCGAGTCCTGATTCACAATGTTCAGCATATAAGCGCCGAAAGCTCCTCGATCCGCATTGCTGACCGCAATAATTTCTTTATCCGCTTGCAGGCTGCTGAACAAGCCAGCGATAACCGACAAGGCAATTGCAGGAAGCAGCACATTTAGAAAAAAGCCCCGGCGCGTCCCCATCGTTCTGCGAATGAGCTGCATCGCAATTGGCAAGCTACGCATGCTGCTTCACCACCTTAGGCAAACGAATAATTGCAAAAATAGCAAGAACGGCGGCTATAGCAGCCAATATACCGATATTTTGCCAAACGAGAACGCGGCTCGAACCATCCATTAAGCCGCGCAGAGCAGCATTCGCCCAAAAATTAATATTCAGCTTGCTGATAAGGCCGAGCTTGTTCTGAATCATCGCAACCATGCCCCCGCTTAAAAAAGTCATGCTGAAAATAATCGTGTTAAACAGCGTCTGCATCGTTTTGACGGTTTTGGCAAAAGAAGCTATCGTCAGTGCTAGTCCAGAGCCCGCGATAATGGTCAGCAGTGAGATAAGGGCGATTCCCCAGTAAGCCCCTCCCCAATCGACGCCGTAAACATACTTGGTAAAAACAATAATAATAATCGTCTGCATCACGCCGAGCAGCGCCGCACCGCTAATGATGCCCGCTACAACTCTATTAAACGACGCAGGGATGCCATATAAGCGCTGCAAGGTTCCTTCTCTTTTTTGCCGCAGCAGTGAAACCGCTCCCGTCATGCCGCCATACTGCAAAAACATGACCAAATAAGCGACAGAATAATATTGGATAGCCGATACAGAGCCGAAGGATTGGTCCGACCCGCCGCCCAGCGTCTGTACTTTAACGAGTGCAGCTGCATCCGTCTGGCGGCTCTCCAGCCCGGATAAGCTTTCAGGCCCAAGCACCTTGAAGGCCGCCACCTCCATGTTCACCTGAGACAGGTACGAACGAATGATAGAATGGGCCGCAATATTTTTACTCCCGTCATGACCGTCGAGGGTGTGCCAGCTTACGCTTTCTCCCGCTGCAAGCTTGGCGGAATAATTAGCAGGAATGATAACGCCGTAATCGGCTGCTCCATCCTGCACCGCCTCCCGCACCTCAGCCTCTGAGGAGAGCGCTGCGGGACGAACGTATGGGAGGATGTCAGCTCCTTGCCAGAAAGCATCTACACCTTCGCGCATCGCCCCTTGATCGGCATTGTATACCGCCACCTTCGCTGGTTTGATTTCGCTGTCAAAAGCGCTGCCAAGCAAATAGATGAGCAGCAGCGGAAGACCAGCGAGCACAACAAGCAGCGCGTGCATTCGGATCAATTTTATCCATTCATAGGTTAATGTAATCCACCATGTCCGCATGTTCCGCCCCCTATTCATCGCGAAGCAAGCGGCCGGTTAACTGGAGGAACAAGGACTCCAAATTCGGTTCGACGCGGGTCAGTTGCCGCAGCGAAATGCCGTGCTTTTGCAAAATAAACAGCAAATCCTGAAGGACAGATGGCGAATCCTTCACGGTAACCTCAAGCCTTCTCTGGCCGTCCTGCTCGTCTATCTGCTTGACGGCCGGATGCTCGCTCATCTCCTTCGCCGCAGCTGGATGGGCCTGATCGACTTCAAAAATAATGCGCTCCTCCTGCCCGACCTGCTGTCTGAGCTGCTCCTTGCTGCCGCAGGCAATAAGCTTGCCTTTATCGACAATGCCAATTCGCGAGCAAATCGCATCCACTTCCTCCATGTAATGGCTCGTGTATATAATGGCCGAACCCAGACGGTTAAGCTCGCGCACCGACTCCAATATATGATTGCGGGACTGCGGGTCGATGCCGACCGTCGGCTCATCCATAATAATAAGCTTCGGGCGATGGGTAATCGCGCAAGCAATGTTCAGTCTCCGCTTCATGCCGCCTGAAAACGTTGACGGCTTGTCTTTTGCCCGCTCCAGCAGCCCGACAAACTGCAGCGACTCCTCCACCCGCTGCTTCAGCAGCTTGCCTCTGAGTCCATACAATTTTGC
This sequence comes from Paenibacillus liaoningensis, assembly GCF_059609455.1. Classification (NCBI taxonomy): domain Bacteria; kingdom Bacillati; phylum Bacillota; class Bacilli; order Caryophanales; family Paenibacillaceae; genus Paenibacillus; species Paenibacillus liaoningensis. Next base: position 81,296 of record NZ_JCAALU010000023.1, read on the forward strand.
GAAAAAAGCTACATTTTCCCAAGCGGTCAGCATGTCGTAAATCGCCAGCTCCTGCGGCACCAAGCCAATGAGGCGCTTAACGTCCAGCGGCTGCTTGCGGATGGAATATCCGCCAACGGTAATTTCCCCGCTACTCAATGGCAGCAGCCCCGACAGCATATGGATGGAGGTGCTTTTCCCCGCTCCATTAGGCCCAAGCAGTCCGAATATTTCGCCTTCGCCAATATCAAAAGTCAAATGATTGACGGTAATGGTGCTGTCATATTTTTTAACGACATCTTTAAATGTTACTAGGCTCTTCAAGCGCTCACCCTCCACGTTTATCATCTTGTGTCCATTATAAAACGCCGCCTCACGAGCATACAGCTCTACAAAGTCACAAAATGAAGGTGACGAAAGTCATATCATTGGCTCCGGCTGTATACAGCCGGTTTTTGGCGGATTATGCTATAATGAAACGATATAAATTAAAATGAAAAAACGCCTTAGGACGATAAAAGCCTAATGCGCTGCGGGAGCTAATCCGATATGAACGTACCGTTTCACTGGTTTCGAGGCCTATTAATTGCTGGACCCGCAGTCATCAGCGTATTCTCGATTTCAGCTGCAAGCTATGCCTTTTATACGATCGGCGTACTGATAGCTTTGTCCCTCATTAAACTAGGTTCGCTCTTTCCGAAATACACGGCGTTGATTTTGTTGATAGAGCTGCTTGGCTTCGGATCGTTCGCCTATCATTTTGGCGGCGTCTTGTTTCTGCTCCCCTTCTCTACTTTAATAGCAGCCTTAAGCACGAAGCCCTCAGCTGGCATGGCCGCATTATGGACCCTGGCTGGAGGGGCATGCCTCTGGATCGCCATGCACGAACAAGCGCCGGGCATGATGGCTGCTATGCTGCTGCTGTGGCTGACGATTGCGGCGGTGCTGCAGGCTGCCCAGCAGGTAGAGGGCAAGCGCAGCCAAGTGGAGACGCTGTATGCAGCACTTGCGCAAAGCCATGAGGAGCTGGAAGCCGCAAGGCGCCGCATGCAGAGCTACGCCTCGCAGATTGAGCAGTACGCGCAGACTGAAGAGCGCAATCGCATTGCGCGGGACATTCATGACGATCTCGGGCATCGCTTGATTCGGGTGAAAATGATGTCCGAGGCCGCGCTGCATCTGTTCCAGGCAGACCCTGCCCGCGCGCAGGCGACGGTCGGGCAAATTCGCGACCAGCTGCAGGACAGCATGGAGCGGATGCGCCAAACGGTGCGCAGGCTCGCGGTGCCTAGCGAAGGAGACTCCAGGCAATATGCGCTGGACCGACTCGTTACAGATTCCGGCGAAGCGCTCGGCATCGCAGTCGCCTTTGAGGTGCAGGGAAATCCGCGCCCCCTCTATCCAAGCATGGAATTTATTTTGTTCAAAAATGCGCAGGAAGCCATTACGAATGCGGTTCGCCATGGCGGCGCTACAAGGGTAAAGGTAACGCTGCTTTTTCAGCCGCACACCGTAGCCCTAACGATAGCCAACAATGGGGCTGTGCCCGAAGGGGCCATAACAGCAGGGCTTGGCATGCGCGGCATGCGGGAGCGCATTTCATTAATCGGCGGAAAGCTGTCCTGGCAGTCGGAGGTTGGCTTCAGCGTGACGACTGAGCTCCCGCTGCTAGGCGGCAGTGCTGCTAATGATGCAGGCGAGCGACAAGCATTTGTGAAAGGATAGGAGGAAGCCGCTGCCATGATTACGGTATTGATTGTAGATGACGACCCGTTCATTCGGGAAAGCATGCAGGTTATTTTGCAGCTTGACCCGGAGCTCCACGTTGCGGGGGTATGCGCCGACGGCAAGGCGGCCGCTGAATTCGTGCAATCAACGAAGGTTGACGTCGTGCTGATGGATATTCGCATGCCTGGCTGTGATGGCGTCGAAGGCACACGGCTCATTCGGGCACAGGAGCAGCCTCCTGCCGTCCTCATCCTGACCACCTTCGATGATGACGATTATATTGTGCAGGCGATCCGCTGCGGCGCTGGCGGCTATTTGCTGAAGAACGTACCGCCAAGCCGCATTATTAACGGCATTAAAACCGTACATGAAGGCTCGCTGCTCATTCATCCCGATATCGCCCGCAAGCTGGCGGGCATGATTACGATGCCAGAAACAGAAGAAGCTGCAATAACTGAGCTTTCTTCAGAAGAGCAGACCAGCAGCGAGCTTGCGGCACGTTACAGCTTGACGCAGGCCGAGCAGCAAATTATTCGACTCGTGGCCGAGGGGCAATCCAATAAGGAAATTGCCGCATCGCTTTTTTTAAGTGAAGGCACGATCAAAAACTATATTTCCGATATGCTTCACAAGCTGGGGCTGCGGGATCGCACGCAAATGGCGATTTTTTATTTGAAATTATCATTCATTCCAAGCAAGGAGAGATAACCGTATGACCATAAATACAATAGCAAACAGCACGACCGAATTTACAGGATTTACACAAGAGGACTTCGATGTGTTTCAGCTTCAGGGATTAGCGGAGCGCATGGCGGGAATCCAGGAAAAAATCCAGCCTAAGTTCCACGCCATTGGCGAGCGCTTGCGCACCGAGCTTTCCATGCAGGCAGGCGACGAAATGTTTCTGCATGTAGCAAAGCATGCCCGCCGTTCCGTAAATCCGCCTAAGGATACTTGGCTCGCCATTTGCAATAATAAGCGCGGCTATAAGGCGCATCCGCATTTTCAACTGGGCCTTTTTGACGATCATCTATTTATATGGTTTGCGCTCATTTACGAGACGCCGAATAAATCCCGCATCGCTTCCGCTTACTTGAATCAGCTTGATGAGGTAATCGCGCAGGTTCCTTCCTCTTATGTCATTTCGCTTGATCATACGAAAAAGGAATCCGCTGCCGTCAGCGAAATGTCGGATGAGCAATGGAAGCATGCCCTCGTCCGCTTCCGCGACGTGAAGAAGTCAGAGCTGCTCATCGGTCAGCATATTGCGGCTGACGACCCGATTTTGCGTGATGGCGAAGCACTTATGAAGCTTGCTTCCTCAACCTATGAATCGCTGCTGCCGCTGTATCGCCGCTCGCTCGTGCAGGAATAAGACGCATAAAAGTATCGCACATGCTAAAAGCCGCTGCCCTTGTCTATTGCAAGGTGCAGCGGTTTTTTGTTGATCAGCAAATATTTCGGACATGGGAGTTGATGGCCTGAAAAGTAAGTGTTAGCCTATCGCTGATCATTTCGATAGCTTGCTTTTCAGCAGCCTTGCCGAGTAGTATGCAGCTACTCCAAACAGCATGACAGGCAATACCTGCAGCCACGCCCAAATAGGAGTGTTGTCCACCCAGCCAACGGTTACGTTTTTCTGCAAGTAGTCTACAGATGCATATTGTTCCATGATGTCGGGGACGTAATGTTTTGTCATATATATGCCTCCGAGTATTTGCACACCATAAAAAACAATGACAAAGGCAGCTCCCGTAAGCAATGCGCGAAAAATCGGTTTCTTCATTACCTTCTCCTCTCCTTGTAATCATATCCTCATATTACCATATATTTATTTTTAAAAAATAAAACTCTGTCCCTTTATCCTCAAAAAAAAGCAGCTCTAAGTATTCATTGCGGATGCCCAAAACGACCGAGACAAGCCTTTCCACTCCATCGCGTTTATAGTACTATCACTATATAAGGGAGGAGAGTTAATTTATGGTGAAACAACTGATCATCGGAGACGCCATGCATGAGCTGGCCAATACACGCTGAATACTGGAGCGCTTGCCCGAGGAGCATATGGCGTGGAAACCGCACGAGAAATCGATGACACTCGGAGGGCTCGTCACGCACCTGGTCAACCTACTGAACTGGCAATTAGCTATGCGGGCGATCGCGCTCCGCACCTTTGGACTCAGCCATATGGTTCACCACCGGGCTCAGCTTGGGGTTTATTACCGCCTTCTCGATATTCCGGTGCCTGGCCTCTACGGTACTTCAGCCGACGAAGAAGGCAAATAAATGAAGCTGCACCGAACAGTCGCGGGGCATCGGCATGATCGCCTGTACTCTGCGACTATTTTATTCGGGACGATTTTCGGGCTAATCGTTTTTTTGTCACATATGAGTGCCCCTTTTTCTCCCGCCAGACCGCCCAGATATAGAGATTCCCCATTTCTTCTGCCCCCAGAAAAGAAAATAGAGCTGCCCGAAGGCAGCCCCAAAGAAAGTGATGATATTTGAAACACACAAGAAATATTAAGCTTGCGCTACAGCTTTCTTTTTATCCAATTGACGGAATTGCGCGAGCAGCAGCAGCGCTGCCAGACACAGAATGCCTCCGGATACATAAGGAAGCCTCAAATCCAGTGTAAACAGGAACGTTCCCGCCAGCGGCCCAGCAATACGCCCCAAGCTGTCCATCGACGAGCTTAGGCCAGAGGCAACGCCCTGCCCAACTGTCGTCTTCTGAGTAATTAATGACGTTACACAAGGGCGAATGAGCGCATTGCCGATGCCGAACACGGCCAAGGAAAGGGTTGCCCACCAAAGCGAATGCGCAGCGAGCAGCATGAAAAAGCCGATGCTCGATATAACTAGCCCGATGGCAATGTATTTGCCCTCTTCGCCAGCTTTGATCCTTCTGCGCACGACACCACCTTGAATTAAAGCCCCGACAAAGCCGCAGACGAAAAATAAAATCCCAACCTGCAGCGGCGTTACATCAAAGCGCCTCATGCCGAAAAACTGCAAGGTCGCTTCTAATCCCGCCAGTGTAAAGGTAACGAAAAACGCAAGTATGTACAAATATTTAAGCGGCCCGGTAAATGCTTTCCAGCGCGACTCTCGGCGGCTCGCCCCGCTGCGGCGCTGCTCCGGTGTCAGCGATTCCTTGAGCTTGGCCCATGCAAGAATGAAAGTAATCAGCGCAAGGATGGAAGCTGCATAAAACGGCATCTCCAGCGACACGAGGCTCAGCAGACCGCCAAATCCCGGCCCAATCGTAAAACCGAGGCCGATTGACATGCCAACCAGTCCCATGCCCTTGGTGCGCTCCTCGGGCGTTGTAATATCCGCTACGTAAGCAACAATAACCGAAGTCACTGCACCGGAAAATAACCCTCCCAGCACACGGGACAAATACATCAGCGTCAAATTGCCCGACGACAAGCCGAATAATACAAAGCTTAAAGCGAAGCCAAGTACGCCAATGAGAATGATAGGCCGTCTGCCGATTCGGTCAGACAAGCTTCCCCAAACTGGCGACAGCACAAACGATACGGCCGAATACACCGCGAGCATCAAACCCGTATGCGCCTCAGCGCCAAGCGGATCTGCTGCTTTAATAATTTCGGGCATGACCGGGATAATAATCCCGAAGCCAATAAATGTTGTCATTAAGGTAGCCATTACAATTAACAAGCGTCTGTCCATTAAGCTCATCCCCTCCACACGTTATGTTATCATAACTGGCTGTTTTCTGGTAATGAACAAATGGAGAACAAATAGGACGAGCAGCATTGCACCGCTTACTAAAAATGGTGCCTGATGCCCGAATGTATCCCACAGCTTGCCGGACAAAATCGTGCCCAGCACCATGCCGGAGCCTTCGATCGTCAGGAAAAAGCCCCATACTGCACCTCGCTCTTCTTTCGGAATCGCTTGAGCAATTAAAGCATTCCATGCCGGGATGATGCAGGCATAGCCAAGTCCTACAATCGCCACAATAACCAGCACCAGCGGCAGTGAACGAGTCATGCCTAGCAGCGGCAGCGAGATCGCGGCGAGGAGAAAGCCGACATGCAAAAACCATTTTGTCCCGAGCCGGTCGACAAACTTCCCGACTGGGATTAGCCCCAGCACTGTAATGGCGCCGCCCGCGATAAGAAACCAGCTGTACTGGGCAGGCGTCAGATGGAGCACTGAACGCGCGAACAGCGTTAAGATCGGCGTCAACAGCCCCAGCGAGAAGTTCTGCACAAACATTGCCGGATAAAGCAGCTTGCTGGCATGAAGCGACTTGCCCACCTTGGCAAAATAACGGCTGGCCCGAACTTTGAGCGGCTCTCTTGCAGCATCACTTGTGTTCGCTGCATGCGAATCCGTCTGCGCCGCAGCCTCTTCCGCTGCGCCTGAACGCTGCTTCATGCGCCCGCGACCGGGCAGAAACATCGTCGTCAGGACAACGACGATCATGCCGCCAATAATGAGGCGGAACGCTGCCGTATACGAGCTGGACAGCAGAAAATTAATCGCAATCGGCCCCGCGCCCACGCCAACCAGCCAAGCGACATAGACGACACTCATCGCCCGGCCGCTCGCTTCCTCTCCAGCCTCCTCTGTTGCTCCTGTAATGACGCAAGGCCATAGCGGGGACGACCCGATGCCAAGCAGCAGGCAAGCGACTACAATCCAGCTCGTATGATGCACGAAAGCGACAAGCAAAACAGAGGTGAACGTCAGCACAATACCCGCAAGCATTACGGAGCGGTAGCCCAAACGGTCAATAAGCCAGCCAATCGGGCTGCGGAACAAATTATCGCCAATATATTGCAGCGCCAGCGCCCAGCCAATCGCATAGGCAGATAAACCCAGCACCGTACCCATGTACACTGGCAAAATGGAGATGAGCAGCGCGCCCTTTACAAATTCAATAATAAACATAATAATCAGCAGCTGAATAATAAAAGGAGAGCGCCAAATAACGACGCCGGATGGCTTTATGCCCCTATGTTCTTTCATTAAATATCGAGCCTCCGTTTCTGCTGCAAGCAAGCGATCCAGGTGAAACGGCTGTCGCCGTCCTTTGGCGGCAAAGCACCGTTTCGCGTAGAAATATAGAGAAAGTACCGCGCAATGCTATACTTTCCTATATTTTTAAAAAAAGCTTCTTGCATTCCGACTTGTTTTTGCTATACTCAACCTTGTTTGTATTTTAACTAGAGAGGCAGGGATGAAAGCGATGGATCATAACAAAACCCCGCTCTTCAGCGCATTACGCCGCCATGCGGAACAGAATCCAACCCAATTTCATATTCCAGGACATAAGAAAGGGTTAGGCAGCGATGCCGAATTTCGTGCATTTATCGGCGATAACGCGTTATCGATCGATTTAATAAATATAGCTCCGCTGGATGACTTGCATCAGCCAACCGGCGTTATTGAGGAAGCCCAGAAGCTTGCAGCCGATGCTTTCGGCGCAGATTATACTTATTTTTCCGTGCAAGGAACGAGCGGTGCCATTATTACGATGATTATGAGCGTCTGTCTTCCCGGCGATAAAATCATCGTTCCGCGCAATGTGCATAAGTCCATTATGGCAGCGATTATTTTTGCAGGTGCCCGTCCGATCTTTATCTCACCCGTGCGTGACGAAAATCTCGGCATTGATCACGGCATTACGACACGCGCTGTCAAACGCGCGCTGGACAAGCACCCCGATGCGAAAGCAGTGCTTGTTATCAACCCGACGTATTATGGCGTATGCGCCGACCTGAAGGAGATCGTCGATCTCGTGCATACGTTCGATATTCCGGTTCTCGTAGATGAGGCGCACGGCGTACTCATTCATTTCAATGAAAAGCTTCCGATGTCTGCGATGCAGGCTGGCGCAGATATGGCAGCGACGAGCGTTCATAAGCTGGGCGGCTCGATGACGCAAAGCTCCGTGCTGAACGTGCGCGGCGGGCGGGTTAATCCCCACCGCATTCAGACGATTATCAGCATGCTGACGACAACGTCGACATCCTATATTTTGCTGTCATCGCTCGATACGTCGCGCCGCAATTTGGCTTTGAACGGTCACAAGCTGGCTGAACAAGCGATTGAGCTTGCCCAATATGCGCGCAAGACCATTAATGAAATCCCAGGCTTGTACTGCTTTGGACGGGAAATTTTAGGTGGCGAAGCTACCTTTGATCTCGACCCAACCAAGGTCGCTATTCATGTCCGTCATCTCGGCATTACCGGCTATGAGACGGAAAACTGGCTTCGTGACCATTTCAACCTCGAAATTGAAATGAGCGATATGTATAACATTCTTTGCCTTGTTACGCCTGGTGATACATCCGATTCGATAGAAAAATTGCTGGAGGCGCTGCGTGCGCTGTCGGACAGCTTCCATGAAGGCGCCGAGGCTCGTGAACTCGTTGTCAAAATCCCGGATATTCCCCAGCTGTCGCTCTCGCCGCGCGATGCTTTCTACGGACAGACCGAGGTCGTTCCGTTCAAAGAGTCAGCTGGCCGAATTATCGCCGAGTTTATTTATGTTTACCCACCTGGCATCCCTATTCTACTTCCAGGCGAGGTTATTTCCCAGAAAAATATCGACTACATTGTCGAGCATGTTGAAGTTGGCCTCCCCGTTAAAGGTCCGGAGGACCGCAACGTAGAATTCGTTAAAGTCATTTTCGAGGAAACGGCTATTTCCTAGACATCGTTATATTTCAAGGTGAAACAGCTGACGCCGTCCTTTGGCGGCGCGGAGCGTTTCACTCCGAGAAATATCCTTTCCTATATTTGAACAAAAGACACCTGCTGTCCCAGGAGCATTCGCCCTTGGTGACGCAGGTGTCTTTTGCATGCAAAGCTTAGCTGCATGATGGCTTGGTAGAGCAGCGTAAAGAGCGAGAAATCTACTCTTCTTTTGCTGCGTTTTCAGTAACGGCGATTTCTTCATAAATCTTCGTTACGCGATCCCATTCTTCATCGTCTTCGATACCAACGAGGAATGCCTCGTCGTTCTCTTCCTCGATGCGGAAAATAACGCCGTCTGCTTCAGGATCATTGCGATCCAACAATACCGCATAAGCGTTGTTTTCGGATTCAAACGTATAAACCATGACCATTTCGCGTTCTTGGCCCTCATCGTCCGTTACAATAAATACACTTTCTTCATGTTCATGGTCTTCTCCGCAACCGCAATCTGCGCCATGATTATGCTCAGTCATTGTTTTACCCCATTTCAGTCAATTATCCACACCTGTGTATCGTACCATGAGTCCTAGCAGCGGTCAAACAAGCGTAAACGGCTGTCGCCGTCATCCGGAGGCAAAGCTACCGTTTCGAGGGTGAAATATAAGAAATTATAAGCTTGAAACTAATAATTTCTTATATTTCGAAAAAGCCCGCGTTTCCTCCACTTGGAAGAAACGCGGGCCGTAACCGTTATTTGGAAGAAATCAACTTTTCCGAGACGAGCGTCCAATCGTCGGACGAAGTAGTTTTCAGGAAAAATCTCACCGCATATTTTCCCGAATACTCGAAATTGTACTTAATGTCTTCCGTCCGAAACCAAAAGTTGTCATCCTTGATCTTATTGGTATCGGTCTGTGTCTGAATAACCTTCTCGCTGCCATACGGATCAAATATAGATACTTTAACCGCGGCAATATCCGTCTTCAAATTGTCGACCTGCGACAATACGCTGAACGTATATGAGTTGCCCTTCGTCACATTGCCAAACAGCTTGCTATCCTGCATGAGTACAATATGTACATTCGGTCTCGTTAAGGTTGCCTTCTTATTCTGCCCATCCCAATTGACGATGGTTTGCAGGCTATTGGCTATTTCCCGAATCGGCAGGTAAGTCTTGCCATCCACCATAATGCCGCCATCTTCAAGCTCGCTGCCATTCAGGAGAACCTTAACAGTCTGCGATGCTGCACTCGCAATCATTAAGGTACTGCTGCATAAAAAAAGCGCCAGCAGCAAAACCGCTACTTTTCTGAATTTCATAGATGAGTACCCTCCATCCGCTTTGTCTGGATATATGGTTATACTCTTCAAAATGAATAGAGTTGCGCTGTTACAGAAACTTTTTCAGCCCTGTACCAGCGCTATATTTTGTCTCCAGCATAGGCGGGTGCTCTCCCTTTTTTCAGACGATCATTTACAGGGATTTAAGCAGCATGCCCGTGCGAAAAAAATTGTAGAAATGCGCGGTTGCCTGGGAAATATTCGGGTTAATGATACGTACGGGTGAGCACGCAAGGAACCCCTTTTCCAACTGCGCCCGGCTCGGACATTCGGTCCAAATACGCGAGTCCCCTTGCACAAGGTGTCGGACACACTTCGCAGACTGGGGATAGCACCAATTTGTAGTGGTACTGTTTCCGTTCACCTGACGGTTGTTTCTTCTTAACGTTTTTGCCTTTTCCTTTGCTCATTGATGCTCTGTCCTCCCTGCCGGATCTTGCTCATGCATTATATGTAGCTACCCGGCAAAGGGTATCTCTATTTGTCAGTTTGCCATTCATTTGATACATTGGATGTAGCGAGATGATTTCTATGACGGGGGTGTTCCAATGAATATACAAATGATCGGAACTGGGAGTGCTTTTGCCAAGAAATATGATAATAACAATGCGTTAATTGAGGTGCCTGGGTACAAGCTGCTGGTCGATTGCGGCATTACGCTGCCTAAGGCGCTGCACGAGACGAATCGTTCGTTCGATGAGCTGGATGCTGTGCTGATCAGCCATATTCATGGCGACCATGTGGGCGGGCTGGAGGAATATGCTTTTCAGATGATGTTTCTCTATGGAAAAAAGCCGGTGCTGTACATCGCCTCCTCGCTAGTAGAGCCGCTGTGGGAGCAGACGCTGCGCGGCGGGCTGACGCAGGGACCGCTTCAATCCATTAATGACTTCTTTGAAGTGAGACGGCTCGAGGAAGGCGTAGAGCATGAGCTGCATCCGGGCTTGAAGGTGAAGCTGCTTCAAACCGAGCATATTGTGGGGAAAGACAGCTATTCGTTTATTTTCAATCAGCAATTTTTTTATTCGGCAGATATGAAATTCAGTCAAGCGTTGCTGGAGCAGCTTGTTGAGGATGGCGTCGATACGATTTTTCACGACTGCCAGCTAATTGCGCCCGGTGTTGTACATGCCTGTCTCGACGAGCTGCTGACACTGCCAGAGCTGCTGCAGGAGAAGGTGTGGCTCATGCATTACGGGGATACGATGGAAAATTACATAGGCCATACGGGGAAAATGCGCTTCGTTCAGCAGCGTGAGATTTATACGGTGTAGGTACGAGTCGCAGAAATGATCAGCAACCATAACAAAAAGAGCCTGACGCTTTTTCGCGTCAGGCTCTTCTTGCTGCTGGCTATGCTTAGCTCAGGCTTGCCGTTTAAAACATCGGAAGCTGGTCCAAATTGTTTGTAGGATCGCCGTCCGCGTCGCCACGGATATACGTTTCACCATCTCTGCCTTTGAAAGCATTCACACCAGCGATCTGCCCTGCCTGCACCTCTTGCAGCGCCGTCTGGTAATCCAGTACACGGCCCGATGATGTTTTAAAACTCGTCAGGTCACCGTCGCCATTTTTCTGTACCGCTACAATATGTTCTCTTTCCCCGCCAGTCATTTCATTTGTGCTCATTCAAAGCTCGCCTCCTTCGGATTGTGAGCGGCAATTACCGCCCGCCACTCGGCATTCAATCGATAGGATGCGTAGCTTTTGAAAATTTTATACGGCATGATGCAAATATTAATCAGAAACAAAAAAGACCGAAAACCCTTGTTATAAAAGGATTCTCGGACCTTCTTTACTGTATGATCTGTAGTGGGCTCGAACCACTGACCCCTACCCTGTCAAGATAGTGACAAGGTATTACCATAGCTTCCTTTGACCTCCTAGAGCTTGCTGGCATTGCATTTCCCTCATTTGTTAATAGTCTTTGTCTTCCTGTTCCCACCCCTACTTTTCACTATTGCGGCACCAACTTTCGCGCCAATTTTTTAATGGTGTGATGCCTTGATATTAAAGGGAAAATAGTGATTATTGGGGTGGGCCTCCTATATTAAAATTTAGCCTCTCCTTCCATCCATCTAAGGAATACACTTTTCGAAACTTTCTTCATTCTCCCGATCCTCAATACATGGTATTGTCCCGAGTTCATCAAATCGTAAGTTTGCCTCTCGCCAATCCCGAGTAACTTTTGTATGTCGGATGCCACTAGCACGGATGGATATTGTTCTGTGCTTGTATATTCTTCTGGCATAGTATAAACGCCCCTTTCAAAATAATGTACCTTCCCAGCCTTTTGACACTTTTTCATGAGCTCTCTTTATATAGGTTGAAACACTACTTTCGGAGAGTTTGAGCATCCGTGCAATCTGTTGATGCGGTATCGCATGCCCATGAGCCATTACATAACATTCACGCTCCTGTGGGCTTAATCTCCAATACTTCCTCCAGCGCCTTTTTCTCATCCTCAGTGAGTGACGATCCGCTCCGACTATTAACCGGATTCGCAAAGCTCTGCATAATCATCGGGTCCAGCAGCACGGTATTTTGATACACGCTGCGCCGCTCAATGCCCCTGCGCGTACCTGGCTGCTCGCCTCCAGTAGCTCGGGATTGTCGTGTATGTTGCCGATGACCTCTATTGACTCTCTGTCGACCACATAAAACCCCAACCCAATTCGATGACATAATCTCTTTTACAATGCGGGCATGTGACGATATCGCCAATTCCAAACTCTTCTGGCACTGTCGTTCCCTCCCATGTATTTCTGTATTCTTCAATCCATTTCGGAAGGCTGATTCTATAGGCTTTTTTTCGCATCTAGATCATAATGATTTTTTATCGAGAACAGAATATTTATTTTCCCCGTAGGGAAACATATACTCGTGATAAATTCAAAACAAGGAGCGATTAATGTAATGAAAAAATTATTCCCGTTGCTATTCACCTTAGTAATTCTGTCATCTGCACTGTCTATTCCTGCCTTTGCGCAAGGAACGCCAAGCCTTTCCCATGCAACAAACAACAGCCAGATGAACAGCTATGGAACAAACAATAATACAGAAGGTAACACAAATCTTAACGCGAACAACTACCGAACAAATGCCACGACTGATGATAATGATTTTGATTGGGGCTGGCTCGGATTGCTTGGCTTGGCCGGACTGTTTGGTTTAAGAAGCCGTGATCGGGAACGCACCTAAAAAATTAACCAAATAATTTTTCCAAAAACCCCTGCTTAAAACCAGGGGTTCTGTATGTTTGGCAGCCTCAGCTAGAAGTAATTTCAAAAATCAAAATATACGCAGAATTGCATATTTATCTGATCTCTGAGCAAATTAATTCAGTAAAAATCAAGGAATGAAAAGGAGCAAATTAAATGGGCATTTTAAGCGGTAATCCAAAAGACGAACCTATGCACTATGGTGAAATCTACGGTGTGTGGCAAGCTTCAATGGTAGCAAAAGGAATCGTGTCATGTTACCAAGCGTTCATGAACCATGCCGGCGACAAGGACCTCAAGAAAATCTTGGATGCACTTATCGACCAAGCGAAGCTTGAGATCAGAGAACTGGACGAATTACTTACTAACAATGGGATTGCGCCTGCTCCTTTATTAGCGGAAAGACCACCAGTTAAACTTGAGGATATCCCAGTTGGTGCGAGATTCACTGATCCCGAGATTGCTGCTGCTATCTCCGCAGACACGGCTGCAGGAATCGTTGCATGCAGCCAAGCTATGACGCAATCGTTAAGGGAAGATATTGGTGCATTATTCGCTAAATATCATCTCTCGAAGACAGGTATTGCTGTTCGTATTTTGGAAATGAATAAAGAAAAAGGTTGGCTAATTCCCCCTCCGCTCCAATTAAAAAGACCTGAGCCAGTAAATGCTTAATTTTATCGATCCTGCTTTCATAAAGCAGGATCTTTCTTTTCAGATAAATGGTCATTTCCGTCGACTTCATAGACCTGCGGGTATACTTTTTTCGCATATCCATGAACGTCATTCGTTTTAACCGTGCCCGACTTTACGTTTATATGCATGTGGGCTTTGCTCGCTACGTCTCTAATCCACGCCGCATTTTCTAATATTTCCTTGTCACTCATATCCGTGATGCGATCTAACTTTTTCAAAGTTTCCTGCCTGTTCATCTGTCGTTCCCTCCCATTTGTCACCTCACTTAGGGCGTTAACATACATTGTTATTGCCTACACACTTGAAAAGGATGGTAACGATTTGGATAATAGGATGGCATGGGAACATCATTTGAAATTAGCCTCTACGTATAAGATGCTTGCTGATAAATATGAATATATAGATCATCCGTTACACGTTTACTATGGAGGCGAATATAGAAAACATCTAAGTGAAGTTGAAAAGCATTTCCTTGCTATGCATCAGATGCACCCTTCTTGAGCGGCCAATAATGGCTGCTTTTCTTTTTTTACCCTCCTCTATGCACTTCATTATTCATTGTGTTGTATCGTTGAGTTGGCGGTAATTCTCGAATTCTCCGCCCTCACCTTCGCATACCGGACATTCAAATGCTGTATTGTCCAGTTCGTACAAAACGCCTGCTCCGTCGCATAAAAGGCAGTTCACAAATTTATTGCCTTCCGTCATGATCAGCCCTCCTAGTACCTGTTAGCCTGACTCTCGCCTGAACTGATTATAAAAATGACTCGCTGGCATCGTATGCTTGTCCGTGTCGTAATCGGTACGTCGGTAATGGATATCGCCGTCTACGTCCTCGTACATCGCGAATACCAGCTCGACGTCAGATATGCTCTCGAAAAAGTAATATAGCTTCTGTCGGATGTAGATTTTACGGCCCATCAGTATCCTTTAGCTTGATCATCCCCATTAAGCTCCCAGGCGTAACGGCCTTCCTCATACCAACCAAAATTGACTTCTGGCTTCCAGCATGAATTGCTAGTGCCCCCCGATGCTTCGTCGGCCAACCGCGCGTTTCGTATTGCTTGGCACCAATCGCGATTAGTGTCGCCCATGGCTGTATGATCGTAATAGCTTTCATTTTGTGCTCCACCTCCACAGCTAAAACCCCAATTTTATCCAATATATCAAATGCACAATCGAATCAATTAAACTTTGAATATAATAGATTAATTGACGGAAAGGAGATGATTTGAATGGGATACGAATATGCCAAAAAGAAAAAGGTTAAAGTTATATTTGTTAAACCTGGTCAAAAAATTCTTATTATCGGAAAGAAGCATTGGAAAAAGAAACCTCATTGCTAAGCTTGTGGAGTGCTTGCTCATACAAGCGCTCTTACATACTCGATCCGGACTATCATTTTAAGCTTGCTCCTTTCCCCTCTATAGGGGGTTATAATTGCAGCATCTGCTGAACGTTAGCCGTCCGGCGTTCAGCTATTTCCACGTATTGCGGCCCGATCTCGATGATCGTACATTTTCGCCTGTGTTTATGCACCACTTCTAAACTCATGCCACTCCCGCCGAATGGATCAAATACCTTGTCGCCAACCGAGCTGCCTGTTCCACACGGAGCGTTTATTCCGGAAGCCAAAATACTTCACATCTACTCTATCTTCTCTATGCTGCTTGCTCTTACCAGGCATGTCTCCTTCATTAACCTTTCGAGCAAAACTGTATGCCGCACCTACTGCCTTCATGGTCCCGTTCGTTTTGGCGCCTCCGTTTGCGCGATTTGATCCAGCTTGCCCCTCGAAATCCTGTGACAATCCCACAATGCTAGATGCTGCCATTGGTTCCTTAATCGCTTCGGCGTTGTAGTAATATTTTTCCGATTTTGACATGAGGAACACGTATTCATGAGCCTTTGTAGGGCGATCCCTGACGCTCTCCGGCATGCAGTTAGGCTTATGCCAAATGTTGTCCATTCTGAGATACCAGCCGTCTGCTTGGAGCGCGAATGCCACACTTCACGGTATGCCTATTAAATCTTTTGGCTTAATACCCTTATTAACAGAAACTCGGCAGCGCGAGCCGCCCTTTTTGGGATTTGCTGGGTCTGGCCAATTCTGATCGGCGCTATTAGGCCTAGATGCATAACTATCACCGTAATTAAGCCACAGTGTCCCATCGTCCCGCAACAGGCGCCATACTTCCCGAAATACATGCACCGTATGAGCCACAAACATTTCCGGCGTAGGATCCAGCCCTAGACAACCGCGCCATGCTGGTACTGGTACCGTCACCGCAGGCAAGCCGGGCATGGGAGTATAAGTCACTTCCGGCCAATCGCTCGGCGGTATACCATAATCCCGCAGCCCCCAATACGGAGGCGACGTGACGCATACCTGAAACTGCCCTGCCTCCATAACAGGCACTACAATGATGTTGTCGCCCTGTATGATCATTGCTTGTCCTCCTCTCTGTATGGAGCTATAGCCCCGTGCTGCAGGTCGTTTTTACTACCCATGATGCAAAACACGCACGACAAACGCTCATTGCCAACAGCGTAAGCCCAGAAAGGCTTTTGTCCAGCATCCGCAATTGCTTGGAATACCTCTGCTGTCTTCCATTCGAAAATCGGCATCCAGTCCCACACGTCGCGGTGTCCACAGCTCTCAGCAGCGTTATAGCGGAACGGCTCCTTCTTCGCTCTGGCCGTTGATTCAGCAGCCCGAATACCCATGCAGTTGATGGCGATTTTAAGACCACGGTCCTTGAGATAGTGCCTGATAAACTTCATAATCGGCGCCCGTTTTAAATCGCTGGTACATTGCCTGTGTTTAGCTGACGGCCACATACCGCGGGCATCGACCATTTCAAGAAAATCTTTATTTGCTTTAACTACAAATACCTCATGGCTTGTGTTTTCAAGGATATGATCTTGAACCCCCTGCCACTCCACGCAGCCCAGATCAGCATGGACCACGACAATCTGATGGGCAGGAACTATGACCTTTAGGTGGTCGTACATGGCTTGACTATCCTTACCGCCGCTATGGCTGCAGAAGAATATTGCTCCTTCGTCGATTAAAGCCTGAATTACCAAAACTCTCACCTCGTTTCTATGCTGTATGGAGCTATAGGGCTTAAAACAATCTAGCTACACTTCTGGAGCGATGCCCCTTATATTGGTGTTTTGAACAAACACATTATTTTTTCAGGCTTGGTAAGAATAAGAAAGAACGACCAAATACAAGGAGTGATAAAATGCCAAAGGTAGACGTCGATGTACCAGGTGTACCTGGAGTTTATGTCGAATTTGAAGGTGACGTCGAAGAGGTTAAGGCTTCATTGTTCGTTTTAGGACAGGAGGTTGGTCATAGAACAATCAATGTTGATCCAACTCGTAGTGATGGATATAGCTATTACAGTGAAGAGTCGGGAGCACCCGGCGGTTTTAATTTAAAATTAGAAGTATGGGTGCATTGGGCAACACGCGTATTGACCCTTGTTGTTTTGTATAAAAGCCCTCTGGGAAAAGGAAAAACAGAAAATAGAACGACATGGTAAGCAATCCTAATCGTTTTAAACCCAATTTCCGAGTCTGTAAAATATTCTGTGTAAACTCTCAAACCCTATTACAATAGAAGAAAGGCTGGTTTGAGAGGATGGCACCGATGGCGAGATTCAATAAGGAACAAGTGAAGGCATTTGTGAAGGAAAACAACCTCAAAACGATGGAAGATGTGCAGTCGGCCTTGAAGGAGCTATTTGCAGAGACGCTGCAATCCATGCTAGAGGCTGAGCTCGACACGGAGCTGGGCTATGAGAAGCATGATGTGAAAAGCAAAGCGACACGTAATAGTTGTACCGGGAAAACGAAAAAGACGGTAACGAGCGAGTACGGCGAAATGGAGATAGCCGTGCCTCGTGATCGTCATGGTGAGTTTGAGCCCGTTATTGTAAAGAAGCATCAGTCCACCGTCACCGGTATTGAAGACCAAATCATCGCGATGTACGCGAAAGGTGTCAGTACGAGGGATATTCAAGATCACCTCCATCATTTGTACGGAATAGACGTCTCACCAACCATGATTTCAAACGTGACGAACAAAATCGTCCCCCTCATTAAAGAATGGCAGAATCGGCCGCTGCAAGGCATCTACGCAGTCGTATTTATGGATGCAATTCATTACAAAGTGAAACAAGACGGCGCCATTGTGAATAAGGCAGCCTACATGGTCATTGGCATCGATTTAGATGAAAACAAGGACGTATTAGGCATGTGGATTGGGGAGCACGAGTCCGCTAAATTTTGGCTCAGTGTATTAAACGAGCTTAAAAACCGTGGTGTACAGGACACTCTGATCACCTGTGTGGATAACCTCACAGGCTTCTCCCAGGCCATCTCCGCCTGCTATCCGAACACCGAGATTCAGAAATGCATCATTCACCAAATCCGTAACTCCATCCGTTACGTCTCCTACAAGGATCTAAAAAATGATGTCAGTTACAATATTTATATCAGTCTCCAATTTTGAAACTGATTCTTTTTTCGTTTCACTCATACATGCTTTTCTCCTCTCTCTTACATTCGTCCCATTACTACCTAGAAGACCAAGTATTTCGAGTATCAACACTTAAATCATCTGCCGCCGCTGCAACGGTGGCTTTTTCATTGCTATCTGACATAATGAATGTTCCTCCTCTTATGATTACTATGGTTTGTAGTTATCTTCTTGTTCCCGCTTCCAATCATCCTCTCTTAACGTCAATGTTTCATCCGCTTTCATACTAAGACTTTCTCGGATTCTCCGTTCAGCTGCCGCCACTTCTTCCGAAATGATTGTTCTTATGGATAACTCAATTGAAATATCCAGCTTACAGCCCCCTAAATCGTATTTTAAATACATTTTATAGGCAAAAAAATAAGCACACCTTTACATCCTATTTTAAATACAGTATTATGAATTTGTCGTATTAATAATACTGTTTTATAGATCAGGAAATAAGACTCTCGGCTCGCCTTTTAGTCGGTCGCAAATTCTATTCATTAGTTTAACACTTGGATTTACACGACCGTATTCTAAGCTTCGGATATGATCAACATGTACTGATAACTCAGAAGCCAGTGCTTCTTGAGTCAACCCCTCATCAACCCTAGCTTTTTTGAGTTCGACTCTTTTCAATTTGTCACCACCTTGTTTATTCGTTGTGATCATCATGCATTGTATTTCAAATACAGTCAACAGTATTTTTAATACAATTTATTTCGGAAGGATGTAAAGTTATTATGTCACTAGGAAGCCGTATTAAAGTTCTAAGAAAATCCCTCTATCTTACACAAAAACAAATTGCGGATAAGTTAGGGATGGGCAATTCCAATTTCGGGCACATCGAAAATGACAGAGTAACGCCTACTAGCAAAGATTTAGACACCCTAGCGGAAATTCTCGGGACTTCTACGGATTACCTTTTAGGACGCGAGGAACAAATTCAAGCCCCTTCTTGGGCAACAGAAAACGACATTTTTGATTTAAAAAGGTTGTTAGAAGCTGATGGTGAAGTGCTATTTGATGGCGCGCCAATAAGTAAGGAAGACAAACTTAAAGCAAAAGAATTTCTAACAGTTCTTTTTTGGGAAAGTAAGAAGAAGCAAAATAAATAGCAAAAAAAATGCATAACACTCTATGATCTTGCGCTTCCACCGCTGCGAGGCGGTTTCTTATAGACAAAAAAAGAACATACGTTCTGTTGAGGGGAATGAAATGCCAAAAGGTAGCATCGAAAAGAGAGGAGAAAACACTTGGAGATTACGAGTCGATTTATTAAATTTCACGGGCTACGACACAGTTCAGGTACTCTAATGTTAGAAGATGGCGAAGATGATGCAGCTAACTTTGATTCCCTTCTCATTGCGATTCAGCGTAGACTAGGGCATGCCAGGTTATCGACCTCAGCTGACACTTACATGCATATCACCAAAAAAGTTAGACAACGCACAGCGAATAAATTCGATAAATTTTCTAGAAAAAGTACACAAGATTGATCCTGAATAGTCTTATAAAATCAATTAGCAAAGAATCCGTCCCCAGAATGTCCCCAGATCGCTTTTCACTGACAGTAAGCAAAAAATTGAAAAAACCCAAGAAACCATATATAATGCGGCTTCTCAGGCTTTTTCTTTGTATGATCTGTAGTGGGCTCGAACCACTGACCCCTACCCTGTCAAGATAGTGCTCTCCCAGCTGAGCTAACAGATCGTATATTAGCGACGTTTATTAATATACCAAGCTTGAGCGGAAAAGTCAACCATTTTGCTATTATTTTTTTTGAGCTTCAAAAAAAGCTTCGTCCTCCAATCAACCGGAGAATGAAGCTTTTTGTTTTCAGCCTATGCTCCATTTCAGCTCGGGAATTGAACATTTCCCGGAACTATATAAGCGCCTGATGTACCGTTTGCTGGAAGTGCGGGAATCGTATCCAGAACCGCTTTCCCGCGAATATCGGTTATCCGAACCTGCAGCGGGCTTGTCCCCATGTTCGTGCCCAAGAAATGGTTATAGTCCATTTTCTCCAGATTGATCCACGCGCCAGCCTTCTTATATTCCATTTTCATGACCGGATAAAAATGATTGCGTACTTGAATGGCTGCCCACCACTGGCTGCTGCCTTCCTTCACCCGGTACGAAAAATTGCCGGTTATCGGCGCTTTCACGACTTTCCATGAAATATTGATTTTGCCTGCCGATATTT
The DNA here is from genome assembly GCF_059609455.1 of Paenibacillus liaoningensis. Taxonomy (NCBI): domain Bacteria; kingdom Bacillati; phylum Bacillota; class Bacilli; order Caryophanales; family Paenibacillaceae; genus Paenibacillus; species Paenibacillus liaoningensis. The sequence goes on from NZ_JCAALU010000023.1 coordinate 101,682, forward strand.
CCCCAATTTTAGCAAAAGCGTTTGGGGACAAGTCAAGCGCTCCCGGAGCGCCTTCCGGGTACAAATCGGTGACATAAACGACCGTTTTGCCCTTAGGCCCTGTAACCTCCAAGTAAGCGCCCGCAAGCGCCGCTTTGACCCCATTGTAATTCATATCAGTCGGATTTAAGGCCGTTATTTCCATATTCGGATTAATCGGATCAAGCAGTACTGCACCGCCCGAATATCCCGAGCCTGTATATGTCGCATAGCTTGTACGCACATCGTTCCAAGCTGCAAACGCCTGCACCGCCGGGTACAAAACGAACATCGCAAGACAAACGATTCCAAATTTGACTACACCGTTCTTTTTTTTCATAACAGAAACCTCCTCCACATTTTTGAAACCCTAAATCTACCAGTAGAGTCCATTCTAAGTGGTGAGGAGGAATATTTGCTAGCACTTTCGATACTTCTTTTCTAGCATTTTAATGACATTTCCCAACAATACTAGACTTTATTCGTCAAAAACAAGGAGCGTCTGCCGCTTCGGCTAGCTTGCGTTATTGTTCACCTTCATAATATCCATGAACGGAATTTTAGTAATTTCTTCACCTTTCGCTACGTGCACCAGCCTCGTCCGGGAATCCATTTTTACAATTAGCCCCGCAACGGGTTCTTCCCAGTTCCACACCTCAAAAAGCAGCTCAATACCCTCTTGATACGCTTCAACCAGGCGCTCTCCGAGCTCCTCCAATTCAAACTCATCCCTTGTCGGGCGCTTTGGTTTCTTTGCCATTACTTCCGTCTCCATTCTATGTTTTAGTACATGACCTTCATTTAACTCATGCCTTTTTCAACCCATCTTTAAATCATACCCTTTCTTCAAAGCATTTGTCATGGAGATTATGAAATTAGGCAAAAAAGCATCCCCCTGCCATAACATGGCAAGGGGATGCTTCTTCTCTATTTTTAACTTAGAACGCATGGTTAAGGAAATACTGATTAGGTCAGGATGGAACTAAGCCGCTTCTATTACCACATACAGGAGCAAATGATGATAACCAATAGAATGAACAGTACAAGAATAGCGCCTGGGCTTGTGAAAGCACCGCCTACTTTATTTCCGCAGCCACCGTATCCTGGACCTACTCCTACATTTCCTACTTCATATCCCATTTCGTTGCTCATCTCCTTTTTTTAAGGTACACAGCATCATATGGTCAAAAGCCAAAAAGGGTTGGGCTTTCAGGCAAAATGGGTATTTGCCTCGATGGACGGGTGCCGCTGCTTCTTTTTTTAATTTTCCGTTTACATTACGTTCATTCCCAGATAATTAAACAGGTGCATACTGACTTTAAGCAGGAGGTGATTCACCCATGTATTATGAAGAAGATCGCGTACCGTTCGATGCGCCAGATGAAGTCATTGTCAAAGAGGAGAAAAAAGAATAAGGAAACGCCAAGGCTTCCCGGACACAATGGGAGCTTTTTTTATTTTATTTTCAGCTTCGTTTCAGTGCAGTTTCAGATGGTTAATCCATACTAGCAACATACTCCCTTTTAATATATTTTTGGGCCCGCTTGAATAGCGGGCTACTTTTTTGCCTATTTTCAAAAAAAATGATCAGATGGCCTTGAAATATAAATTTAATGTTGTTATCAGTTGGCATTCATTTTATTTTAAGGTTGGCTGCCTATACTAATCACATGACCCCCCACTATTTATATAGTTAATCCTTGACGACTCGCCTTCCGGCGGGTTCTTTTTTTTGCTTAAAGATGCGTGCGTGAATGGCCATTTATATCATAGAAAAAAAGCATTAAGCTAAAAATCAGCTTCGTTTCATTTCTATTTAAGGTGCGAGGCGCATACTGACTTTACTCTCTTTTCGACATATATGGTTGTGACCCGCAGCGATGCGGGTTATTTTTTTGCCTAATTGTATTCATCCCTCCGCCATGCTTGCCGATAATAAAGGTGGAGGTGGTGAATAATGGATATAGCAGCATTATCAACGTCACTTAGTCAAGCATCACTCGGCACGGCTGTATCGGTTCGCATGCTGGATATTGGCCAAGACCAAATGCAAGTGCAGGCACAAGGACTTATCAAAATGATGGAGCTCAGTGTAAATCCAAATGTCGGCAGCCTACTAGATATTAAAGTATAGGATAGGCAAGTGTGGAGCGGGAAGGTCAATCCTTCCCGTTTTTTCATGTTGTAAAGAAAATAGTACGCTTGCTAATTAGCCTATAAGCGAACAAATGAATCGATTTTACTTCGTTCTGCAACAATAAAAGAAATAGCAACGTCTGGGATGATATAAGAAAGCGAAAAAAATAAAGAGGTGACTGGAAATGAAGAAAAAACCACTACTGTTAACCCTTATCTTGACCATGATGATGCTGACAATTGGACAAAGTGCCTGGGCCTTCAACGATGTCAAAAATGACCCGAATGCCAAAAAAATTGAAGCGCTCCAGCAGCAAGGCATTATTTCCGGGGACAAAGACGGCAATTTCCGCCCGCAGGGCAAACTGACTTATGCAGAAGGAATCTCCATGATTGTCAAAGGACTTGAGCTTAACTTCGATCATATTCGTTTCATTAAGCAGCCGCTGGCAGCCGACTATTATACGAATATTAAAGATGACAAATGGTACTCCCAAGCTTTCATCATCGCCCATTTCTACGATCTTGGTGTAGCTAAAGATGTGAAAGCAAATGACGTGATGACTCGCGAGCAATTCGCGCAGCATTTGTTCAAAGCGATTGACAATAAAGTGACTTATGCCATGATTGAAATGTATGTGATGCTTAATGATGAGGCCGATGTAAATCCAGATTTTATGGGCAATATCCAAAAGCTGCTCCTCAGCAAAATCGCAACGCTTGACGCAAAGCAAAATTTTTACCCAACGGCTTCCATTAAACGCAGTGATGCTGCGGCATGGCTGCATGATGGAATTGCATTTATGAAGGAAATGAAGGAAAATGAAGCACCTGCTACGGGAAATGAGCCAACGGATAACCCTTTCACAGATGCAAGATTGACCGTTACGCCAGTCAATGCTGAAGTCAATAAAGTGACGGTAACAGCAACGGTGCCTCATCCAGGCTATGGCATTCAAATTTCCGGCATCACGTTTGATGGCGACCAAGCCACTATTAAGTTAGAGCGCACGGAGCCTAAACCCGATCAAATGTATCCCCAAGTGATTACAGAAGTACAGGTTACAACTTATGTAGATGCTAAATTCAAGCCCGTTCTTCCAACAGCCGCTAATGCCGTTTCAGGCAGCTCCGCTGCTGCTCCTGCGGGCAGCAATACGTCTGTCGCTTCCTAATAATTGAAGCTGAAGAGCTTCAGCTAAAACCATTTTAAAAAGCCGCTGAACTACGCGTAAGCCATTACGCAAGTTCAGCGGCTTTTGGTTTGTGAATGAATGCGGTTATACAGCTTGAAAAATTATAATGCCGGTATACTCCAATCGATTTCTCGCTCTCCCAGCTCGTTCAGATAACCATTTGCTTGCGAGAACGGCTTGCTGCCGAAAAACCCGCCACGGGCAGACAATGGACTAGGATGTACGGACGTAATGATTTTATGCTTGTCCGTGTCAATGAGCTCCAGCTTCTTCTGGGCGGGATTTCCCCATAAAATGAATACGACCGGACGCTCGCGTTCATTAAGCGCAGTGATGATACGGTCAGTGAAGGTTTCCCAGCCCTTCTTCTTATGCGAGTTGGCTGCGGCCGCTTCCACTGTCAGCACCGTATTTAGCAGCAGCACCCCCTGCTCTGCCCAAGCTCGCAGCGAGCCATGGGATGGAATCGGGCAGCCCAAGTCTGCATGAAGCTCCTTATATATGTTGCCCAGCGACCTTGGCACCGCAACTCCTGGCTGCACGGAGAAGCTCAGGCCATGCGCCTGGCCTTCTCCATGATAAGGATCCTGTCCTAAAATAACGACCCGCGTTCCTTCATAAGACGTGTAATTAAGCGCATTAAACACATCCTCCTGCTTCGGATAAACGGTTTTGGTGCTGTATTGCTCCGTCAAGAAAACTTCTAATTTCTTGAAGTAGGGCTGTTCAAATTCAAATTGCAGCTTAGCTGCCCAATCATTGTTCAACTGCTGAAACACCGCGTAGTCCCCTCTCTATGTATAACGTTATTTTCTCCCAAAATCTGCTTTAATTTCTCCCCATTCCTCAGTGTTCCATTTGAGCACTTTATTCGGATAGGTGTTCGTCTTGAGCCATCTCTCCGCTTCGTCTGTCAGCGCCCAAATTTTTGCTGTAGAGGCATCTCTTACGAGGGTCGATGCGACCTTCTTATTACGCAGCCAGCTGAGTGCCGTTCTGGAGTCGCTGTATACCGTTCTCTCGCTGCCCTTCTGCTTCAAATAGGCGAGTGCATGCACAACGGCGATAAATTCACCGAGATTGTTCGTACCATTCGGAATCGGCCCTACATAAAATAAAATTTCGCCTGTCTGCGTATCGACTCCCTTGTACTCCACTGGACCCGGATTGCCCCGCGTACCGACATCTACAGAGATGCTGTCATAATCGATTTCTCCGGACTCTTGCGGCTTGGAAGCCGTTTTCTTAAAACCGCCCGAGCTGCTGCTTGCGCCGCCTGCCGTGCTTTTCCCCTTGCCCCAGTGGCTGCGCCAGCCCTCCTTGAAAGCGGCCTCCGCCAGCGCCTTGGATTCAAAGGACTTATATTTCGCATCCTGAACGCCATTCACCTGCTCCTGGCATTCCTTCCATGTTGCGAATACGCCTGCTTGCTTGCCTACCCAAACGACATAATATTTTGATTTCGCCATTAGCTTGTTCTTACCACCTTTACCAAACGTCCATCCTTCTATTAAATCGAAAAATGCGGCTCCTGTCCACCCGGATGACAGAATCAAACAAGGTGAAACGGCTGTCGCCGTCCTTTGGCGGCGCGGTGCGTTTCAAAAAAAGCGACCAGCAGCGCTGATCGCTCTTCCTTGAAAATCACGTCCTTAGTCTCGGCTAGCACCAAGGAAACGCAGAATGAACAGAAACAGATTCACGAAGTCAAGATAAATGCTCACGACGATCATCGGAATGTCCTCATCGCTAAAGCCTTGACGAGTAAGACGCGAGAAGTCAAACAGCGTCCAACCGATGAAGATCAAAATACCGAAGCCGGATACCATCAGCTCTGTTGTACCCGAGAAGGGGAGGAACAAGCCGACGAGTGTCATCAGTACAAGTACAATAGTGGAAGCGAACAAGAAGCCGCCGAGGAATGAAAAATCCTGCTTCGACTTAATCGCGTAAAGCGCCGTACCGCCAAATGCAAGAATCGCAACGCCAAGACCTTGCAATACCAGTGAAGCGCCCAGCATGCTAATATAGCTTACAATGACGAAATACATCGTCAAGCCGGATACGAACATAAAGCTGTACATCAGCGTGTAGCCGATCGATTTCTTTTTTCGTAAAAAGAGCAGTGCAATCAGAAGTCCAATTTCCACTATATACAGCGGCATAGCCAGTACAGGCGGAACAACCTGACCGATTAAGAAGCCGACCAGCGATACGAGCAGTGAAAGAAATAAGACCCGAAAAACTTTCGGCAATAACAGTTGCGAAGAACGAATCGTATCCATAAAATAAGCTCCTTTACTATTAATTTAGTTTATTCTATTAGCTATTTTACACCAATTCCTTGAATAATAACACTATATGTAAGCATAGCTTTTCAAAAATCACAATGTTTATCACTTGAATATTTACAGATAAAAGAAATAAGCCGCCAGATCACAGCGATCGGCGGCTTATTGTTATTTTCAAGTAAAGATTAGGAATGCTGCCCGGGATACATCATGGGCTGAGTTTGCTGGCCGCCAACCGCCGTCTCCGAATATGTCTTTTGACACATCATATTAGAAATTCGCGGAATGTATACCATTTCCCCTGCTTTTAATTGAGCCGGGTTCACATGGGGATTGGCTTCCTCCATGATCGCATGAGGAACGTTGTATTTATGACAAACTGCCGCTAGCGTCTCCCCATGCTGGGCTTGGTGCTGAGCGTATATCATGTCGTCCGAGTTGCCTTCTCTGAAGAAAGGGAACAAAAATGGTGAAAAGAAGAAAAATGGGAACAAGAAACGGTTAGGGAAAAAAGGATGAGGGAACGGACGAAAGAAAGGACGGCCGAACCCACCACCAAAGCCACCACCAGGAACAAATGCACGATCTGTACGATCCATAACAAAACCTCCGTTTTTTTATATAGTCATTCGTCTATATAGAGTATTGTTTTGGGCGCCATTGGTGACAACTTTTTTGAAAATTTTCCAAATATGCACTAGCTCGACAGCTCCAGCCACTGCTCCAAACGCTGATCCAGCCTCGTTTGCAGCTCTTCCCGTTCCCTCCATTGCTTCTCAAGATTTTCCGTGTCGCCCATGCGATCCAATCGTTCCAGCTCGGCATCAGCTATTGCAATTTCGGCTTCAAGCTTAGCTATCTCCTGCTCCATATGCTCCAGTTTGCTTTCAGCAGGTGCCGGACTTCCATTTGAGCGTGGCTTTTCTATACCTGCACCTTTAGCTGTTCTCGCCTCTCCCTTGGCGGATGAATTTGCTTGAGCAAGCCGTTCCTCCCGCTTCGCTTTAAAATCATCATAGTTGCCAAGATAAGTGGCGACCTTTCCTTGTTCCAGCTCCCATACCCGCTTAGCCAAACGATTGATGAAATAGCGGTCATGCGAGATCGCAAGCACCGTGCCGGGGAAATCCTCCAGCGCCTCCTCCAATGCTTCGCGCGATGCGACATCCAGGTGGTTAGTCGGCTCATCTAGCAGCAGCAAATTTGGCTTGCGTCTTACAAGCAGCGCAAGCCGCAGCCGTGACCACTCTCCACCAGAAAGCGCTGCGAGCGGCTTAAATACATCCGCCCCATAAAATAAATATTTAGCCAGCACATTCCGTGCTTCGCCTTCCTCCAAGCCGCCCTCCAGCCGGAAATGCTCCAGCACCGTTTGCTTATTGCCCTTTAACGGCTCCTGCTGCGCCAAATACCCGATTTCCAAGCGCGTTCCCTGCGCCACTTGCCCGCTGTCCGCTTCCATCACCCCTAGCAGCAGCTTAAACAGCGTCGTTTTCCCGGAGCCGTTATCGCCAAGCAGCACGACTTTCTCGCCATACAGCAGGCTGCCTTCTGCCTCCCGTAAAATTATTCGTTCACCAAACTGCTTCGTCAAACCTTCAAACGAAATAACGTTGCGTCCGGAACGGTCAAGTGGCGACAGCTCGAACTCCGCTGTATTCGGCTCCAAAACGGGGCGCTTCACCATTTCCATCCGCTCTAGCGCCTTGCGCATCGACGCCGCACGCTTGAAAAACTTCTCATTGCCGCCAATGCGGCCCCATTCTTCCAGCTGGCGAATCGTTTCTTTCATTTTGCGAATGACTTTCTGCTGCTCTTGGAACTGGGCAAATTGCTGAAGCAGCCGTTCCTCCTTCTCTTTCAGATAACCGCTATAGTTGCAGTGATAGGTATGGGCTTCGCCATCCTCCAGTTCAATCATCTTTGTGCCGACGGTATCGAGAAAATAACGGTCATGCGATACGATGACACAAGCGCCTTCATAGTGCTGGATGAATTGCTCCAGCCATTCAATTCCTTTGAGATCTAGGTGGTTCGTCGGCTCATCCAGCAGCAGCAAATCCGGACGGACGACGAGCTGTGAAGCTAGAACGATGCGGGTTTTCTCACCGCCCGACAAGCTGCTGAAGCTCCGCTGATCGTAGCTGCGGTCAATGCGCAGGCCGCTGGCAACCTGATCAATCGCCGTATCCATGTCGTAGCCGCCGCCCTGCTCGAATTTTTCCTGCGCAAGGGCGTATGTTTTCAATAGCCTCTCCAATTTCACAGCATCATTTGCCGCTTCTTCCCCCGCCATCTCGCGCTCCAGCTCCGACATTTCCTGCCTGCAGGCCATCAGCTCCCGAAATCCGTAGGCCATTACCTCATATACGGTAAGTGATTCGAACGCAGCAGGTATTTGCGGCAAGTAGCCGATTTGCAAATCCCTCTTTACAGTCAGCATCCCATCGTCAACCTGCTCATGTCCGGCAATCAGCCGGAGAAGCGTCGATTTGCCACAGCCATTGCGGCCTATGAGCCCTACTTTCTCTCCCTCCTGAAGCTGAAGCGTTACGCCATCCAGCACCAGATTTGCCGCGTGGTATTTTTTTATTTGTTGTACATTTACAATAATCATTTGAAGAGCCTCCTATTTGATGAGGAAGACCCTAGCTTGAAAACACAAGCAAAAACGACTTCGTCGTCCTTCTAGGACGAGCGAAGAGCTTTGTCGGAGAATTCTAAGTGAATATAAGGATAAAACTTATAAATGCTTAGAATTCAAGGTGAAACGGCTGTCGCCGTCCTCTGGCGCGCAGCGCGTTTCATTCCGAGAATTATAGAGAAAGGATAGAAACATCACATACTTTCCTATAATTCAAAAAGAGCCGCAGCAACAAGCCTGCGACCCTTCGAATGGCAAAGCAATCCGTTGTGGTTAAGGTAGGCGTCTTCTCGCGAATGGTATATCCGTATCGTTAAAAATGGACAGACTGATCCCGTTCGCGGAAAATGCATGAACAATGCCAGCCATAGCAATCGGCAGCTGGCTAATACGGTTATTGACCAATTCGTGATTCACCTACCTCACCTCCCTTTATGTTAGTGTTTTTACTTTATCATAGATTATGGTGCTGTGGCAATTTCAAAAATAGATGCAAACATTTATTTCACCGCAGAAATGTATGTTCGTAAACTCTCCTCTACACAATCAGCAATTAAGGCGATGAAGGGCTCCAACTGGTCATTGCTGCTGGCTTCTTCCAACGTCTCATAATATTTCAACCTTGCATCTGCGGCTGCTTTTACAATGGCAGGAGGAAATCCATGCTGCATTAAAACCAAATTCATCAATAAACGAGCCGTACGCCCGTTGCCATCTGCAAACGGATGGATAAAAACGAACTGAAAATGGAGCCTGGCTGCTAATTCAACAGGATGCAGACGGTTATGCTGCTCTTGATACCAATGCAGCAAACTTTCCATTTTTTCAGGTACAAATACATAAGTCGGTGGTATGTGCTGCGATCCAGATATTCGAACATTAATGGAGCGGTAACGTCCTGCATTCTCGTCGTCAATATTTTTCAATACTAAATGATGAATAGATTTAATTACTGATTCCGTTATAGTCATATTACGATGCACGATGTCTTGTACATAACTAATCGCTTCAGAATGATTAATGACTTCGAAATGCTCTCTAAGCTTTTTACCGCCAATGGTTAGACCTTCCTCCAGCACCAGCTTTGTTTCCAAGAGCGTTAACGTATTTCCCTCGATTGCATTTGAGTTGTAGATCCACTCTACTCGGTAAACCTCCTCTAAATTCCGGACGGCCGCGGAGGGTAAGGGTCTTAGACTGTCGAGCTCTTGCTTTAATTCATTGATTTGTTGGAAATCCATCCTCTCACTCCTTTGAATAAACATAACCGTTATACCAAATTGATTTGAAAAAGCACCCTCTTTTCCATACGGCTAAATATATCCATACTATATCTGATTTGGATAGGGGTTTCAATTAACAAGGCCTAGCGCGGATACTAGTAAACATTCATCTTCAGCAAAAAAATACGCAATTCCCCGCCAAAATTCACATTGAAACTTCCTTTTTCAAGTGATACAATTTGTATCAAATAAAGAGGAGTGGGTGAGTCTGATTAAAAAGGAATTAGTTAATGAAATTTATTGGCTGCGAGCAATTGCCTGTTTATTTGTCATTTTAAACCACGCTTTGGGCAATAATTTGGCGTTGTATTTCAGCGGGCAGGAAGGGATCGCCTTCTATTTGCTCAAAATTTTTCAAATGGCCATTTTATTTGGCACCGGGACATTTGTATTTATATCTGAATTTTTGAATGCCAAAACGTATCATGGCAAACCGCCACAAGGCTTTTTTCAAAAAAGGGCGCTCTTTTTGCTTATTCCGTTTCTGTTCATGAGCTTCATTTTTGCTATTTTTGATACGGCTCAAAATGGTGCCTTTACGTTTGCCTCCTATTCCATCGAAGCGGTCAAAAATATTTTTCTAGGCGATTTCGTGCTTTGGTTCATCCTATTGCTATTCCAAATTCATATTCTCCACTTTCTCTTTAATCGATATGCCAGCAAGCTTAAACCGCTAACGGTTATACTCGCTTCATTTGTGCTGAACTTCGGTTATTTAGCTTATTTCAGCGCGACATCAGCCCCAGGCTCATCCGCTGTCACTACATACATTTGGGAAAGAGGCTACTGGCTGCTCGCCGTCGGCTGGATTTTTTATTTTACCTTGGCCTATTATGCTGGAAGGCATTTTGAACAGGTGAAGCAATATATTAGCAGACAAGGCGTCTGGCTGTTTGCGATCATCCCCGTCTGCTTCATTGCCGTGATGGGCTTTCAGCAGCAAGGCATTTTCACCATTATATCCTCGAAACGCCCCGATATGATGCTTTATACGATCGCCATGATTGGGCTGATCCTCTATCTATCAGGTAAAACCCGCTCCGTGCCGAGATTCATTATGCTCATCAGTAAATATTCGTTCAGCCTCTACTTATTGCACATGATCGTCATGAAGCTGCTGCTCCAGTTTTTGCCGAAAACAAATTTCGCCGTTTCGTTTGTTGTTTGTTATGTGGGGAGCATTGCCGTCAGCCTAGTTATCGCCAACCTGCTCAATCGTTTCTCATTCGGAAAATATTTAGTCGGCAACTTGTTGAAGACGCCAAAGCAAGGTGCTTCGGCGAAGCCGGCGCTGCAAGTGGGAGAACGTGCAGTTTAATCTTTCAAATAAAAGCCCCAACTACCAGAAAAAACATCTGGCGGTTAGGGCTTTATCTGCTGTGAACTGCTTTTAATAAGAAGAACCATTATTTGTCGATTTCCACTCCAATTCCGGAGTTTGCTGCTTTAGCTCTTACAGTTCATTCAACCGTTCAATGGTTATAAACTTGAAACCAACGGATTTGATGAAAGGTCGCCTGATTGCCATTTTGATTTTGTAAAATATCCGCATCTCGCTTGGGGGCGTAAGCCCTCGTTATATAAATGAAATGCGTGCGGCAGCCATCAGCCTCATAATTGCGCAAATGATCTGCATATCGCTTCAACTGCTGATCTCTCTCGCCGTGCCTAGCTTATTTTCGATAAAAATAATATGAGTTTGTTTGCCCTCTGCAAAACGTACCATCATGTCATGCCTGCTATCGGCTACATGGTCGATCTGCTTGCCATATGTTTTCTGAGTAGTGATTTCATGAATATTCTCCTGCAAAGGTTATTTCAATCATCTGTCAATAATATCAAGCAATTTTTATCTTCAATGTCGTTCAACTAAGTAGCTTTAATATATTTTGCGGAATCATCTTCGCTTGTACAAGCATAGCCTGACCTGCATCAGTCAAAATTCGAGATTTTGCAAGTTCCATTATTTCTCTTGCCATATCCGAATCTCTAATTCTTGACTCCGAAGCGGATAGGTTTTCCCCATAGTTAAGAATATTGCTTCCCGTATGTTCAAGACGGTTTTGATAAGCTCCAAGCTTGGCTCGTTCAGAGGATACTGTATTAATAGCATTTTTTATAGGAACAATAGCATTAGAAGCTCCTAAATGGGATGAGATATTTAAACCAGCCACCCCTATTGCAGATCCATTTACGTTTGGCATGCCTATATTCAAGTTCTCACCAGCAGCAGTGCCCGTCTGAATGGATATTCCACTTTCCCCACTAAGTGTTAGTGTTGCTGGGCTTCCCGTCAGGAGATCGGCTGGAATGCCTGCCGAGGATGATATAGTGATTTCTTTATCTGTTAGCAGAATTACGGTCGTACCCGAAATGTATAAACTTGTATTTTGTACTGATTCTTGCTCCGATGGAAAACCAATATTCCGGGCTTTTAAATTAGTATACTTACTCAACAAATTACTTAATGTTTCATTTATATTTACCCCAATTGGAACATCAACCCACGTATTATTTATATTATTGGGACTAACAAATTCAAAATCTGCAGCTAACATTAAGGTAAGATCACGTATGCCAATCCTATCCTCATCATTGGGATTTCCAGTAAAATTCCATTTCGCAATGTAGTTTGCTGAAAAAGTACGGTCACCAGATGCCTCTCCATTCAAAAGCTTGATTCCATTGAAATTAGTATGTTCAGCAATATTATCAATCTCAGCCTGCAGCTGGTTGAACTCATTCTGACTATTTTTTCTATCAGTGTCGCTATAAGTACCATTTGCTGTTTGCACAGCTAATTCATTCATACGCTGCAGAATAGCATGGATTTCCTGCATAGCGCCTTCAGCAGTTTGAATAAGTGAAATTCCATCTTGTATATTTCTTGATGCTTGCTGTAAACCACGTATCTGCCCACGCATTTTCTCTGATATTGACATCCCCGCTGCATCATCTGCCGCCCTATTAATATTAAGCCCAGATGAAAGTTTTTCCATAGACTTCGTTCTCTTATCATTGTTAATAGTTAAACTTCGATTTGCATTCACAGCCATTAAATTCGATCTTATATACATTTCACTTTACCTCTCGCTAGGGAAATAACTCCATCTTTATATCATTATCGGCATGTACCTCCAAAAAAATAATGTTTATTATAAATTTAAAATTAGATAACCAATCTAAAATCTCTTTCTATGAATTTCATAGTTAAACATTAGAAATATGTTTTCAATGGTTATACAAATATAATTTTACAATTCCTTATAGTTTGCGAGCCGTTAATGGCATTACATATGAGGGGCTCCTGATCGTGTATCGTATCGATTTAACGTTGCAAATAACGTTCATAGGCAGCTTGCTGAATTTCCAGCGCTCTTTCAATGCCCAGCTCCTTCATTTGCTGAACATATTTATCGTAGTTGTCGGCAGACTCATTGCCTAATATAATTTTCAGCTCCGCTTCTTTAACCAATGCGTTAATATCGTTCATAATGCTGCTCATTTCATCCGCTTCCTCAGCCGTTGGCGTCACTGGCGGCAGCAGGTGGCTCTCGTGATTCGTGTTTTTCCAGATGCCCAGCGCTTCCGTCGTCTGCTCATATTTCGCTGGTAAATTATTATCCTGCTGAATCATAGGAAAGTTGGTGCCATGTGAATATTGCAGCATCACTTGGTCGCTGCCTAGTCCATTCGGGTTGTTGACGACCAAATCCGTATAGACTGGCTTGCCGTTGCCGAGTTTATACGTGACCCCTTCCAGACCATAGGTGTTCAGCATGCTTCCTTCAGTGGAATAGGCGTAATCCAGCCAACGGATGGCTGCTTCTACATTTTCAGCAGTAGCGGAAATCGCTGCGGAGCTTGTCCCTGCATATGCATTGTCCAACTGACCGAACTCTGGAAGCTCGCCTTTTACCGCTGCTGGGTAAGGGACGGCCACGAAGTTCGCCTTCGGATCGGTTTCCTGAGCTGCAGCATTGTATTTTTCAATGTAAAACTGCCAGCCAATCGTTGCGCCGCTGCTGCCGGAGGACATTTTTTTATCAACAGTTGCCGCATCGATGGAAGCAAAGTCCTTGTCAATTAGCCCCTCCTTGTACCACTGGCTCATCGCTCTTAAATATTCTTTATATTGCGGCTCGACATAGCCGTACGTCACTTTTCCATCAATGACATAGAAATTGCCCATTACGCCAAACGCGCCGGCAAAACCACTCGTACGCTCGCCCAAAAACATCGTCCGGAACGTGACTGGTGAGCTGGCGTTTTTCTTCTCTTTAAACGCTGTTAATACGGTATGCCATTCCTCAATCGTTTCGGGAATGTCCAAATTCAGCTCGTCGAGCCAATCTTTACGGATAATAGGTCCGCCATATACACGGCCAGCATCTGAACGAATGAACGGGAAAGCATAATACGTGCCGTCATCCGTTTTGATCATTTTGTCGATGTCGGGATTTTCCTGAAGCACTTTCTTTAAATTCGGCGCATACTGGTCAATTAAATCATTCAGCTTTAATATATACCCCTGCTCCACAGCCCGATCTGGCCCGCCGGGATATTGAAGCCACGTATTTAGAAAAATATCAGGAAGCTCTCCCGAGGCGAGCAGCAGGCTGAACTTTTGATCCGTCATCGGCGTTCCACCCAAATGCCTGATTTTAACACCGGTCCGCTGCTCGTATTCTTCATCAATCGGCATCACTTCTGGCGTACTGCCAAGCTGCTCATCCATAAAAGAAAGCTCGACATTGCCCTGCATAGGATAAGAAAACACGCCTCCTGTTTGATTATTGACATTAGTATTAACAATGCCTTCCATATTGCTGTTTGAATTCGAATGACTGCAGCCAGCAGCCAGCATAATGAAACTCAGTAGAAAAAGGACAGGCTTGCCCACCGTTTTTTTGCTGAACCCTTTTGCCAACATCAAGACCTCCGTTTGCATGCATATATGTGTGTTTTAGCTCCGCTCAACTTGTAGATTCTTATATTTGCCCGGTGTAATCCCCTCATACTTCTTGAATACTCGAATGAAGGCACTGCTGCTGGAGAAGCCCGTTTTTGATGAAGTCTCTTCTATGCTGGCGCCTTGCTGAAGCAGCAACTTCGCCTTAGAAGTGCGCGTTTGACTAATGAAGTCATGCAGGCCGAGCTCCTTCTGCTCTTTAAATAATCGCGATACGTATTGCGGGGTAATGCCGAATTCGGCCCCAATCATCGATACGCTGAGATTAATATCGTCATAGTTTTTCTCTACGTACTCCGCCACCTGTTCTCCAATTCCCGTATTGGACAGCAAGGACAGCTTTTCATTGATTTTGTGGCACACCATTTGTAAAATTTGCAGCAGCTCCTGCCGGAACTCCCCCCTAGTTGTACAGGCGAGCAGACGCTTCATCGGTCGCGATTCTTCCCATATTTGAGCCTGCTGGGCTTCCAGCGGAACAGATTTCATCATGGAGCTTGCCAAATCGATCATCGCGCATTTGAGCATTTCAACGGAGGATTGGCTGCTGAACACCTGGTTCAAAATATCATCTACCTTCTCGGTCGCTTTTTCCAGGTCTCCTGTCTTAATGATGTTGATAAAAGCAAGCTCATCATTGATCGACAAATAATATTCAGCTTCCACAGGCTCAATATCTCCATACCAAATCGACACATTTTCTTCTGAAAATAAGCGGTATTCTTGGGCCTCCAGCGCCTGCAAATAAGCATGATGTATGCCCGCTACCCCGACCTCATGCTCGCTCCCGGCCATCACAATTTGCAAGCGGTAGCGCTGATCGGTAAATTCCAGCGTTTTCACCAAAGCCTGCTCCATGTCCTCTTTCCAGACGGAAATGCGATCGGGGTGGATGTTAATAACCGCAGCAAGCATGCCGTCCATATCGGTAAAGCTTAAGCTATGAAACTCCTGAGCCACATCAAGCATAATATTCGTTACGATAAAATGGGATAAATTCATCGACGTCGCGCTTGCTTCGTCTGGCCCAATATCGAAGAGCAGTACGGCAAAATGCTCAGTGCTCCAATTCAAATGGTAACGACCCGCCGCTCCTTGGACGGACAAGCCTTCCTCTGCCTGCCCTTTGAGCAGCCTCGTCAAATAGTAGGCCTGCAGCACCCGAAGCTGCTTGTATTCGCGGCTGCTCATATCATCCCGCTCGCGAATCGTTGCCAGCGCATTTTCCCTAATAAACGAAAACTCGTCTGCTCGCCACATGCTCCGCTCCTGCTTGGCGTAGGAGAATACATTGACCAGCTCGCGAACAGGATTATAATTGCGGCGCGCAACATAATAAATGACGACCCCACCAATTAAAAAACAGACCAGCAAGCCAAGCAAATTCAAATTGCGAATCTCTCTGGCTTTTTCCCAAAAGGTATTCGAAGGGAAAACGCTTACATATTTCCAATCAGACGTATCCGAGGCGATAAAGGAAACCATATTTTCCGTTCCGGCAATAGTCAAAAAGGAAGAATCTGCTTCTTTATTGTCCGTCTCCACCATAGAAAAAATCGGCGGACTATCTATTTTATTATTTTGAAACATAATTTGATTCGCATGATCGACGATATAGACGTCCCCATTGTTGACCCAATCGACATTCGCCAGCATTTTTTGCACGGTGCTGCTATTTAAAGCGATGAATAGTACGCCTCGCGTCGTGTCCTTTTCCTTTATATTCGATAATGGCTTAATTAATAAAACCGTATTTCCGACCCGTTTAAATTGAATAAAAGGCCTCAGCTTCCCCGACTGGATCATCGGTGTAGCCAAAATTTTCTGCCATTCCTGCTCGCTGATGTTAAACTGCTGGCGATTCATCTCATAAAATAAGGCTGAATCCGCGTAGGTCTCGTCTGTAAGTATCGTACCCAGCTTGCCGGAATACAGATAAATCCCTTTTATAAAATTGTTGGCGGATTTATACTTGCTCAGCTCCTGCTGGATTTTAAAAATTTGAAAGGCTTCCTTCTGCTCCGAGTCCGGATTCATATTCAGGAAGGAATTCACGTCATTATGAATAGACAGCAGCATAGCCAGCTTTTCTGCTTGGTTGATTTCACTGTCTACCATATATTTAACCTGTTTGAGCATGGCACCGCTAGCCCGCTGAATTTCATACTCTACTACCTTTTTCGTTTGGGTGTACACGACAGCGCTAACGATTAATGGGATGAGCATTATGATGGCATAGGAAATGATCCACCTAAAAGCAATGCTTTTGCTAAAAACAAACCTCTGCTGTTTCATACTTTGCCTCCGCAGGTTGAACTCTCTTATCGCAAGCGTAAACGGCTTTCGCCACCCTTTGGCGGCAAAGCTTCCGTTTCGCGTAGAAATATAGAGAAGGGATGGGAAAATCATATCCTTTCCTATATTTCAAGCGTAAACGGCTTTCGCCACCCTTTGGCGGCAAAGCTTCCGTTTCGCGTAGAAATATAGAGAAGGGATGGGAAAATCATATCCTTTCCTATATTTCAAGCGTAAACGG
>NZ_JCAALU010000024.1:0-115158 GCF_059609455.1 Paenibacillus liaoningensis
TCCAGCAACTGCAGAGAAGGTTCTTTAGCACGCCTATTTTTAGTATACTGCCAACGCCAAATAAATTTAAGAGAAAAATGTTGACAAGATATTAGCTGGTTTTAGCTTAATCGATTATCTGATTATTTTTAAATAAGTACCTAATCCCTTTTCCAGCCATCTTCTCATTGGAATAACGAGGAATAACGTGTAGATGAGCATGAAAAATATGTTGACCACCGACATCTCCACAATTCCATCCGATATTGTACCCATCAGGTGAATAATTTTGGTCCACATACTGCTTTACCTTGATAAGCAAGTGATATGTAGCATTCCATTCTTCTTCCGATAAATCAAATACCGACTCCCTGTGTATATGCGGTACAATGATTCCGGCACCTCTTATTTCTTGATTTTCTAAAAGAGAGTAGGTACAGCTATCATTTTTAATTATTATTTCGTGTTTATCTCCATTGTTTGAGATATCGCAATATGGGCATTTTGTCATAATTAACACCTCATTTCTAAAACGATATTGTGCCATGTCGAATGTTCTTTTTCCCATTGATGCGGAGACCCTCCAGCTCCAGTAATCTTGTTTTCATCGCTATTCCACCACGATAGCCAGTAAGTGTCCCATTTTTGCCGATTACGCGATGGCACGGAACGGTAATGAGCACTGGATTTGCGCCAATGGCTGCACCAA
Source organism: Paenibacillus liaoningensis (assembly GCF_059609455.1). NCBI lineage: Bacteria > Bacillati > Bacillota > Bacilli > Caryophanales > Paenibacillaceae > Paenibacillus > Paenibacillus liaoningensis. The sequence goes on from NZ_JCAALU010000024.1 coordinate 689, forward strand.
CTGCTCGAACCGCTGCAGGCTTCTGAATATGGTTGGCAATATCTGAATAGGACCAGGTATGCCCATATGGAATGCTGCAAAGAGCCTGCCATACGGCCTCTTGAAAAGGCGTTCCTTGAAATACGGTAGGAACCGTAAAGTTTTCAAGCGCTCCTTGCAAATATTGGGCTAGCTCAGCCTTATACGGAAGCAGCTTTTCATCATCATGGATCAAAGGGCTATGTGAAAACCGCGATGCAGCCCATTTCGCCAACTCTTCAAATGGCTGGTTTTGTGAACCGACAAAGCAAAGCCCTTCGTCGGTAGCAGCGACGTGCATATTCCAATCTTCATAACTAAACAGCGACCAGTATATGGCCCTGTTAATTGAATTCGTCATTTTGGAGGATCTCCTTTATTTTTGTTATGGCATCTTTGCTATGCTGCTGTCGATAGCTTTCGGGTGTATATCCGGTTTTCTGCTTGAACAGGGTAATAAAATATGGCGTATTGGACAAGCCGACACATTCGCCTGCTTCTGCAATGGATACAGGAGAAGATAGAAGCATCGCCTTAGCCTTTTCGATTCTTATTTGCTGGATATAGTCGACGGGAGTTTTGCCCGTTACTTTTTTGAAGGTTCGGTGCAAATGATACGGCGTGCCATGACAAATGGCTGCAAGCGCAGCCAGCGTTAGCTTTTCTTTGTAGTTTCGATCTATATATTCGGTCACCATCGCGATCCATTCTTCATCAGGCAATCGTTGCCCAGTCGGTTTACAGCGTTTGCAGGGACGAAATTGGGCAGCCAGCGCTTGCTCAGCGGTTCGGAAAAATCCAATATTCTCTCTATTGGGCGGTCTAGACTTGCAGGATGGACGGCAAAAGATGCCCGTCGTTTTGACCGCGTAATAAAATTGACCGTCATATGAAGGGTCATTGCCTACAATGGCTCGCCATTGTTCTTCAGATACAGGTGCGGGAAGGATTGGCTCGTCCTTATCGCGCAGACTGCGAGGAATCTGATCCAGATTCGCTTTCCATTCATTGGACATGCTCGTTCACCTCTAAGATTAGTATAACCGTGAGCGGGGGTATTTGTGTGTAATTTGGAATGGAATAGCAAGATAACGAAATGACAAGGAGATAGGGGGTCTTTTTTCGTTTGCACCCAGCCAAATCCATTGAGGTTTGCGGATAAATGAATTATAATTTTCGTTGTTGATAATAGTTCTCAATAATTAAAAATGCGGCATAAGATTCTACATAAAAAGGGGCTTATCACTTGACTGTCACGATCAATGAGGAAGAGCATATCCAGCTATGGAATGCTGCTGCTATCAAGGTTATTGACGTAAGGCACTTCACCATGATGCATGGCGAGGAATTGCGGTCGTACCTATTTCCGTCAAGTGTCTTCCTATATGCCATTCGCGGCGAGGCTCAGGTGCTGCTGGACGGGATCGAACATTCCGCGAAGCGATTCCATTTATGGCACGGTGGAAAAGGAACCTGTCTGGATATTTTTCCAACGGAAGCGGAGTTTGAATATTATTTGATCTTTTATAGAGCAACGATTCCATCGACTGGCAGGCGGGAAATCCTGCATCTCATGGAGCGGTATAATCCGTTTCAACTGCAATATAGTTTGGCTCCACTGCGTTCTGCTGTTTTATTTGACAAGGTGGATAATATGCTGAAAGAATGGCAGAGCTCGCGCACGTTAGAAAAATTTCATGTTAAAACGTTGTTTTATCAATTTGTTTATGAACTGCTATGGCAGCTGGAGCAGCAGCAAATTGGCATGAAAAGACCTAATCTCGCAGCCCAGGTCATTCGTTATATTCAGGAGCATTACAGGGAGCCTTTAACCCGGGAATCAATTGCGCAGATTTTTCACTACAGCGTCCCCTATGTATCCAGACAATTTAGACAGGAAACGGGCATAAGCATGATTGATTATGTGATAAAAGAGCGTATTAACAAAGCCATGGAATACCTGCGCAAAACAGATATGACCGTGCAAGAGGCTTCTGCCAGTGTAGGTTATGAAGATGTATCCTATTTCACGAGGATTTTCAAAAAATATACCGGAATGACTCCCAAGCAATTTAAGGATCAGGATAAAGCAAAGAAAGCAGGGTTCGATTATCCTATCATTAGGGTTGGATCGTCCCTATTCCCGCGCAGGCTGCAACGTTATATTGGTAGAGGATATGAGAATCATTATCGATATAAAAGAGAGGGAGATTTATCGATGTACAGAAACAAATCAGCTATGGGGGTCACTTTACTATTATGTCTTACGCTGCTACTTAGCGCTTGCTCAGGAGCAGGCAGCTCCAATAATGGATCAGTTGCGTCACCTGCACCAGCAGCAACGGCAGATGGAAACGCTCAAGTGCAGGCCTCAGCATCAAACGGTGGTGCAGCGAGCGCAGCGGAAATGGTGACTTATTCGGCAGTGAATGGCGAAGTTAAAATTCCCAAAAATCCGCAGCGTATCGTTATCATAGCTGGCGCCTTTGTTGGCCATTTGCTGGCACTCGGCATTAAGCCGGTTGGTGCGGGGGAAGAAGCTTTCAACAGCTATACGGAAGGAAAGCTGGATGGGGTCGAAAGTATAGGCGATGGCATCGCGTATGAAAAGATTTTGGAGCTGCAGCCGGACCTCATTATCGTATGGAATGACCCGGCTGTGCTCGAGAAGCTGAACCAGATTGCTCCGACTGTAGTTGTCGATTATGGCGTGCCTGTAAGGCAGCAGCTGCTGGAATTCGGGAAAATGACGGGCCGGGAGGATCAGGCTAATGCCTGGATTACGGCTTGGGATAAAAAGATAGCCGATTACAAACCGAAGGTGCAAGCGGCTGTGGGTGACAAAACCGTTGCTATCTTTGACTCTGGCAGTGCTAAAGAGTTTTATGCTTACGGCAATAAGCTGGGAAGAGGCGGCGAGATTATTTATGGGGAATTCCAGTTGAAGGCGCCGCCCATTATTCAGAAGGAAGCGATCGACAGCGGTACAGGCTGGGCGAAGCTGTCTTTGGAGCTGCTGCCCGAATATGCAGGAGATTATATTTTTATTAACGAGTGGACAGGCAAGGACAATCCAGAGGCTGTTTTTGAAGGCAGCATGTGGGAGCAACTGGACGCAGTCAAAAACAATCGCGTTTTCCGCGAAAAAGGCAGAGGCTTTATGTTCAGCGACCCTGTGTCTTTGGACGCGCAGTTGGAGTTTGTTGTGGAGAGTTTTATTGGGGAATAATGGGTGTTTGACGGGTAGAAACCAGAACCGTGCGTGTGCGGTTCTGGTTTTTTTAAAATATAGGAAAGTATATGATTTTTCCATCCTTTCTCTATATTTCTCGGAATGAAACGCGCCGCGCCGCCAGAGGACGGCGAAAGCCGTTTCACCTTGGCCCAGATTCTATATTATTTTTAAAATCGGTATGGAGTTGTGGCGCTATAACCTTTATAATTTGACGAGAATACTTTAATAAAGGAATAGGTGTTATTCATGAGCATATTAAATGTAGAGCGGCTGAGTCACGGTTTCGGAGACCGGGCAATTTTCAGCGATGTATCATTCCGCCTTCTAAAGGGCGAACATATCGGTCTAATAGGTGCCAACGGTGAAGGGAAGTCCACCTTCATGAACATCATCACAGGCAAGCTTCAGCCGGACGATGGTAAAGTGGAGTGGGCAAGACGCGTGCGGACGGGCTATCTGGATCAGCACGCTGTGCTGTCAAAGGGGCAGTCGATGCGCGATGTTTTGCGCGGTGCGTTCCAATATCTGTTTGATATGGAGCAGGAAATGAACGACATGTATGGCAGAATGGGTGACGTCTCTCCGGAGGAGCTGGAACAGCTGCTGGAGGATGTCGGAACCATTCAGGACACGCTAACGAATCAGGATTTTTATATGATCGACGCCAAAATCGATGAAACGGCTCGCGGGCTTGGACTTACGGACATCGGTTTGGACAAGGATGTTCATGATCTCAGCGGAGGTCAGCGTACCAAGGTGCTGCTTGCCAAATTGCTGCTAGAAAAACCGGATATCCTATTGCTTGACGAGCCTACCAACTATCTCGACGAGCAGCATATCGTATGGCTTACCCGATATTTACAGGAATACGAAAATGCCTTTATTTTAATCTCGCATGATATTCCGTTCTTGAACAGCGTAATCAACCTGATCTACCATATGGAAAATCAGTCGCTGTCGCGCTATGTTGGGGATTATGAGTATTTCCAGCAGGTGTACGAGGCGAAAAAGCAACAGCTTGAATCCGCCTTTAAGCGGCAGCAGCAGGAAATTTCGGAATTGAAGGACTTCGTTGCACGCAACAAGGCCAGCGTGGCTACGCGTAATATGGCGATGTCTCGCCAGAAGAAGCTGGATAAGATGGACGTTATCGAACTCGCTAGGGAAAAACCGAAGCCGCAGTTCAACTTCAAGCCGGCGCGCACTTCCGGCAAGGTGATTTTTGAAACGAAGGATCTCGTAATCGGCTACGATTCACCACTGTCGAAGCCTTTGAATTTAAGCATGGAGCGGGGACAAAAAATAGCGTTGGTCGGTTCAAACGGGATCGGTAAAACAACGCTGCTGCGCAGCATCCTCGGCCAAATACCGGCTATTACAGGTTCAGCAAGGCTGGGGGATCTGCTGGAAATCGGCTATTTCGAGCAGGAAATGAAGGAAACGAACAACAACACCTGTATTGAAGAGGTTTGGAGCGAGTTCCCATCCTTTACGCAGTTTGAAATTCGGGCGGCTCTTGCCAAATGCGGTCTGACAACGAAGCACATTGAGAGCAAAATCGTGGTGCTAAGCGGCGGAGAGAAAGCCAAAGTCCGCTTGTGCAAGCTGATCAACCATGAGACGAATTTGCTCGTGCTCGACGAGCCTACGAACCATCTCGACGTGGATGCCAAAGATGAGCTGCAGCGTGCGCTTAAAGCCTATAAGGGAAGCATTTTGCTGATTTCCCATGAACCCGAATTTTATCGCGATATTGTGACGGATACGTGGAACTGCGAAAATTGGACGACGAAAGTGTTTTAGATGGTAAAACAGAAAAACAGGAATACAGGGCTGCCTTCATAGAGGCGGCCTTTTTTGCGCTGTTTTGAAATTATACCTCAGGGAGCGTTATGATAGGATGGAATGGAAATAACAATCTAACCCATGTATCCGAGATTGAATTGAAGATATTGAAAGGAATGAGGGAGATGAAACATCCTTTTTATCTGAAAGCGGTATGGAATGGCGGGCGTAACAGTGAAGGACATATCGATGCCGGCGGATTAAAAACAATCATTTCGATCCCGCAGGAGATGGGTGGGCCAGGAACAGGTACGAATCCTGACGAAATGCTTCTGGGGGCAGCAGCGACCTGTTATTTGATTACACTGGCAGCGATGCTCGAGCGTTCGGCTATTACACCGCAGGAGCTGACTCTGGAGTCTGAAGCGATTGTAGATGTAACGAATAATGTGTTTACGTACGAACGGATAATACATAAACCGCGAATTGTGCTCAAAGCGGATGCATCAGAGGCTGAGCGGACGAAAGCCGAGCGTCTGGCACATCGGGCAGAAGAGTCCTGTATGATCTCCAGAGCTTTGGCAGGCAATGTCTCCATAGAGACGCAGCCTACTATTGTGATAACAGGGATTAATGAGGAGTAATGGGCTGAATATTAGACAGCCCTAGCTGTGGTCTGTGTAAGGATATTTTCTCGATAGCCCGCTGCTTCCGCATCTTTAACTTCAATTGCTTAAAAAGTTTTATTGAAAACTAAATATAAATGATATATAGTATGATCAGATCGCTGAATAGTTAGGATGAGTTAAAAATGTCATACTCAACAGCTCTATCACAAGGAATTGCCATATTGCTCTATATTCACAGCATTGCGGAGGAGAACTGCTCTAATTTTTTGTCCACTAAAGTGATTTCTGAGCAATTAAATATTCCGGTTCCGACAACGGTTAAGGTCATCAGGAATCTGAATAATGCTAGGCTGACGGTTGCAAAAGAAGGAGCGAAGGGAGGCATACTGCTGGCAAGGCCGCTAGCAGAAATTACGTTATTGGATGTTTTTCTAGCAGTCGAACCTGGCAAAGCGCTGTTCAAGCTCCATACCGATACCACACTTCAAGGAAAAGAAGTCGACGCAGTCAAACAAAAGATAGCCTTTAGTCTACAAACCGTTGAGATGTCTATGCACAATCATTTGAAAGAAGTGAGGTTAACCGACTTTTTGAACTAAACGACGGTTGCCTTCTCTTTTTTTGAGATAACTAGATATAATGAATATTTAATATATTACATTCCTCTCTTTTAATTTTAAACAACCGAAAGGGGCAATAACATGACTTTTGAAAATAGAGCAGTAAAAGCGAGCAATGGCGTTGAAATTCCGCAATTGGGGTTTGGGGTATACAAAATAACGAAAGAACGAGAATTTGAGATGGCGATCAGCGAGGCTATTCGAATCGGATATCGGCATTTTGATACCGCTAAAATTTATGGGAATGAGCAAGCTTTAGGAAGAGAGATTCAGAAAAGCGGGCTGCCTCGCGAGGCTTTTTTTATCACGTCTAAAGTGTGGAATACGGATCTTGGTTATGAAGCGACCATAAAGGCTTTTGAACAAACTTGCAAAAAGCTGAATGTAGCTTACCTGGATATGTATTTGATTCATTTTGCTGCACCAAATTATTTGGAAGCGTGGCGAGCAATGGAAGATCTGTACTCCGAAGGGAAAATCAAAGTGATTGGCGTTGCAAATTTTGAGATTCAGCATCTGGAGCATTTAATGAAGCATGCCACAATCCCGCCGATGATCAATCAGATTGAGACGCATCCCGAGTTTGCGCAAAATGACCTGCACCAATATCTTAATGAACATCAGATTTTGCATGAGGCATGGGGGCCGCTAGGGCAAGGGAATAAAGCGTTATTGGAGCATCCGGGGTTAAAAAAAATTGCGGCTTATCATCATAAAACAGTGGCGCAAGTCATTTTACGTTGGCACTTGGAGCGAGGCATTATCGTCATTCCAAAATCATCGAGCCCTAAAAGAATGAAAGAAAATAGCGAGATATTTGATTTTGAGCTTACTAGCGATGAATTGGAACAGATCAACCAGCTGAATAGAGGCAAAAGGTATTCGATTAATCCAACCGGTTATATGATTAATCCAATCTATAATAAATTAATGAAGATTTTAATTAAATAATGTAGTCGAATAACAGTATATGAGCGAAGTCTTTAAGAGACTTGCTGAAACTGCTATACTCAGGGCAGGTATGCAAGTCTCAGCCATCCAAGTTAATATAGAAGCCAGTGTCTATTTCTAAAGAGAACGTGCATCAATAAGCGATTACGGAAGGAGTATTTGTCATAGGATGAAGCAGCAAGAAGAGTACAAGCTTTGGAATCACCTACATATTGAACTGGCTGACATCCGTCTGCATGCTCTTTCTGAGGGAGAGTCCAGCATAGGTTACCGTTTGCCTGCAAGTGCTTTTATATTTCTATACAAAGGCAAAGCAACGATACGGATGGATGGAATTATTCATCCTGTTGAACATTTTCATTGTCTGCATGGCTGCAAGGGAATGCGGCTGGATATTGAAGCAGCGGAATATTTGGAATATTATATGGTGCTTTATCGTGGCGAGTTTCCGCTGCGCCGAAGGCATTTTCTGGACAAGGGAGGAATCCCGCCGTTTCAGCAAATATTTGCTTTTGCTCCCGCGCAGCCTATAGGGCTTTATCAGATTCTACAGCGGATGGAGGCTGCATGGAATCGATCGACGGAGAAAGAAAAATTTTTAGCGAAAACACTCTTCTTTCCATTTATTCTGGAAATGCTTCAGCAAAAGCAGCAGCTAGGAATGGACCTGCTTCCTACAGAGGTAGTTAAGCAAGTAGCTCAGTATATGCATGAGCATGTGGATGAGCCATTGACGCTGGAGCTGCTAGGGAAGAGGTTTGGCTACAATCCCCAATACCTGGCTCGTAGATTCAAGGAATTGACGATGCACAGTCCGATTGATTATCTAATAGGGCTTCGTATTGAAAAAGCGTGTCATATGCTGCAAAACACAGATGCTTCGATTGGTGACATAGCCCAAAGTGTAGGTTATGAGGATGTGTTTTATTTCAACCGCATTTTCAAAAAGATCGTTGGCCTTTCTCCCAGCCATTTCAAAAAAAAGCTGTCGGATAAGGAGGGTGTTCGGTTTAATCCATATAAAAAGTGGGGATTATCCATGTCAGAGTCCATCGCTCCATGCTATAGTGATAATGATAATTGTTATCACTATAAAGAAAAGGGAGAGTCTTATATGTACCGAACATCCAGAAAAAATATGATGGCAGCACTTCTTATCTGTATGGCCTTATTGATTACAGCTTGCGGAGGGGGAAATACGAATCTGCAGTCCCCATCGGAAACCGCCGCTGCTGGCTCTAATTCTTCAGCACTAACTCAGAAAGCGACGCCAATAACAGACACCAAGATCGTGAATACCGCCTTCGGCGAAGTGGAAGTTTCCAAAAAGCCTGAACGCATTGTGGCGATTCAATATTTGAGCAGTCTGCTAGCCGTGAAGGCTAATCCAATCGCCTCTACAACACGCATTATGGATAATCCGTATTTCAACGGTTTAACGGACAATATTGAGATTGTCGGTTCTTCCGGCAGTGATGTTTCCTTTGAAAAGCTGATTGAGCTTAATCCTGATCTGATTGTCGTCATGACCTCGGAGGAGGAAGAATATAAAAAGTACAGTAAAATTGCTCCAACGATTGCCATTCCCTATGGAAACTTCACATCCATTGAGGAGGAAGTTAAGTTCTTTGGAGATCTGCTTGGGCGGGACGAGGAGGCCTCTTCATGGATAGCCGATTATAATGCGCGAATCGCGGCTGCGAGTGCCAAGGTCCAAGCAGTGATACCCGCAGATGCAACCTTTAGTATCATGCAGGAGACAGACAAAACATTAAGTATTTATGGCAGTGAGTTTGGCCGTGGGGGAAAAGTTATTTATGAGAATCTAGGACGGGTATCGCCCCCAGCCTATGATGAAGCAGTTAAGGAAGATAAATACAAGGATATTTCAATGGAAGTATTGGAGCAATATGCCGGGGACTATATCATCCTGACTACGGAGAGGTCATTGGAGGAGCTTCGCGAGGATCCAATCTGGGGACGGCTGGAAGCAGTCAAAAATGGCAGACTTTATGCCTGGTCTAACATTCGCTCTTATTTTATTGACCCGCTGTCGATATTAATGCAGACAGAAGAATTGGCTGATTGGCTGACGAATGCACCACAGAACAAATGATCTAGAATATCGTATTAAAGCTTCTGCCCGTAGTCTGAGCAGGAGCTTTTTTATTTGAGCAGAAAATTAATATGATGTCCTCTAGGGAAGTGAACAGGTGTATAATAATGTAATTAAATAGTTTAGAGGAGTAATTATAATGAGGATTATTGCTGCAAATGATTCGCACTTCGAATATATTAGAAAACATGACCATCACATCTCAGAAAACTTAATCTTACCGAAAATTAGAGGGAATGAGATATACATTTTGCAGAATGAAGAATATCGTATCGTTGGGTGGATGCGGCACAGCTATTTTTGGGACAACACGCCTTTTTTGAATATGATTTGGATCGATGATACCTATCGAAGTAAAGGATTAGGGAAGAAAGCCGTTCTTTTTTGGGAGGATGAAATGAAGAAGCTCCGTTTTAACTTGGTTATGACCTCTACTTTAGCAAATGAAGAGGCTCAGCATTTTTATAGAAAATTAGGTTATCGAGATTCAGGGTGCTTAATACTTGAAGATGAGCCTCTGGAAATCATACTTACTAAGAGGCTTTCTAATTTATGAATCGGGTCTTAATACCTAGAAGGATAAACACGGGTATGATTATAAAGTCATGATCTAACTAATGATTAATTTTAGAAAAATAATCCTTAAAGATCATTTTCATTATTTTTCTAATGTATTCCAGATATATTTCCGAATATTTTTTTATCCTGTATTCAGGAATCCATATTAGAGAATAGGTAATCCACTTAGGGAGGAACTATCATTGTTAGTTAAAGATTATGAACAATTAATCGGTAAAATACTAACGAAAAGCATCCGCGATACAAAGGGAACGCTTTTAATCAGAAAGGGAACTATTCTTCTAAAAAGTCACACCGAGAGACTTGCTAAATTTAAGATCCAAATCGGGGAAGTCACAACTATCGATGCGAATGCTTCTGAGCTGAATCAGGAAATTTCTGATCATACACCGAAACAAAAGCCCTCCTTCCGAGATTCATATGAAAGGGCTAAGCAGCATTTTAACGATATGGATCAGTTCGTTCGTCAAAACGGAATTGTTCCTGTCGAGGAGCTTGAACGGGAAGTTCTTCCCTTTATAAAGGAAATAGCGAAGCGATATAATCTATTTCAGTTATTTTCCGAGCTTAAGGAACAGGACGATTACAGGTACAGGCAATGTATAGGAACGGCCGTTATTGCGACCTCCTTAGGTAAGCGGCTTGGTTTGAAAGAAAACGAATTGGATATGCTTACAACTGCGGCGAGTCTCTATGATATTGGACTGGTCAAGCTGCCAACTGCAATCGTTTCCAAACAGTCAAGGTTAGACACTCATGAATACGCGATTTTAAAGCAGCATACCATTCTCGGAAACGAGCTACTACTCCAATCGGGCGTTGAACCTCGGGTTGCTCTGGTCGCTCTTCAGCATCATGAACGAGAGGACGGCAGCGGTTATCCAAGTGCTCTGAAGGGGGATGAGCTGGATCGTTTTAGCAAAATTGTAGGTTTGACAGATTTTTATATGGCTATCATCTCAGAAAGACCTTATAGGGCTGCGCTGCAATTTTTTGAAGCCATCGAAGAAATTCATCAACAAATTATTTTAAATCGCTTTGATTCGGTAATTGGGCTCACGCTGCTGGATATGCTGCTCTCCACCCAAATCGGTTGTGAGGTTGTTTTATCGGACAACAGACGAGGAACTATTTTGCTGAACAACTATAACTACCCGACTCGACCATTTATAGCGCTTGAAAACCACGAGTTTATTGATCTTAGCAAGTTTGATGATATTAAAATCATTGAAATTGTCGGATAAGAGGATTGGCATATAAATTAAGTATTACGCGGGGGGCCAAGAAGGCTCCTTATTTTTTTATGGTTTGTATGTGTTAAAATAGATAGTATTTGAGCTCAATGAAAGGTTTGATTTAACTTGGAAATTAGAATCATAGAGAAGGAGCAAGCTTGGCAATTGCGTCATCAGGTCATGTGGCCGGATAAGGATTTTGATTTTATAAAGCTTAAAGAGGATGGCGAGGGCACTCACTATGGACTTTTTGAAGAGGAAGAACTGGTCTCAGTGGTGTCCATTTTTATTCATGGCGTTCAGGCTCAGTTTAGAAAATTTGCTACTCTATCCCGTCATCAAAATAAAGGCTATGGAAGCAAACTTCTGAATTACGCACTCAGTGAATCAGAGCGCCTAGGCGTTAAACGGATATATTGCAATGCAAGAATGGATAAAGCAACGTTTTATGAGAAATTCGGGCTTTCTAAAACGGACGCCACCTTCAGTAAAAGCGGCAAAGATTATATTGTGATGGAACGCCACATAAAAGGAGAAATGAATATGAGTCAAGACGAGCTTTTTATGAGAGAAGCAATTAAGCTTTCTAAGCTTGCGGTTGAGCACGGAAACGAACCTTTTGGAGCGATACTCGTTAAAGACGGGGAAATTGTATTTACAAATGAAAATCAAATTTATTCAGCAACCGACCCAACTTTCCATGCAGAGGCTGGGCTGCTGCGGCGATTTTGCGAAGAAACCCACATTACGGATTTGCATGAATACACCTTATATTCGAGCTGTGAGCCTTGTTATATGTGCAGCGGTGCGATGGTTTGGACAAATGTGGGGCGACTGGTTTATAGCGCGAGCAACATGGAGTTGTGCAGTATATTGGGCGAGCAGGGAAGTCCTTGCTCTCAAATTGTATTTGAAAATTCTCACCATAAGCCTGATATCACAGCTGGGATATTACGGGAGGAAAGTCTTAGTATATTGGATGCCTATTTTTCGCACAACACAAAGGGCTGAAACATTCCAGTAAGCTTCGATTGGAGAAACTAACTTCATCCATACGCCAACCCTGCCATTGCTGCCAAAAGAAATCCTACTCCCCCAAGGAGGCCTAACCTTGCAAACGATTATGATCGTCGAAGACGAGCCGGCTATTTCCCGCGTTTTGGCGGCGTATATACGAAAGGCAGGCTTTGCGAGCATTATTTTTGACCGAGGGAAAGAGGCGGTGGAGAAGCTGGCCGTGCTTCAGCCCGCGCTTATTTTGCTTGATGTCATGCTGCCGGAAATGGATGGCTGGGAGGTGCTGCAGGAAGTACGGCGGCGCAGCGTCTGTCCGGTCATTATGCTCACAGCTAAAGGGGAGATTGGTGACCGCCTGGCTGGGCTGAACAGCGGCGCAGATGATTACATCACCAAGCCGTTCGAGCCACAGGAGGTGGTAGCACGGATTCAAGCTGTATTGCGCAGAGGTACGCATGCATTAATTGCGGGAAATCAGATCCAGTACGGCAGTCTGAAAATCAATTTAAACGACAGAAGCGTTTATTTGAATGAAGTATGTCTATCGATAACGCCGAAAGACTTTGCACTGCTGCATTTTTTAATGGAGCATCCTAATCAAATTTTTAATCGGGAGCAAATGATCGAGCAGGTATGGGGAATTGGCTATGATGGGAGTGACCGGGCTGTGGATCATGCGATTAAACGCTTGCGACAGGCGCTGCTGCATTTGCCTCCAGAAGAAGGAGAAATTCGTACCTTGCGGAGAACGGGGTACCAGTTTTATACCAATCATGAAAATTAATCCCTTCTATTTTTTTGCCATACGCCTGACACATTCTACCTTTATTCTGTAGTAGCTAGATCCTCTAAGTGATCTACTCCAAGATGTAGCTAATGATAAGAAGTCAAAGAGCTGCGAGCATCCACGATTGCAAACGTTGAATAGATGACTATGGGGAAGCTTTATCAAATCGAGTGGAAGGTGGATGAAGGTTATGGCGGATGTAATTGAATATCAGGTAATTGTTTCTAAGGCGAGAACTTCGGATAATAAGCTGCTTGTTATTACAGCGGCTGAGAGTGGGGAAGGCATAACGATATTGCCACAGGTGTACGGAAATGAACATCAATTGTGGGAAAAAAGAAAGGTGCGCGCTGGAGATGACAATGCCTATGCGCTCGTTAACAAAGCGACGGGCAAGTGCATTGGAAGAAAGGACTCCACGCAGGGCTCAAAGATTTATCAGGCGCCCGTTACAGAAGCGGACGTCAATGGTCTCATGGTATGGCGTGACGACAATGTTGCGGGAACGCACAATGCGATTAACAGCTATGTGGATTGGGAGCAGAAGCTCAATATTCCTGGCAACGGCCCATTTAAAAGCGGCGACTCGCTTGTGACGTGGGAATGGTGCCACGGTCAGATCAATGAATTATGGGTTTTCGTACCCGATCGCAAGAAGATTACGGTCAAGAAAATGGAATTTCAAATGGACAGCTCAATTGTGATTAATAGTGTGCCGATCGTAGCAGCCAAACAGCTTGTGACCAACCATTCGAATATTCAGCAAACGCAGCAAGTTACATTGAAATTTTCCAAAAGCCATACGTATAATTTCAAATGGGAGAGAGGGCTCAAGGTATCGGAAACGCTTGAATTTAAAGCAGGGCTGCCGCTTGTAGGCGATACGGGTGTGAAAATCTCGGTAGAGGGCTCGCGCAGCTATTCGGAAACCAAGACACAAGACGAGTCCCAGGAGGTTTCGCTGCAGGTCCCAGTCGTTTTGCCAGCAGGTGCAACTATCGAGGTTTCCGCTATTTTATTGCAGGGCGTTATCGATGTGCCCTATACGGTGACGTTTGAAGTGGAGTACCCGAATGGGAAAACAACCGAAACGGCTTCAGGCAAATATACCGGCGTGAACACGTTTACCGTTAATACCGAGTATAAAACGATCGTATAGTTTATGTATTCCATGCCATCATAATATAAAGATGAACGATAGCAGGCAGAAGGAGGCGGTGGCCTCTTTTTGCCTGCTATCGTTTTTTTTGCTCCGTAAGGAAAGGGGTAGTTCCTGCATATAAATTAAGTTAAACTAACATTCAAAAGGAAATTGAGGTGAATGCTTATGTTCTATATAGTGGTGTTAACCTTAATTGGACTGCTCCTTTCAAGCTTGGTGCCCATGGGTGCGATTTTGATCTGGAGCATCACTTTTGCTATAGTGATTTTGAATTATCGCAAAACCCTTCACATCCACAAAAATTTGCAGGAAATTAGAAGCCATTTAGGTTTGATGGGCAAGGAAGAAGCAGAGGATTTTAAAATTGAGGCAGAACTGAATAAAGTCAATCAGTTAAGCGAGCAGCAAATCAAAGAAATTAATGAGGAAATTGAACAGCAATTTGCTGAGCAGCTTGAAAAACAGGATGAGAAGAAAGACGATACGCCAGACAAAAAGGATAAGTAATTTATTCATTGAGCGTCTTATGTTATAGTAAACTCCTATTCCATGTACATAGTTATAACTACAAAAATTTCTACTAACGAGGTGCACAATGGCAAGCTTAAAAATATTAAATCCGTCCGTTAACGACGACATATATGCTTTTCAAGCGGGTCCCGAGGACGAGGAGGCGGTACGTGAGCTGATTATGGAAACGGCTCGCTGGCTTAGCAGCATGGGCTCCACGCAGTGGGGCGGCCTGCTTCAAGGTGAGGATAGCCATAATCTTGCGGGAGCGATTGCGCGTGGCGAGGTTTTTGCGTTTCGCAAAGCAGGGGAAGAGGGGCTCGCGGGCTCGGTTATTTTACAGCAGCAGCCTAGCGAATGGGATCGTAAGCTTTGGGGTGATACGGAAGTGGGCAAGGGAAGCGCGATCTTTTTGCACCGGTTAGTCGTTAATCGTCAGTTTTCCGGCAAGGGACTTGGCAGCGAAATGATGGCTTGGGTTGAAGGGGGTATCCAGTATTCCGGCAAAGACCGGATCAAGCTGGATTGTATCGCAAACAATGAGAAGCTTAACCGCTTCTACAAGCAATGTGGTTATACGTACAAAGGCGAAGCGAGTGGCTGGAGCATTTATGAAAAGCTGCTTCCAGATGTAAAGGTTCATTGAACAACGGCTGTTTATTAATAGGTCAAAAGTAATTCTAATGGAGGCAGGCTAACGAGAAGGGATTCAGCAAAATCTGTCGAATATCTGTGAAATTATGCTAACTAAACGAAAAATAATTCTCGTCACCGGCCTGTTCCTCTGTCTGCTCATATCGATCCGTTTAATTTGGATTTATATGACCCTCCCTCCCGATCATCCTGCGATCGTGCAAGGGCAATTGGATTTGCGGGGGTATAACCTGGCAGACTCGGAGGCCATCAGGCTGGATGGCGAATGGGAATTTTATGCTCATCAATTACGAATACGCGGCCCAGAAAATGCGGAAGCAGCCAAAGGGCAGGCGTTCATTCAGGTGCCTGGAAACTGGAATACGGTGTTATCCCCGCAGGCGGATTCAGCGTATGGTTACGGAACGTATCGTCTGCGTATATTCATCGATTCAGTTAAAAGCCAAACGTACGGCATCCGCTTGAAGAACATTCCGTCGGCTTCCGCCGTGTATGTGGACGGAGAGCTTGTGGCTCAAGCAGGACAGCCAGCACCAGAGGAGGAAGGCTACATAGCACGCAACGTGCCTTATTCAGCGTCCTTCATATCCGACAAGCCAGTGATCGATATTGCTATTCAAGTCGCGAACTATGATTCATCGAGCTCGGGAGGCATTCTTGGCTTCATTTCATTTGGCACGGAGAAAGTGGTAAGCAAGGAAACGGCAGTTAGCCTCCATTTGCAAATAATAGTCGTTATTATTTATTTACTGCATACCGTGTATGCTTTTATTTTGTATTTTATTGGCTTGCGGCAGCGGGGCTTGCTGTTTTTCGCCGGCGCTATGTTCTTCTCTGCACTTTGGCTCCTAGTATCGGATGATATGCTGCTGATGGTCTGGCTGCCAATGAACAATGATTGGAGCTTAAAGATCCAGTTTCTTTCCTATATGGGTGCTGCAATATTTATGCTGGAATTTACGAAGCGCTTATTAACCGAATACCGGAATGTGCGAATTTTTCGCTGGTATACATCGCTCGGCATGTTGTTTGCGGTATATGTGCTGCTTGCGCCAGCCTCTTATGTATTAGCGGTAGCTGGCTTGCTCGGTATTTATATTTTGCTTCCCTTCCTCGTCAATCCGGTCATCACCTTGCGAACCGCGATGAGAAGCGATAAGGATGCGATTGCGCTGCTGCTCGGTGTGGCTGCGATGTCGAACAATATCATTTGGAGCGTTGCGAAGGATACAATTGGCGTAGAAAGCTCCTACTACCCAGTCGATCTGGTCGTCTCCTTTCTCGGGTTCGTAGCGTATTGGTTTAAGCAATACATTCATACCTTCGCCCAGTCGAAGCAGTTATCCGAGGAGCTGCAGCAGGCGGACAAGCAAAAGGATGATTTTCTGGCGAACACGTCCCATGAGCTGCGAAATCCGCTGCACGGCATGCTGAATATGACACAAATTGTGCTGGATAGAGACAAGCAGGCGCTCAGTGATCAAAGCGTGAAGCAATTGGAGCTTATTTTAACGGTCGGCCGCCGGATGTCATTTATGTTGAATGATCTGATAGACTTGACCCAACTGAAAGAACAGCGTATTCGGCTGAATCGAGGCAGCCAGCAGGTACAGAGCGTCGCTGCTGGCGTAATCGACATGCTCCATTATATGGTGGAAGGCAAGCCTATTCGCCTCGCGAGTACGATTCCAGATGTATTTCCCCATGTCCTTGCGGATGAAAATCGTCTCATTCAAATTTTGTTTAACCTGCTGCATAATGCGATTAAATTTACGAGCGAAGGACATATTGCGATTCATGCCGTTCAGCAGGGGGGAATGGCGTACATAAGCATTGCCGATACAGGCATGGGAATGGATGAGGAGACGCAGCGCACGATTTTTGAACCGTATGAGCAGGGAGATTCGGGCATGACCGCTGCACCTGGCGGCGGAATTGGGCTTGGACTTAGCATTTGCAAGCATTTGGTCGAGCTGCATGGCGGAACGCTTGAGGTCCGTTCGCAGCCGGGGCAGGGCTCGATGTTTACTTTTACGCTGCCGCTGGCAGAAATGGGTGCTGCCGTAGAAGTGAGTAGCGACCATGACCATGAGCTGCTGCCGTCTGTTCCAGCTGCAGAAATGCTCGTTGCCGCTGCCGATGTCACAAACACAGCCTATCTAGGGGAGCAATCGCTAGAGCACACTGGCGATAGGCATCTACCTCTACCACCCCAAGCGAAAGATCGTCCAGCTATATTAGTGGTAGATGACGATACGGTTAATTTGCAGGTGCTCGAAAATATGCTTGGCGTGCGAGATTTTGACATTGTGTCGCTCACAAGCGGCAAGGAAGCACTAGCTCTGCTGGATTCGAGAAAGTGGGATTTGGTTATTACCGATATTATGATGCCTCATATGTCGGGATATGAGCTCACGCGCCTCATTCGCGAGCGTTATGCGCTCTCGGAGCTGCCGATTCTTCAGCTAACCGCACGCAATCGGGCGGAGGATATTGCCGCAGGCTTCCAGTCGGGAGCGAATGATTATGTGACGAAGCCGTCCAATGCGCTAGAGCTGAAATCGCGGGTGCTGGCTTTGATCCATGTGAATCGATCGATGAATGAGCGGCTTCGTATGGAAGCGGCCTGGCTGCAGGCGCAAATCCAGCCCCATTTTTTACTGAATTCGTTGAATGCGATTGCGGCTCTGAGTGTAATTGATTTGGACAAAATGCATGTGCTGCTCTTGGAGTTCAGCAACTACTTGCGGTCGAGCTTTGATTTTAGAAATTCAGAGCAGCTGATTCCTCTGGAGCGGGAGCTGGATTTTGTCCGTTCCTATTTATATATTGAGCAGCAGCGCTTCGGCAATAAATTGCAGCTACATTGGCAGGTGGAGGCCAGTCTGAAAAGTATGCTTCCGCCGTTGACGATCCAGCCATTAGTCGAAAATGCGGTGAGGCATGGCGTGATGAAGCGTGCTGCGGGCGGAAGTATTTCAGTGCAAGTGTTCGAACGCGATGATCAGGTGGAGGTTGCGATAATAGACGACGGTGTCGGCATGGATGCGGAGGTATTGGATAAGCTATTGGATAGAAGTTCCAGCGAGCAGCAGGGAATTGGGCTGCTAAACGTGGATCGGCGATTGAAGCAAATGTATGGACAAGGCTTGTTTATTCAAAGTGTATCTGGCCAAGGTACAACTGTGTCATTTAAGGTGATGAAGTAAGCAGGAGGGTTACAGCGGAATGGAGAGGAGAGGTTTGCCATTGTCTTTATCCACTGAGTATTTGCACTATGAGCCGTTTATTAAATCGCTGCCGCTGAAGTCTCGATATGAGCCTGCTGATTTGCTCGTTCCGGATTTGTTGATCGACCGAGAAGGGGAGGTTGAAATGTTCTATGCTCCTCACAACGAATACCGGAACAGCTCGGCGAGCCTTTTAATTGTCGGCATCACGCCCGGCTGGACCCAGATGGAGCTGGCCTACCGGACGGCAAAGCTCGCTTTGGAGCAAAATAAACCGGCGGACGAGGTGTGCAAAGCTGCCAAAATCGCCGCCCGATTTTCCGGTGCGATGCGCCGCAACCTGATGCAAATGCTGGACAGCCTGAAGCTGCCGGAGTATTTTGGCCTTCCAGACAGCGAGGCTTTGTTTGCTGAAAATAATCCGCTCCTGCATACGACTTCGCTGCTCAAATATCCGGTATTTGTAGCTGGGAAAAACTACACGGGGCATAAGCCCCCGCTTGCTGGCAATGCTTTCCTGCATAATTATGCGCTGAAATTTATTAAGGCTGAGCTAAAGCTGTTGCATAAGCCGCTTATTATTCCTTTGGGCAAAACCGTGGAAACGATGCTTAAAGAGCTTGTTGGCAGCAAGGAACTGGGGAATACGCTAGAGGACAAGCACTGCTTGTGGGGATTTCCCCATCCTTCCGGAGCCAATGGCCACCGACACAAGCAGTTCGCTGATGCGAGAGAGCAGATGGAGGCGAAGGTCGCCGCTTTTGCTGCTGAACGAAGTGGGCTGGCTTAGGTGTATTCAAAACAAATGACGGCCTTGCGCAGCTCTTTATCATAGAACAAAAATACATTATCCGCGCCATAAGCCTGAAAATAATATCCGGTTAAGGAGCCGATATAATCAAAGACTTCCCCGTTTGCTTTTTTGGGGACATGAAATAGATTGGTGTTTTCAAACTTGCGGAGCTCTTTTATCGATTCATTATATTTTTGCATAAATTCTTGGGCTTCATCGGACATAAAGGCGATATCGTCCCATATGCCATTAATTTCGGGATAGCTTAGTCCCCACCCATCCGCTTGCTTCTTGTTAAAATCCGCTAACAGTTCCTCAGCAGAGGCGAATTGTTCGCTAAATCGGGAGTAAGGGTAAATCTTCTGATTGTTTTGGTAATATTGCTTGCGGATATGATAATCCAAATCATTTTGCGCATAGGCAGCCTTCAAATCCTCATCGATTTCACTGTCTGCTGAATGCTCCTGCTGATGCAAGGTGAAGTAATTCCAGTCTGCCTCAAATTTATATTTCCCATCTATTACATCAAAACCTAGCATATCTTCTTTCGTGAAAAGGGTATGGTAGTTTTTCGTGCTGTCACCCACACAGCCATCATAAATTTCCTTGGCTGATATAATATGCAGCCACTCATCAAGCTCGGGATCGATGCATTTTAAATGAATCGAGCAAAGGGGCAAAAAGTGCTGGCGATGCTTTTCAATATCGTCATAGAAAACATCCTCATAAGCGGGAAACGGCTTAATAAAGGCTTCAGGAATGTTCATCCGGCAGTGTACCTCCGACCTGTTGGTTAATTTGTGGTTATGAAATGGATTCTACTCTTATAGTAAACGATCAGAGCTGAAAGCAAAACAGGCCGCCTAAAAGATTCACATAAATGTCCTAGTCTGTTGACTTTGTGAATCTAATTAGGATATCATCTAATTAGATAATTATTAAATTAGATATGAGCTAAATAAGACGCGTCTGACATTCGGTCTGGAGGTGGAAGTAGATGCAATTGGACAAAGTAGTCGCTTACCATAAAGCGCTTGCAGATCCAACCAGGATCAAACTATTAATTTTGCTATCGGAAGGAGAGCTTAATGGCCAGGTTTTAGCCGAAAAGCTAGGTGTCTCTCCAGCTACGATAACCCATCATGCTGCAAAGCTGCGTGAAGCAAGCTTGATTAATGAGCGAAGAGATAAAAATACGATCTTCTTTTCTTTAAATCACTACTTCATCAAAAGTAGTGCCACTGCTGCTGCGGAGTTAATTTACAAAAACACAAAAGTAAAAGGAGGTGGGGATATTTTGGAGGATGACAAAAACAAGCGGCTTCAGCAGTCTGTCGTTAAAAACTTTTTCACATTAGACAATAAATTAAAGCACGTACCCGCGCAGCTTAAGAAAAAGCTGATCGTATTGGAGCACCTAGTGTCTCGACTTGAGACCGGGCGCAAATACAGCGAAAAGGAAATCAATGCATTCATTAAAAGTTATCATGAAGATTTCGCCACCATACGCAGGGAATTTATCATGCACCAATTCATGTTCAGAGAAAACGAAATTTACGAATTGAACCCGCCTGAGATGTGGGCGAAATGGGAAAATCTAGCGTGAGAATATGCTCTATTTTAAGCTAAAGAAGGTGTAGAAGCTGATTCACTTAAAGTTAGTATCTGATCCGCTCTCGACAGAAAGTATAAACATTCAAAAGGCGATTATGAATTCACAGCCTCTGTTTAATCTCTTAGTCCTTGGTAAACGACTCCAAACGGACGAAGAGATTAGGGAAGAAAACAAGAAAAATCTCGAACATGGCGAAAAAATGTTTCACTTGATTGAAAATAACGAATGCGTTGGAATTATGACGTATCTTCCGCAAAATCCTAATGATCATCATCCGTGGATTGGACTGCTTATTATTCATAAGGAGCATGAAAGGGCAGGAATCGGAACGCTTGCATTGAAATTGTTAGAAGAAGAATGGGTAGAACAGTGCATAGACAAAGTCAGACTTTGTGTTCAGCTTGGCAACCATAACGGGGCTTCATTTTGGAATAAGAATGGGTTTCATAAAATCAGCGATGGTTTGGACAATCACAATAATCAAATTGATATCTACGAAAAAATTTATAGAAATGAGGAGGAGTGTGTGATGCCACAAGTGGTTCGCTTAAAGGTACATCCGTTATCCGAAATCGCTCATCTTAAGGTTCATGGCCGGACGACTGGCCAACTTGATCCGTTAACGTTATTTTGGACGGGAAGCTCGGTGGAATTAAATGCGCAAGGATCTGAGCTTTGGGTTGAAGTCGAGGTGAATTACGACCAGTATGAGCCTTGGATCAGCATCCTGATTAACGGTGTGCCGGTCAGCAGACAAATGTTAACGGCGGGCAGGTACTGGATTTGTATTTTTAGAGGCATGACTAAGGCCGCCATTAAAAATGTTCGTATCGTAAAGGATGTACAGGCGATGAGCGCGGATTCGGGCTGCCTCCTGCAGATTCACGCTGTGAAGTTTGACGGTGAATTTACACCGATTGCAGCCAAACCCTATCGCATCGAATTTATAGGCGACAGCATTACTTCTGGAGAAGGGACCATTGGAGCGAAAGCGGAGACGGACTGGATTCCGATGTGGTTTAGCGCCATTGACAATTATACGGCGATGACAGCGGAAGCGCTGAATGCTGACTACCGTGTCCTTTCACAAAGCGGATGGGGCGTACTTACGAGCTGGGATAACAACCCGCATGCCAATCTTCCTGATTATTACGAACAGGTTTGCGGTCTTCTTACCGGGGAGAACAATAAAGCTTTAGGCGCGCACGAAAAAAATGATTTTGACTCGTGGCAGCCGGATGTCGTCGTCGTGAATTTGGGAACGAATGATGACGGCGCTTTTCATTCTCCGGAATGGGTAGATACAGCTACTGGCAAAGCTTACAAACAGCGGTTAAAGGCTGATGGCACGTATGTCGAGGAGGATTTAGCGGCAATTGAGGAGGCAGCGGTGAGCTTTCTAATCAAAATTAGAAAATATAACCCAAATGCCCCTATCATATGGGCCTACGGCATGCTGGGTCAACCGATGATGCCGGCTATCTACCGTGCTGTAAATGCTTATCGGATGCAAACAGGGGATAAGCAGGTATCCATTTTTCAGCTTCCCAATACGACGGATGACACATTAGGCGCAAGACAGCATCCCGGCAGATTAGCCCATGCGAAAGCAGCCAGTGAGCTGGCGGGTTATATCAAAGAAGTTTTGCGTTCCTCTAAGCCTTAGTCGGGCGAAACATTGCTACAACCATTACCACAAGCAGCGGAACGAACAGCACCAGCCCCGTCCATATCGGATGAATTTCTGTGACAATGCGAGCCCACTGGGTGTTGCTGTCATAAGTGACGAGCCCCATCAGAAAACCCGCCAGTGCCAGCGGCATAATGATGACATTGTTGTCCTTTATGCCGCAAAGCTTGGCCATAAAGAGGCTGAGCACATAGAGGGAAAGCGTAGCTTTCATATAAGAGCCGAGAATGAGCGACATGCCGATAACGGACTCAATGCGTTGGATTATTTCCTGAAATTCAATAAGCCGGGCTACGGAAAATAGCATATAGGGCCCCGCCCCTGCAACCGGACCGAATACCATTAATGCACACACCGTCACAGCGCAGAGTACTAGCAAGCTGGCTGCGAAGGAGATGGACATCGTCGTCATCAGCTTCTTGTTCAGCTTGTGCCCTGCGGCGAAGGGCAGCAGCATGCCGAATAAAAATACTTCGGAGAACGGGAAGCCAAACGTATAATAAGCTCCAGCCGCTACAGGCGTCAGTCCTTTAGGCAGCAGCGGAAGCAGCTGCTCAGGACGGTATTCAGGGATCGCAAACAGCAGTACGATGAAAATGAAAAAGGATGTTAATAGCATAATCAGAGTGAACATTCGTGCAATCACTTCTATTCCTGCGCGGGCCGTCACAGCAGAAATGATAAAAATAAGGGAAGTAAAGGCGTACATCGGTGTTTCCCTCATCATCGCCCCAATCATGAACTGGCCTACGCCTACAACAATAGCTGCCTGCATTTGCAATAAATACGAGATAGTCAGCAGCCCTAACAGCACCGTCAGTACGTTGCCAATCATCTTGCGGCTGTAATCAATGTAATCCTGGCCGGGAAATCGGCGATTTAAATACAGCAGCATCATTAGGATGCCAAACCCGATCGCTCCAGACAGCAGCAGGGAAAGCCAAGCGGCGGCACCTGCTTTTCCAATCAGCGGGCCAGGCACAAAAATAATCGAGGAGCCGGTCAAGAATACGAATAAAAGCACGCCCATTTGAAAAGCACTGACCTTTTGTTTATTCAAGCTGATTCTGCTCCTTTCCTCGCCCAACCTAGCCTTTCACCCCCAGCATGCTGCTAATCTGTTTGGCAGGCCCGCCCAATAGCTGCTCAACGACGTCGAAATAATCGAACCAGTCTTTGTTCAAGACATAATCTATACTCATATACAGGCATGCCGCTGTAATAAATGAATAGAGCCAAACTGCGGGGCCTTTCATCTTCCCGCGTAGAGTGAGGCTGTCATACAGCAGCATGCCCCCGAATAAAACTGTAGCAATCAGTGCCCGCTCCCACATCAACATCATCCTTCCCGCCTTGCTACGATGCAGGTTTGCTGTTCATCGTCCCGCCCGTAACGAGTTTAAACTCTACCTTCACATCAATCGGCAGCTCCGCAAAGCGCTCATCCCAGTCCGGCTGAAGCTTGTGCCACGCCCCCGGGCTCTGGCGGTAAATCTGGTTGCCGATGCCGATAACCTCCAGCTTATTTTTTTGCAAAAATTTTAACGTCGCTGAAGTTTGTCTCAATAGAGCAGCGCTAAATTTTTCGAGGAAGGCTTGCTCATCCTTTTTGGAAACAATAGCTGTGCATTTTAGCTCTGTAATGGCTAGCTCCCCTTTAATTCGGTAGCTGACTATGGGATTTCCATCCTTCATTGTTACTTTGCTTGCTGTACGCAGAGCCAGCACTTCCGCTGTTTCTTTCTCGCCCTTCATGCCTTCGCAAGGAATCTCCAGCACACCAGAATGGTATTCATTTCGTAAAGCGAGCAGCCCCTCTACTTTATCGGGAGGCATTACCTTTTTCAGTTTTCCGTTCTTGATTAAGGCAAGCCCCGCTGTGGACAACGTCTGCTCCGGATTAGAATTTCTGTAAACATAGGAGATTACCGTGTCTGGATGCGCGCTTTCCTGTTGAAGAAGCAAATCGAGCAGGGAGGTGTCCATTGTTTTCGCCGCATTGAGATAGGAGAACTCTTCTGTTCGAAGAATTTGCTGCGCTGTCGTCTGCTCAATGAGCGGCTGCTTCTCGAGCAGCTTGTGAGCGGGTCCTTTGGATATAAGCAGCTTGACGCTGCTGCGCGGTTCATGGTCACGATAAAAAATATCGAGTGTTTTTCCGAGATCCTGATTTCTCGCCAGCTTCTCACCGACGATAATGACTCGCGTATGGCTCCATTGGGCTTTACGGCCCAAATGGATCGGAATATCGCGTATCGCCTCCATTACGGTATCATCTTGCGTATGAATGCTTACGCTGGACGTTTGCGTGGTTGCGGATTTGCCGGTTTCTACGGAGGCGGGGCGATAAATTTGGGTGAGCATTTCGATTTTTCCGTCCTTCGTTTCGTCGAGGGCAACGCCCATCACAAAACCGCGCTCGGTCAGCTCGTATTTGCTCCAGCAGCCCGTTAGCAGCATGAAACTCATGAATAGAGAGGCAATCAGTAAAATGCCGGTTTGTTTTTTCATGCAGATCCCATCTCTTTGATTTTTTGAGCTTCTTAATGCTTATGCAAATTTTGCGGCTTGCGCAGCAGCTTTTTGAGCGAGATTCTCATAATGACATCTCGAAGCTCGACCAGCCGAAAAGGAGCGAGCGGAGCCATATAAGGCTGACCAAGCGACCTAAGCTTGCACAGATGCAGCAAAATGAACAAGAAGCAAATCATCATGCCGAAGCCCCCGAGCAGCGCAGCGCAAAGCATGAGCGGAAACCGCAAAATACGGAGCGCAATCGCGATGCCATATTGCGGAATAGAGAAGGAGGCGATACCCGTCAGCGCCACCACGATAACCATAATCGGTGATGCAATTCCTGCACTAATCGCGGCATCTCCAATGACAAGGGCTCCAACGATGCTCACAGCGGAGCCGACAGTCCGGGGCAAGCGAACGCCTGCCTCACGCATAAGCTCAAAAAAGAACTCCATCAGCAGCGCTTCGAAAAAGGCTGGCAGCGGCAGACCCTCGCGTGCATTCAATACTGCTAATAGAAGCACGGTAGGAATCAGCTCAGGATGAAAGGTAGATAGCGCAATATAAATGCTTGGCAGCGATAAGGCGATAATAAAAGCGAGAATGCGCAGCCAGCGAATCATCGTAGAGATGATCGTCCGTTGGTAATAATCCTCGCTCGATTGGAAAAACTCGGTGAACAACCCGGGACAAAGCAGCATGCCGCCTGTTCCCTGCACCAGCACGACGATTTTTCCCTTTAGCAAACCGGCTACAGCCATATCGGTTCTTTCTGTATAACGATGCTGAGGAAAGGGGGAGTAGCTGGAATCTTCAATAAGCTGCTCAATATAGGACGTTTCCAAAACATCTACCGTCTTAATGAGCTCCATTCGCTTCTTAAACTCGGCGAGCATCTCAGTATCCACTTTGCCTTCCAAATATCCGAAGGCGACGGTTGTGTTGGTATCGCCGCCACCGCTCATTAGCTCAATTTTGAATTTTGGCGTCTTCAGCCGCAGCCGCAGCAGTCCTAAATTTTTCTGCAAGTTTTCAACGGTGCTTTCCCGCGGCCCTTGCACGACCGATTCATTGACGGGCTCATTGACCTGTCTTGTCTCAACGGACTGGGCTTTAAAGCTGAGTGCCTGATTCCAGCCGTCGAATAAAATCAGCAGCTGTCCGCTGGAAATACCGTCTATAACAGCATCTAAATCGTTTACGAGCTGTACTTTTTTACCGGAAGGGCCATGATTCTCGAAAAAAAAGCGGACGTCCTCAATGCCAGCTTCCATTCCAGGTCCGACCTCATGCGTTACAAGATCCTGCAGCGATATTTTCATATAGTTAATGGTATCGTCTTGAATAAGCGAGCTGTAATAGATCGAGCATGCTTTATGCAACATATCGGGACCGTAATGCCAATGCATAAAGATGATATCGGAGCTGCGGTCAAAGACAGATTCCAGATAACGAAGATTATCCTCCAGTATGGAGGTGAGCGGATGCTTCCCATCGCCACTGCCTGATTGACCACTTTGTGGTACGGTTGGCATCGTTTCCTGGGTGCTTGTCCCCGTATGGCTATTCTCGGTTGTCATGTGCGTTCACCTAGTTTCCATGTCCTGGTTTCTTACATTTACCAGTATGGCTTGTCGCCTGGAAAACTATACGACATAAAAAGACAACGCCCGCAGGGGAGTTGTCTTGATTTTTAAATTATTGCTGCGCGAGCAGCGGGGCAATGTGATGACGGAAAACATCTGCGGGAGGCTTGCCTCTTTTTAGCCTGTCATTGGTGACGACTGCGACGATATTGAGGCTGGGGATGACGGTAATCGTCTGTCCGCCGAAGCCTAAAGCATAATAAAAATCGAAAGCAGAAGGCGAAGCGGATTCCGAACTTGCTGCAAAAGAATCGACCCACCAATGCCAGCCGTACTGGCCAGGGCGAGGAGATTCAGCGGCTATTGCAGGATAGACGGAGCGCTCTATTAAAGTTTGGGGGATAAGCTGCTGCCCATTCCATGTACCTTGCTGCAAATACAGCTGGCCCAGCTTCAGCATATCGGCTGGAAGCAGCCGCAGTCCAAAGCCGCCTGTATGAATGCCCTGCGGATCATGCTCCCATTCATATTGGGAAATGCCTAGCGGCTGGAACAGGTAGCGTTCGGCAAATGCAGCAGTGGTCATCTCGCTTGCTTGTACGAGAATGGCAGACAGCATTTGTGAGATGCCGGAGTTGTATTCCATGCGCGAGCCAGGCTCATCCGATAACGGCTGCTCCAAGGCAAATTGAATCCAGTTTGACGTTTGCGTCATGCGGGGGAAGGAGTTTTGTCCGCCGAACTCCGTCCAGTTGAAGCCGGCAGACATCGTCAATAGATGCTCCAGCGTAATCGTTTGTTTTCGCGGGTCAGAATCTTCGGCAAGCTGGGGGAAAAATAAAGCGGCTGGCGTCGATGCCTCTGGCAGCAGCTGCTTGTCCATCGCGATACAAATCAGGGCAGAAACGACGCTTTTTGTACAGGAATTAACTTTTGCAATTTCTTCTCTCGTACGATCATTTCGGTAATGCTCGATAATAAGCTTGCCATTATAAGACACCAGGCAGCTCCTTAAGTCCAGCGGCTCAATAGCCGGGAGCAGTGATGACAGGTTCATCTGTATTTCCCTACTTTCCTCATCCATCTCGTTCTTTCGATTATAGGGGGTTAGCGGAAAAGAAACAAATGGAAGGATGAGCGATTAGGTACGGGCTCTCTGATTCCCACTTTGTAATTTAAGGCTGACTGCTGAATGCATAACGAATTTAGCCATGAAGCTGCTTGACTACTGTTCATATTGTTCATCGATATATGATTAAAATTAATATGTTGAACTGATATATACTTTATGTTAATATAAACTTGCGTAAAGAGATTTGCAAAGAAGGTGGGGAATTTTTTGAACAGCCAAGATGTGATTTTAGGAATTTTAATGGATGAAAATTGTTCGGGCTACGAAATCAAGCACAAATTTGAAACGCTGTTTTCGTATTTTTACAATGCCAGCTATGGGACGATTTATCCGACGCTCGGCAAGATGGAGAAGCAGGGATTAATTACGAAGGAGAGCATATTGCAGGATGGCAAGCCAAATAAAAATGTGTATACGATTGCGGAAGCGGGCCGGGAACAGTTTATGCTGTATTTAAAAAGCGATATCCAGGCTGTGGAAACGAAATCCGATTTTATGGTGAGGCTCGTTTTTGGAAAATGGGCAGATCAGGAGCAAGTGATTCAATGGCTGGAGAAAACGATCGCCAAACAGGAGGAAGAGATTGCACAATTAACGGCTGATTATGCAAATTGGAAACCCAACATGAATGCCACCCAAGAGCTGTGTATCACAATCGGTATTGCCAATCAGGAGAGCTCCCATCGAATTTTAGTAGAAGGATTGCAAAAGCTGAAAGCTCAATTATAAGGAGAAGGGGGTTCAACATGAACAAGGAAAAAACAGGGCTGATCGTATTGGCAATGGCACTCGGCCTGCTAATGTCGTCTCTCGACAACACGATTACCTCTGCGGCACTGAGCCATATTATTAAAGACATTGGCGGATTTGAGCAGGTCAGCTGGGTATTTACCGCCTATATGCTCGCTTCAACGAGCATGATGCTCGTTTTTGGCAAAATGTCCGATTTATTTGGCCGCAAACTATTTTATCTCATTGGCATATCGATATTCCTCCTTGGTTCAGCCTTATGCGGCATGGCGCAGGATATTACCCAACTAATCGTGTTCCGTGCTATTCAAGGAATTGGTGCGGGAGCGCTGCTGCCGATCAGCTTTACGATCATTTACACGGTATTTGCCGATCCGAAGCAAGCTTCCAAAATGGCCGGCGTTTTTGCAGGTATCTTCGGCTTGTCTTCAGTTGCAGGACCGCAAATCGGGACGCTGTTATCAGAGGCGTGGGGCTGGAGATGGTGCTTTTACGTCAATGTTCCGATTGGGATCTTGTCCTTCCTTGTATTGCTCTTTGCCCTCAAGGAATCCCGTTCGGAGCGAAAGCCAAAAATCGATTATTTAGGTACGGCTTTCCTCATTATTTGCACCATCTCCTTGATGCTCGCTTTGGAGTGGGGTGGGAAGGACTACGCCTGGACGTCTTGGCAAATTTTATCGCTGTTTGCGGTGTCGATTATCGTGGGCATGCTGTTTATATCCGTTGAGCTGCGGGCAGAGGAGCCGATATTGCCATTAGTTTTGTTCAAAAATCGGATGGTCGTCGGGCTATGTCTCGCCTGTCTCTGTCAGGGAGCGATTATGTTTTCGGCCATTGCTTATTTGCCGATTTTCTCAACTGCCGTATTAGGGCAGGAAAACTCCAACGCTTTGTTGACTCCGATGATGGTTTCGTTAATATCCGGAGCGGTTTTGTTTGGCTTTTTGCAATCCAAATTTGCTTATCGAACGCTTATTGCTTTCACAATGACAGCGGGAGTTATCGTCAGCTACTTGCTCAGTACGGTTAGCCATGATGCTTCCAAGTGGTATATGATTGGTCTTATGATACTGCTTGGGCTCGGAGCTATCGGCCCTTTGATGAGCATGTCACAGACAGCTATGGCGGCAAGCGTGGAACGCAAATACATCGGTATTAGCTCGTCCATCGTTGGTTTCTGGCGCAGCATTGGCGGCGTTCTCGGCGCATCAATCATGGCGACCATAGTCAACAATAACTTGAAGACGCTGCTGTCGGATGGAGCGGCTGAGCACCATATTCCACAGGATCAGATTGCGACGCTGGCGAATCCAGAGCAACTTGTGCGAGGGGCCGGCAATGTTCCGCAAGATATTGTTGCTTTCGTGCGTGATTCTTTGGGAACCGCGATAAACCATGGATTTATGCTAAGTATTGTCTTCGCTGTTCTTGGCATTGTGGCGGCCTTCGTTGCAGGCCCAGGCAGGCAAAGCATTCCTAATGCACAATCCGCTGCCAAGCAGGCTTCATGAGCAGGTTAACTAAGCTGTATAGTTCCAGAGCCTGAAGGTAAGGTGGTCGCATGAGGTTTAAGGTCCAATATGATGGTTTGGGAACAACAAGAACGACGAGCGTTGGGCTCGCCGTTCACCTGGAGGTATTGAATTGCTGCCGGGGATTTTGAAGCAATAGCAGCTTAAAGGATTTATAGCGAGCTCAATAAATAAAACAAGCCTTTGCATTCCATTTGGAACGCGAAGGCTTGTTTTATTTCAAGAGAAGTACTGCCAAGTGTTATCTTAGTACATTGCGAATATCGCAGCAAAAATAAAGCCACCTACGCCAAGCACCGTCAGAAACAGTGGAGGAGCGGATAAAATAATGCCTGCAATCGCCATGCCTTTGCCGCTGGAGGAACGTTTGGAGGCCAAACCGAATATAAATCCGAGCAGGCTGAAAATGAAAATGAGAATAGCAGAAATTATGACGCTTGCCATTCCAGCTGTATCACTGGCATAGGGATTTAGTGCCGTTCCGATAAAACTAAACAAGCCTCCAACGCACAGCAATACGCTGATAATGCCAAAAATAAGCGATATAATCGCTAAGGCCAGCCTATTTTTTGGCTGATTCTTGTTCGCTGCTGGTGCAGCCTGTGGTGCGGGTTGCCCAGCAGCAGGAGGAGCGGCTTGACGTGCTGCTGCAGTTGCTTGTCCGGCAGCAACTCGCGGATTGGCAACTGGCCGCCCTGTTTGGGCACTGGTAGGTCGCGCAGCCGAGGGTTGCCCAGGTCTATAGGTCGTCGTTCCTGGTCTTCTAGGCGGTGTTTGCAAGAATAGGACTCCCATCTATAGTTATATAGTCTCTCTATACCTTTCAACATTCGTCAAAGTTTTCCAAAATCCTTTTTTGGGATAATTATTTTTTATTTATATTATTTTATATTAGCTTGCTACTAAACTAGACTGCCATTAAACAAGAATAGATTTAGTAAACGCCATGATTATGGGAGACAAAGAGCAAATGAATTAGCGTAATCTAACATAGAAGGTTAGAAGAAATTTCCAAAAATCTCAAAAAAAGCTTCACAAATGATAGACTCTCGTAGTAATATGAAATCAGCTCCAAGGGTTTGCAAATATTTCCTTATTAGGTGGGTGATAGGTTTAAACTTGACTGCCAGCAAAAAAAGGTAAACGGTCCGTCGCAATCGTCTCTCATCCCAGATAACAGCTTTGGCATCCGCCTGAATGAACAATCAACAGGAATTCGCTCGCGCTTATAACCTAGTATTCATATTGGAGGAGTGTATTTTTATGAAAAAGAAAGTAGCTTCTATTGTTGCAGGTATGCTCGTATTTGGTTCATTCGCTTCGATTGTCGCAGCGGAAGAAAATAACGATTCAAGTGATTTTTTCGCTGATTCCTCGCAAATTTTCATTACGGCGCCTGATTGGGTAGCTCCTTTAGCTGTATCGCCTGAGGAAAAGGTATGGGGCTATTTGGAAAGTGTAAGAGACCAATTAAATGTTGGCGAAGAGGGCAATATTCGTGATCATTTCCGTATTGTAGAACAGCAGACCAATAGTTCAACGGGAACGATCCATTTTAGGCTGAGCCAATATGCATCAGGCATTCCTGTATATGGTGCCGATCAAACGCTTCATGTTGACAGTGAGGGGCAAGTGACTTCACTGCTTGGAAGCGTTGTTGAAAATGTGCAGGACAAGCTTCCGCAAACGATCGCTCCGGTCATTCCGATTAGCGAAGCAGATGCGATTGCCGCTGCCGAGGCTGATGTATCGCAGGAGTATGGAACGCTTGGCGAGCCGCAAACGACTCCTAAAGCAGAATTATATTATTTTGTGCAGGATGGCGAACCGGTGCTGTCTTATATTACAGAAGTGAACGTGCTGGAGCCTGAGCCGCTGCGGGTTAGATATTTTATCGCGGCAGAGACAGGCAGCGTATTGTTTAAATATAATATTTTACATGAAATAACAGGTTCGGGAACAGGTGTGAACGGCGATAGCAAAACGTTTGAAACGAGGCTCGTGGGTTCCTCTTATCAGCTGTACGATGCAACGCGCGGGGGTGGCATTGCAACCTACAATGCAAATAATGGAATCTCGCTACCGGGGACGCTCTTCTCCCGATCAACGAACATTTGGACGGATGGGGCTGCTGTTGACGCTCATGCTTATGCAGCAAAAACCTATGATTATTATTGGCAGAAATTTGGCCGCAACAGCTTGAACAACAATGGTCTTCAGCTCCGTTCCACCGTACATTATTATACGAACTATAACAATGCCTTCTGGAATGGCGTACAAATGGTGTACGGCGATGGCGATGGCGTAACCTTTAAGCCGTTGTCTGGCGATTTGGATGTAGTTGGTCATGAGTTCACGCATGGCGTAACCGAATATACGGCTAATTTGGAGTATTACGGCGAGTCGGGAGCTATTAACGAATCGATCTCCGATATTATCGGCAATTCCATTGAAGGGGATAACTGGCTGATCGGGGATGATGTATACACGCCAAACATTTCAG
This sequence comes from Paenibacillus liaoningensis, assembly GCF_059609455.1. Taxonomy (NCBI): domain Bacteria; kingdom Bacillati; phylum Bacillota; class Bacilli; order Caryophanales; family Paenibacillaceae; genus Paenibacillus; species Paenibacillus liaoningensis. The sequence goes on from NZ_JCAALU010000024.1 coordinate 33,338, forward strand.
GCGATGCGATTCGCTCGCTTGCTGATCCGACTTTGTATAATCAGCCCGCACATTACAGCAACCGCTATACGGGTTCCGCTGACAATGCCGGCGTGCATATCAATAGCGGCATTAACAATAAGGCGTTTTATTTGCTTGCACAAGGCGGAACGTTCAGTGGGGTGAGTGTTACGGGTATCGGCAGGGAGCAAGCGGTACAAATTTACTACAATGCGCTGGTGTACTATTTGTCGACCTTCTCTAATTTCTCCGCTACGCGTGCAGCAGTCATCCAATCGGCAACAGAGCTGTACGGCGCAACTTCTACGCAAGTAGCATCGGTTAAACAAGCTTATAATGCGGTAGGCGTATATTAATAGAATAGAAGTACAATGAAATAGAATAGGAAAGAAAGGCCAATCAGAAACTTCTGGTTGGTCCTTTTTATGGAAAAAATTTATAAGCTACATCATGAAAAGCTGCGCATTATCTTCTTGGCTGCTCTTGCCTATAACCAACTATCGCGCTATGCTTGTATTAGTATTTATTACATAAGTTAAGGATCGATAAAAATGAAAATCGGATTTTTGGATTCGGGCATTGGAGGTCTAACCGTCATGGCAACGGCGATTCAAATGCTTCCTGCCCAGGATTATCTTTTTATGGCTGATAATTTGCACGTCCCCTATGGAACGAAGTCGAAGGAAGAAGTCAGAGCCTATATTTTGGAGGCCGTTGAGACGATGGTTGGCGAGGGGATGGATGCGCTGGTTGTAGCTTGCAATACGGCCACTAGTATTGCTGTTGCCGAGCTGCGAACGATGTACTCTTTTCCTATTGTCGGTATGGAGCCGGCAGTCAAACCAGCCGTTGAGATGAACCGCAAGACAGGGAAGAGGGTGCTGGTGTTCGCGACACCGTTGACGCTTCAGCAGCCAAAATATTATGCCCTTGTCTCACGTGTGGACGATGAGGGGATAGTAGATTCCTTGCCCCTTCCAGAGCTCGTCCATTATTGTGAGGAGCTGCAGTTTGACAAAAGCATTATGAGCGACTATTTCCGCTCCAAGCTTGCTGACTATGATTTGGACCGTTATGGCATGATTGTGCTGGGTTGTACCCATTATCCTTTCTACAAAGGGCTGCTCCGCGAAATATTGCCGCCGCACATTCAAATTATAGATGGCAATGTGGGAACGGTAAAACGTCTTATGGCGCTGCTAAGCCGTGTTGGCATGGTAGGCGGCGTACGAAGCGGCAGCGTTCGCTTTATGTGTACCGGCAATGATGCTGCTTACATTGAGAAAATCCGTACCGCATTCGAATTGATTAGCGAGAGCAGCGTACAGAATGAAGAAATTATGAAAGAATAATGATGGAATAATAAATGAAACAGTCTAAAGCTGATGCCTTCTGCAAGGGGGCGGCTTTAGGCTGTTTGCTTTTTCCTCGTGTAATGCTTGGGAGAGAAAGTACTCATTTGAGCTTCGTAATCCAGAAGCCAAGCACGACGACGGCGAGCCCGGCGATCGTTTTCCAATTGGGCATTTCCCGCAAAAACATCATGCCAATGATGACACAGACCAAAATTTCAATGCCTTTCGACAAGGTGAGGGCGAAGGTCAAATTGCCAAACCCTTTATACATAAATTTGACGCCGAAGCCAATCATGACATTTGCAGCAAAAATGACGGGCAGCAGCTTGAACTGGTACCAAATCGTGGCCCAGAATACGGGATCAATATGCTTGCTTTGATAAGCGAATACGGCATTCACCGCGAATAATCCTCCAAGCAGTAGGGCGACAGCATAAACGAGCAGCATGCGTTTGCGGCTCCTTTCATTCATTAATTCCGTTGCGATTATATGTTGCCCAAGGGAAAGATTTTTAAAAGGAGGCAATTAAAAAAAGCACAAAAGCAGCCCTAAACGAATCAGCCCTGTCGTTTCCCAAGAGGAAAGAGACAGGGCTTCATCGAACGGATGACAGCTTAGCACATCCCGCTGAAATAATGCAAGGAATAGTTTGAAAATCGGGCATTGAAACATCCCACAGGATATGGTACCTTGGGCAGTATGAGAACGATGAGAGTACCAGAAGCCAATGAAATGAAGCTCACAACGGTGCTTCACGCGCTGAGCGACCCTGTGCGGCTTAAAATTGTTTTATGTTTGGCTCGGACAGGAGAGAAAAACTGTTCTTCTTTCGAGGTCGAGCATCTGTCCAAATCGACGTTGTCGCATCATGTCAAAATACTGCGCGAAGGAGGAATCATTCAGCCGCGAATTGAAGGCAAGCAGCATTATTATTCGATTCGTCGGGATAATCTGGACTTATGTTTTCCAGGGCTGCTGGATTCTATTCTGGCAACGGACGAGCAGTATATTTGAGAGAATTTGAGGGGGGAGCATACAAAAAAAGCGGCCGCTTGGCCGCTTTTTTGTATGTTCATTAACGTTTCTCGGATACCGGAACCGCATTGTAATATTCATCGAGCGTAATTTCGCGCTCGTTCAGCTCTTTAGCCAGCTCCTTGCCGACGTAGCGGATGTGCCAAGGCTCATATTTGTAGCCGGTCAAGCTGTCTTTCCCTTCGGGATAACGAATAATGTAGCCATACTCCCAGGCATGATCAGCGAGCCAGCCTGCTTCAGGCGTACCCGCAAAACAATCCTCCGCAGCACATTTGCCATCCGCTCCCGTAACATCAATTGCAAGGCCGGTCTGATGCTCACTCGTGCCTGGAACAGCGCTGTACATGCGAGCGGCTTCTTCGCCATCTTTTTTCACATAATTGTCGAACAGCGTTTTCTGGCGATCATAAGAACGGTAGCCGGAAACGCCAGCGAGTTGAATGCCATCACCAGATGCTCCGGCGAATAATTGCTCCAAAGCGTCAGCCGCTTCCTTGCGCAGCATGCGCTTGTCGATTTTCTCAGTGAAGGTGAACGCTACATCGGGATATACCAAATCCTGCGGCTCGTAGCCTTCTGGCAAGCTGTATTGCTTATTTACGAGCACGACGGCTGCCGTAGGGTTCGCTACGACAAGCAAATCGTCAACCGTACCTGACGTTTCCTGCACGGCGGTATCCCCCGCTTCCCCAGCAGCATCGGTATTCGTATTGCTTGCTGGCGATTGGCTCGCTATAGGCGATACGGTTTCCTGCGCGCCAGTGCAGCCAAAGGCAAACAGCAGCAGCAGAACCATCAAAGCTTGTCCTGTCCTTTTCATCCTCATGTTTAAAAACGCCTCCTCATGTGATCCCTATGACGAATTATAACGGGTACTTGTTTCGAAAAATGCAGAAAATGTATCGAAATTGTAACATTTTTATCCGTAAAAGCATGAGCGTGTTTCAGTCAAGCTGAAACACCGTTCGTACCCTATGGTAAAATGGAAGCATTAATGTACGCATTATGTGCAAGAGGGGTGCCGGATGAATATAAACAGGATAGCAGGGCTTCGCCTGCAAAATCAAGGGATCGCATCAACTGAAAGCAATTGGTCGCCTAAACAGGTAGTAGGGCAGCTCGGTGCAGTGCAGGCTCAGGATTATATGCAGGCCATGTGGGCGATTGGACTGCGCTCGCCTGGGGCGACATTGTCCAAGGTGGAGCAGAGCATTAAGGACCGCGAGATGGTACTGACCTGGACGCAGCGCGGAACGATTCATTTTGTGCCAACAGAGGATGTATTATGGCGGTTGTCCCTTGCTGCCCCGCGTTTGCTTCAGCAGTCGAGACGGCGGAGGGAGCAGCTGGAGTTAGATGATGCAACGCTTGCGCGCAGCGAAAGCTTGATTCGCAATAGGCTGCAAGGGGGAGTACAGGTTTCGCGCGGAGAACTGCTAGAGCAATTGGAGCGGGCGGGCATACGCACGGACAACCAGCGGGGTTATCACATTTTATGGCATAGCGCCTATAAAGGGCTGATTTGCTTTGGACCGATAAGCGGCAAGCAGCAAACGTTCGTTTTGCTTGATGAATGGGTACCAGATGCGCAGCAATTGACGCGTGAACATGCGCTTGCCAAGCTCGCTTTGCGCTATTTTACCGCTCATGGCCCTGCTACCGTTCATGATTTTGCCTGGTGGTCAGGGATGACGCTTGGCGATGCAAGGGAAGGACTGGAAGCCATAAAAGGCCAGCTGGATAGGGAGCGAATCGACGGCAGCGACTATTGGATGGTAAAGCAGACAGATGGTGCTTGGACAGAGCAGGGGGAAAAGAGGCCTTCGAAGGAGGAGAAGCAGGAAGACAAAGCTTCTGCCGTTTATTTGCTGCCGGGCTTTGATGAATATATTTTAGGTTACAAGGAACGCAGCGCCGTGTTGAAGCCTGAAATTGCTCAGCGGATTGTTCCTGGCAATAATGGCGTTTTTCTGCCGATGGTTGTGGTTAATGGACAAGTCGTAGGCACTTGGAAACGAACCGTTAAGAAGAAGGGAGTCGATGTCGTCATTCATCCCTTCGAGCCTCTTGATGAATTTAAGGAGGGCATTGAACAGCGTGCAGAAGCTTATGCGAAATTCATGGAGCTGCCGCTGGGGAGGCTGGCGTTTGAGCAGGTGGTTAAGTAAGGTGCAAAAAAATTACGTCTTCAAAGCGAGCGAGAGCTTTCAATAATTCGCGGCAAATCATAGCTTGATGCACATCATCCCTACATTTTTTCTAAAATGGAATTATCCAATCCAATTGTGTGTAGTTCCATTGTGCTTTTTGATGAAAACGGATGGATTAAAAAAATAAAAGAATTCACTTTATTCCACTTTGCATAAAAGTGAAAATCTGATACGATATATATTATAGTCTATAGATTTAGTAAGGATTAAAGGGAGGCACTTTTTTCATGGACAAATTGATGCTTGATTCCATAGATGCAATGACACATCTGGATCAACTCGAGGCTGAGGCGATTTATATTATTCGAGAAGTAGCGGCGGAAAGTGAAAATCCCGTGATGCTGTACTCGATCGGTAAGGATAGCTCCGTGATGCTGCATTTGGCGCTGAAAGCATTTTATCCGGAGAAGCCGCCGTTTCCTTTCATGCATATTGATACAACGTGGAAATTCAAAGAGATGATTGAATTCCGCGACCGCAAGGCGAAAGAATTCGGAATCAACATGCTTGTTCACTCCAATCAGGAAGGGATTGAGCAAGGGATCAACCCCTTCGATCATGGCTCCGCCTATACTGATATTATGAAAACCCAAGCCCTGAAGCAGGGCCTAGACAAATACGGATTTACAGCTGCTTTTGGCGGTGGAAGACGTGATGAGGAAAAGTCACGTGCGAAGGAGCGGATTTTCTCATTCCGTAATAAAAATCATGCCTGGGATCCGAAAAACCAGCGGCCGGAAATGTGGAAGCTTTTCAACACAAGAATTAATAAGGGTGAAAGCATCCGCGTATTCCCGATTTCCAACTGGACAGAAAAAGATATTTGGCAATACATTCGCAGAGAGAACATTGATATTGTTCCGCTCTATTTAGCGAAAGAAAGGCCTGTCGTTAATCGCGATGGACAGATCATCATGGCGGATGATGAGCGGATGAAGCTCGAGCCGGGTGAGAAGATTGAAATGATGAAGATGAGATTTCGCACATTAGGCTGCTATCCGCTGACTGGCGGCGCCCAGTCAGATGCGGACACGCTGGATGCTATTATTGAAGAAACACTTGGTGCGGTATCATCCGAACGGACAACAAGGGTGATCGACCAGGAAGAAGCGGGAAGCATGGAAAGACGTAAACGGGAGGGCTATTTCTAAGATGAAGAGTCTGCTTAAATTTATTACTTGTGGCAGTGTGGATGACGGCAAATCCACATTGATTGGACATATGCTTTATGAGGCTAAGCTTTTGTTCGCCGACCAGGAGAGAGCATTGGAGCTGGACAGCAGGCTGGGCAGCCGCGGCGGCAAAATTGACTACTCCTTGCTTCTTGACGGGCTGATAGCCGAACGTGAGCAAGGGATTACGATTGATGTCGCTTATCGGTATTTTACGACGGATCACCGTTCGTTCATAGTAGCGGACACGCCGGGGCACGAAGAATATACACGCAACATGGCCGTAGGCGCATCTTTTGCGGATCTTGCCATTATTCTGGTGGACGCAACGAAAGGGATTATTACTCAAACGAAGCGCCATACCCGGATTTGCGCCCTCATGGGGATTAAGCATCTGGTGTTGGCGGTAAACAAAATGGATTTGGTGGATTTTGATACGAAGATTTTTGATGAAATCAAAGAAGACTTCTCTCGCATCTCCGCTGAATTCCAGTTTGAAAGCATTCAGGTGATCCCTGTTTCTGCAACAGAAGGGGATAACATTACGAAGAAATCGCCGAATACGCCTTGGTACAAGGGTCTTCCTTTGCTACCCTATTTGGAGGGTGTTGATGTTCATTCGAATGATGACGTGAAGCCGTTTATGATGCCCATTCAGCGGGTATGCAGGCCAGACCACACATTCCGCGGATTCCAAGGTCAGATTGAAGCCGGCAGCATCGCAGTTGGCGATGAACTGACAACTCTGCCTAGCCGTGAGAAGGCGAAGGTTAAACGAATCTTTGTAACAGACCAAGACAGAAATTCGGCTCATGCCGGACAACCTGTCACAATTCAATTAGATCGGGAAGTCGACGTTTCACGAGGTTGTGTATTTACGAAGGACAATCAGCTCCAAGAGGCCGACAGCTTTAGCGCCACGATTCTTTGGATGGATGATTCTGTCCTGACGCCGGGAAAAAATGCTCTGGTGAAGGTAGGTACAAAGGTTCTTCCTGGTACTGTGACGGCGATTAATTACAAAATTGATATTAATACAGGCAATACAGTTACAGCCGATCATGTGGTTAAGAATGAAGTGGCTAAATGTGAAATTTCATTATCGGATGGTATTGTTTTTGATGCGTTTGAAAAAAATAAAAGCATCGGTGGATTTATTCTCATCGATCGTGTAACGAATATGACATCCGCTTGCGGCGTCATTGACGAAGCTCTTCAAAGCTCTGATAGTGCGGGCCAGATCGATACGGAAATCACAAGAGATGTTCGTGCCCAGCAAAAAGGACAGCAGCCATTAACGCTTTGGCTTCCTGGATCAGTTTCGGGCAACTTGGCTCTTGCGAAGGGAATCGAGAAACGGTTGGTAGCGAGAGGCTATCATACGATGCTAATCGATAACAGCTTAGGAGAATCTGTGCGGCAAATCGCGGGTTATGCGACATTGCTAAATGATGCGGGACTTATTGCATTGGTACTGGCCGGTTCTGCGAACGACAACGATCAAGCCATTGCGCAAGAAATAATCGGCCAAGCCTTTTTGCCAATCGATGTTGCTGTAAACAGCTCTTCGATCGAGGAAGCGGCCAATGATGCCGTAAAACGTGTTGTGAAGGCTCTCATTCAAGTATAGTTTCTTGTTGAATTCGGTCAGGATATCAAGAGAAGCCTAGAACGGTTAATATAAAACCGTACTCGAGAAGCCGCCCTCCAACTAATTGGAGGGCGGCTTCTCCTGCTTATGTATATAAGATGTTATAGGATTCTCATGTAGAGGTAGTATGTGATGAGTAGTATAGTATGATAGGCCAGCAGCTTCAAGGATTTAAGTGTAGCCAAACTAATACAGTTTTCATAAAAAAAGGTCAAGCCAAGGGACTATTAGCCCGTAGCTTGACCTTTCTCAATAATTAAGTAAAAAAACAAATTATTTCAAACGCAGCATCATCGTCCACAAATCGGCGCTTTCGTAGCCAAGGCGCCACGCTGCAACACCTGCGAGATCATATTTTTTCGCCATATTGATGCGGGCTTGCACGGTTGAAGCGGTCTCTGCCCAGAATACGTAGGTGAAACCATCTTTTACATACGTGTATTTCGTTTGACCGGATGCTACATCCGGCGTAGCTACAGCGTTCGTATCTTTAATGAGCTGCGGCACTTCCTTCATATAAATCGCACGATTACTGATGAGGGCACCCGAGTTGTCCAGCTTCCACTCGCGAACGTAGAAAGGAATGCCGAGCATCAGCTTTTTGCGGGGAATGCCGTAATCCAGAAACTGTTTAACTCCCTCTTCAGCCCAAGCCAAGCTGGATACGGAGCCCGCTTCCGGGCCTGTGCTCCAGTGCTCGTCATAAGCCATAATAATAATCGTATCGACAATGCCTGACAGTGCAGTGTGGTCATACGCCGTTGCCTGATTCCAGCTGGCGCTGCCGCGCGGCAGGTCGATCGATACTTTCATGCCTTTGGCATGAACAGCTTTCGTGAGTGCTTTAACAAAAGCGGTATAGCTTGCCCGGTCTGCTCCAGCTACCTCTTCAAAATCAATATTGAGTCCATAGACGCGAAGGGCCGCAAGCTTGGTGACAAGGCTGTTAATGAAAGCAGACTGAGCTGCCGAATTGGCAAGAAAGGCACTCGTCATCTTTTTATCAAACTGGTTGTGCAGGAGCGGCATGACGAGAATGCCCTGCGCCTTCAAGGTACTGGCCGTCGCCGCATCGGACATATCGTTCAGCTTGCCACTCGCATCGCCTAGCTCGAACCAAGTCGGTGAATCAATATCGAGCCCTTGTGTCCCCGCAACATGCCCCAAAATCGTCTGGCTGTTCGAAGAGCCATTCCAGCCCATATAAATCAGCTTTGTGACATTGCTCCATAATACTCGTCCATCCGCGTTACGAACGGTGGCGTTCGCGTAGCTTTTGGCGAGTGTGACGGCGGATTCTTTGGTGTGTACGCTTTTAATGATTTTATCGTTTTGATAAACGGATAAATAAGGCTTGTTGGTCCACCAGACGACGTTATTGTATACGACATCGGCGCCTGCATATTTTTTGGCAAAGGGTATCGCGGCTTCCATACTAATAAAAGCTTTTACGGTTTTGCCGCTTTGCTGTACTTCATAGCTGCGTACATTTGAGAAAACGACCTTGCCTTTCGCAGTATTGGTTACTTCACTGCCCTCTTGCTTAGCTGCTGCTTGAACAGCGTCATAGAGGTAAGCGTATGTTTTGGTGCCGGAAATTTGCCCGCCATCCTTCGTGATCGTGTACACGGCTTTGCCTGCACGCTGCTCTTTCTTTTGCGCCGCCGTCACATTGTCCCATACCCACTCATTCGTGGAACGTTTAATAATATGGGCATTGCCCCAATTGGCAGCTTCCTTCTTAGCGGCTGCAAGAGTAGCAAAGCCCCAGCTGTTTTTCGTATTTTCGCCCTGATAGAGCTGGAATTTGGCATAAGATTCGTACACCCAGCCCGGCTGCTGCAAATCTCGAATATGTACTTGACCTAGCTGCTTCGCTGCGGCCTGTGCTTGCTCGTAGGTGCGATATTCCCATTTGGGATTGGAGGCGCCGCCTTGATATACCTTATACCTCGGGAAATTGTCCCATACCCACACCCGGCCCGCTATTTGCTCGACATGGCTGTAGGCAAAGCTCTGGGCATAGGCAATCGCCTGCTTCTCGGTTGCAAACTCCTTGAGCGACGCATCGTTCTGATACACCCGGTACTTCGTCGCGGAGCTCGCGGCCATGCTGCTTCCCGCAGCAAAAGCCTGGCTCAGCATAAGCAGCACCAGCAAAGCGGTCAGCTTTCTCATTTTGAATTTCATAATCGTTCTATCACTCTCCTCTAGTTTCTCTACTCTATTAGACGCAACGGGAGGCTGGAGGTTGCGAAGACAGCTGCCTTATTCCATCAGGTAAAAAAATGAAATAAATATGGGTGGATAAAAAAGGTGGAAAACAATAACAATAAGGACAGCAAAGCAGGAGGTGGCAGTTATGAAGCGGCTGTATGCGAAGGAAAAGCTCGACGAGGAAGAGGTGGAGCTGGAGGAGCTGGAGAGGAGTCTCTCCGAGGTATGGCAGGTCAATCGTTATTTGGGCGGCAATCCGGTGCTGTTCAAGCATCTGGAGCGGCTGCTCAGACAGACGGCTATCGCGCGGCGGGCACAGGAGCTGGAGCTGAAATTTGGGCAAGGGGCGGGGCTAGAGCAAAGAGCAGTACTGGAGCAAAGAAAAGGACTAGAGCAAGGAGCAGCGCAGAATTCGCAAGGAAAACAGAGGGGATGGACCGGGTCAGGGCCTGGTTCTGTGCAAGGCGATAGGGTGAAAATCAAGCTGCTCGATGTGGCGACAGGGCTGGCGGATATTCCGATGGCTTTAGAGAAATGGTGCAGCAAGCGCGGTATGGCAGTCGAAATTGTCGGCGTCGATATCCATCCTAAAATGGTGGAGCTTGCGGCGAAACGCACCGCTCATCAAAAGGCCATTCAGGTACTGCAAGCGGATGGTACGGCTTTGCCATTCGAGGATAACAGCTTTGACATCGTGTTTAGCAATTTGGCGCTGCATCATTTGGATGACGGGGAAGCGAGCCGCATGCTGGGGGAAATCGACCGGGTAGCACGGGTCGGCTGGGTCGTAACCGATTTGGAGCGGCACCAGCTGGCGCTGCTGTCCGCACGGATGCTCGCGAAGTTCATCTGGCGCAGCCCGGTGACGAAGCATGATGGGCCAATGTCCGTCCAGCGCTCCTATACCGCGAAAGAAGCGAAGGAACTGCTGGCACAGGCCGGTGTTCCCGCTGTTGTGCATCGGCATTTTCCATTTCGCTTGGCGCTTGTATGCCATGCATGACGTTATCATTGTCGGTGCGGGGCCAGCCGGCAGCGTACTGGCAGCCCTGCTAGCTGCCTCGGGTGTAAAGGTGCTGCTGCTGGAGCGAGAATCGCTCCCGCGGCGCAAACCCTGCGGCGAGTCGCTGAATCCAGGCGCAGTCGCCGCGCTTATGCGCGTGCTGCCCGCTGGCAAATTTGCAGCGATCCGCAGCAGCATGGAGCATTCGCTCATTCATGGCTGGCGGCTGACAAGCGGGAAGGCGGAGCTGCTGGCAGCTTTTCCCGCAGGCCAATTCGGAATGGCCTGCGCCCGCGAAAAGCTGGATTATGCGCTTGCGCTGCATGCTTGCGAGGCCGGTGCGCAGGTCATTGAACAAATGCGGGTGCAGCGCCTTATTTGGGAGAAGGGCCGAGTGGCTGGCGTCGTCGCATATTCCTCAGCGGGGACCGCAGCGGAATTTCGGGCGCGCCTCGTCATTGGCGCGGATGGTATTCGCTCGGCAGTGGCTCGCTGCGCGGGGCTGAGCAGCTTCGGCCCGCTGCGCAAAACAGCGTTCACAGCGCGGGTAAGCGGTGTGCGGGAGTTGCAGCCGCGCGTCGAGCTGTTCACCGGGCGCGGCATCGTTGTTGGGCTGGCGCCGATTGGCGGCGGCGAAGCCAATTTGACGCTGGCGCAGCTGTCAGGGAGCGGGAGTGCGGGAGCTTTAGCCGCAGATTTGAAAGAAAGCGGAGCAGTTAAGGAAGTAGCTGGTCATATGGATACGGATAGAGATACAGATACGGAAATTGCGATGCTTGAAGCCGCATCGTTCAAAGTCAATGCAAGGGGAAAAGCTCCTGATTCTGCTGAAGCGGGTAACAGGGCTGCTTCTGTTGCGAGCAAGGAGAGGCGCAGCGCTTGGCTTCTGGGAAAAGCAGGAGAGCTGCCTGAGCTTGCCGAGCGCTTGCAGGGGGCGGCTTGCACAGGCGAGGTGCTCGCTTGTGGGCCGTTTGACCGCCGGGTGCGGGCAACGCAGCAAGGAGGGCTGCTGCTCATAGGCGATGCCGCAGGTTATTACGATCCGCTGACAGGCCAAGGCATTTACCGCGCGCTTAGCAGTGCTGAGCTTGCTGCGCCGCTGCTGCTGCAAGCGCTGGAGAGCGGCAGCGATGCGCCGCTCGTTCATTATGCAGCGATTCAGCAAAGCCGCTTCGCTCCAGCTATTCGGCTGCAGAAGCTGATCGAATGGACGAGCAGGCATGAGCTGCTGTGGCACTCCGCTTTGCGCGGACTTGGCTCGCTGCCAGCCGCCCGCAGCCGCCTTGTAGCAGTGATTGGCGATTGCTTGTAAAGATAGGGTTGCTTGTAAATTGATGTACATACAAGGAGGACTGAAATACATGCATACCTACAACGAGGTAACGATGCGCTGTGAGCCGTTGACCGCGTTCCACTATGCACGGAAAATCGAAAATTGGCCGCAACTGCTTCCACATTATCGCCAGATCCAGTTCCGCTATGGCGGCAGCGAGCGGGGTGGGCTCGTCAAAATGGCTGCCGTTCGGCCGTTCAAACGGTTTCAGTGGCCGGTATGGTGGGAAAGTGAAATGGTTATCAGCGAGGAGGAACTGATGGTTGGCTACCGCCATGTGCGCGGTGTGACAAAAGGCATGGAGGTGGAATGGCGCATTGTACCGGCTGGCGAGAAGGTTTCCGTATCGATCGTGCATCGCTGGAATGCTCCTCCATGGAGCCGCAGGCTTTTCGCCAGTTTTATCGGCAATTGGTTCGTTTATGCCATTGCGGAGAGAACGCTGCAAGGCTTGAAGCAGCAGGCCGAGCTCGAAGCCGCGCTGGATGCCAAGAAACAAGCCATACAAGAAGAACACCCTGATTCCCAGCAATGGACAGATCTGCAATGGGAGGCACTAAGAGAGCAGGTAGCTGAGCAGTTTGCAAACGAAGCAGCAGAGCAAGCCATTTTTCAACAAAGAGAGGCAGGTGGGCGCAATGGCTAATGCGATTAAAGCGGTCATAACGGGAATAGGCTGTGTAACGCCGATTGGCGCAGGCGTGGAGCAGCTATGGGAAGGTCTAGTACGGGGGAAAAGCGCAGTGAGGGAAATTGAGCGTTTTGTACCGGAAGGGCTGCGCAGCCGAATAGCTGCACAAATTCCAGATTTTCAGGCGGAGCATTATATGGATAAAAAGCGTGCGCATCGCATGGACCGCTATTCGCAGCTTGCCGTTGCCAGCGGCGCTCTGGCGCTGCGCGACGCTGGTCTGAATCCCGCCGATCTCGATGCGGATCGGGCGGGCGTATTTATGGGCAGCGCGCTGGGCGGTATTGCCTACGCGGAAGAGCAGTGCAGCCGCTACCATAATGGCGGCTTCCGGGCCGTATCGCCGACGCTCGGATTTTCCGTCTTCGGCGGCGCAGCCTCGTGCAATCTTGCCATGGAATTTGGCATGACAGGCTTAAATGAGACGAACGCGATGTCCTGCGCGTCCGGTGCCGTCGCCATTGGCCGGGCGCTGCAAGCGATCCGGCGCGGCGAAGCGGACGTCATTATGGCGGGCGGTTCGGAAGCCCCGCTTGCACCGCTCTCCTTCGGCGCCTTCGACATGCTGCGGGCGATGTCTACTCGCAATGAATCTCCGGATATGGCAAGCCGGCCATTCGACCGCAATCGCGACGGCTTCGTCATGGGCGAGGGCAGCGCCGTGCTCGTCATTGAAGCCGAGCATCATGCAAGGGCGCGAGGCGCGAAAATATATGGCGAGCTAGCAGGCTTCGGGCTGACTAACGATGCGCATCATATGAGCGCACCGCTGCCTTGCGGCACGCAGGCAGCACGGGCCTTGCGCCAGGCGCTGACGAGCGCGGATATGGCGCCGGAGGACATTAACTATGTCAATGCCCACGGCTCTTCGACGCTGCTCAATGATGTGACGGAATCGCGGGTCATACGCCAAGTGTTTGGCAATCATCCGGTAGCCGTCAGCGGCACGAAAGGCTTGTACGGTCATCCGCTTGGAGCGTCAGGCGCTATTGAGGCGGCCATTACGCTGCTAGCACTGCGCAATGGCTGGCTGCCGCCAACTACGAATTTGGACGAGCCCGACCCAGAGGCGCAGCTAGATTTGGTCGTCAAAAATCCGCGTGCGGTGAAGTCCGCTGCTGCGGTGTCCAACTCCTACGGCTTTGGCGGAGTCAACGCCGTGCTTGCTTTTCGCCAGTATTAAAATGTACCGGGCATTGACTTATGGCTAGGGCATACCTATTATTGAAAATAGAGTTGACCGTACAAGCGGAAACATCCTTTTACAAGGGATGTTTCCGCTTTTTTGCGTATGTCGATCTAGGATAAAAAAAGATTTCTATATAAGGAGGCCATTATTATGAATGCACAAGCTGCTCTTGCCTATGTAGACACGTTGCGGGAGGAATTGATCGCACTGCGCAGAGATTTTCACAAGCATCCCGAGGTATTATTCGAGGTGGACCGAACAGCAGAAAAGGTAGCGGATTATTTATCGGAATGGGGCTTGCAGGTTCAACGGCATGTCGGAAAGCATTTTGGCAAAGGCGTTGTAGGTATTCTCACCAGCGATAAGCCGGGACCGACGATCGTACTGCGAGCAGATATGGACGCCTTGGCGATCACGGAGGAAAATACGTTTGCCTATCGTTCAACAAGCGAAGGGGCTATGCATGCCTGTGGGCATGATGCCCATATGACGATGCTGCTCGGAGCAGCTAAAACGCTCAGTCGGCACAGAGACATATGGTCCGGAACGATTAAGTTTGTGTTTCAGCCTGCGGAGGAAAGTGCGCTTCCTAGCCCAATAGATGGGCGGATGATAAGCGGAGGCCGAGATATGATCGAGGCTGGGGTGCTGGACGGCGTTGACCTTTGCTTTGCGCTGCATGTGTGGCCCGAGCTGCCTACAGGCGTTGTTGGCATACATCGCAAGGAGGCGATGGCGGCATCCTCGCATTTCCATATCGCTTTTCAAGGATTGAACGGTCATCATAGTACGCCGCATTTGGCTGTAGATGCGCTGTCGATGGCGGTGCAATTCGTTTCTGATGTTAAATTTGCGCTTGCAGTGGAAACGGACCCATGGGAGACGAAGGTGTTCGCATTCGGTACGTTGCACGCTGGTACTGCGATTAATGCCATTGCGGGGGAAAGCAAGCTGAGCGGGACGTATCGCGTTTTTCACCCAGATCTGACTGCACAAATACATCAGTTGCTGGAAAAGAGAGCAGATGCCGTAGCCAGTACATATGGCGGCACCTATACGTCGCAATATCGGCTAGGAACGCCGCTGCTTAATGATGCAGAAGCCGTTCAACTGACTGTTCGGGCTGGGCGAATCGCCTTGGGTGACGATAAGGTTGTTATTTTGGACAAGCCTAGCCTTGCTGGGGAGGATTTTGCGCTGTATGTACACGAGGTGCCGGGAGCATTCGCGTTTATTGGCATAGCCAACCCGACAGCCAAAACGGTGTATCCGGTGCATCATCCCTTATTCGATATAGATGAAGAGGTGCTGACGGAAGGGGCAAAGCTGTTCGTGCAATGGGTGCAGCAGGCGGGGGAGGAGTATGTGAGCCAATAAGGCTTTCATACCCCCTTTCCAAAACCTAGCCCATGCGTTATAATAAATCGTAAAGTTTACGAATAAACAAAAGGAGACGACAAGAATGGCTAAAAAATCAAAAGTAGTTAGGGAAAGAAAAAGACAGGAGACGGTTGCGCGTTATGCCGAGCTTCGCAGGCAGCTCAAGGACAACAAGGATTATATCGGACTGAGCAAGCTTCCGCGCGACGCATCGCCAACCCGGCTGCATCACCGCTGCGAGCTGACGGGCAGGCCGCATGGCTACTTGCGTAAATTTAAAGTGTCGCGTATCGCATTTCGCGAGCTTGCCTACAAAGGGCAAATTCCCGGCATCAAGAAAGCAAGCTGGTAACGTAGGTAAGCCAATATAAAAGGAAATGAAAATTTGTTCGAAAGGGGGGAGGGCATGGACCCATTTACGACCCGCAGGCTGGAAAAAATACTGGACGGCTACATTAGCCGTAAAATCCCCCCGAATGTGCGTTCAGCTGTTCGTTTAACCTATGAGTGGGAGGGTAATCGGCTTACTTTGACCGAGGAGCTTCCGGATTTTGAAAATCGGATATGGACAGGAGCACCTATCGTCCAGTTCCAATGGAAGCAAAGCCAGTGGCATGTGTATGCCACTGACGGCAATGACGGCTGGAGGCCAGCATCCGCGATTGCACCGCATCCTCATTTCGAGCAGCAGCTGGAGCAGGTTGAAATCGATCAGGAGGGCATCTTCTGGATTTCTTAAACGTAAGGCCACCATTTAGCGCAATGGCCCCGACCGCTATGTCGGGCTTTTCGCGTGTAACATGAAACGAAGGAGCTTCCCAATTTGAGCAAAAATCAGGGCAATCACCGCCTGCCAAGAGCCAAGGGAACGGATATGGCTAGCTTTTACAGCCCGAAGGATTGTGCGAAAAAGGTGAAACGCATCGTGCTGCCGCCGATGAATCGGCAAATCGTAGAAGAGTTCTTCACGATTATGGGCATGAAGGAGAAGTTTGAGGAGCATGATGTGCCGATTCCGAACAAAGTTGTCATGTACGGGCCGCCAGGCACGGGCAAAACTTTGACTGCTTTCTACATCGCGCAGCGGCTGGATGTTCCGCTTATTTTGGTCAGGCTCGATGCGATTATCCACAGCCATCTAGGAGAGACGGCGAGCAATGTCCGCAAAATATTCGATTACGCCAAAGCGACGCCCTGCGTCTTATTTCTCGATGAGTTCGATGCGATAGCGAGGACGCGTGAAAACAATGATGAAGTGAAGGAAATGGCTCGCGTCGTTAATACGCTGCTGCAATGCTTGGACGAGTTTGATTGCGAAAGTGTTTTTATTGCGGCAACCAATTTGGAGGAGGAGCTGGACAATGCGATATGGCGGCGCTTCGATACGAAAATGCATTACGGCATGCCGGATGATCGCAGCAGGTACGAATATATATCGTTGTTAATTGGAGACTTTGAACAGCAGGAGCCTATTTATGATACGGCCGCCAGTCTGCTTGCTGGGTGCAGCTTTGCGGATATGGAGCAAATCGTGCTTAAGGCAAAGCGTAAAGCGATTATTGAGGGCAGCTCGCTGCTCCAGTCTCATATACAAGAGGCCTTGACCGAATATAAGCCGAAAATCATCGCGGTGTAACGTAAGCTTTTTTGAGTAATGATAAGGGCAGACTCGGCGTATGCCAAATGTATCGAGGAAGGTGAGAAAGCATGTCGCAGAAGACAATTCTAGACTGCGAAGCGGAAAAGGTAATAAGCATGCATACCGCACAGCGCTGGCAGCAGCGTGAGCGGGAGCTGCACAGCTGGCTGGAGCGTGAAAAAATAACGAAGCGGTCAAAGCAAACGCTGCTGCTGGGGCATGTCGCGATCGATGCGGAGCTGCTTCCTGCGCTCACGCTGCTCAAAGAGCAGGGCATACCGACGGAGTTTTCATGCGCTGGCGTTAGTGCGCTGGATGAGCCGGAGGATCATTCTTTGTACGCATATATTACATTTCCGGCTTGTGAGCAGACGGAGTGTTTCATTCAGCTGGCGATGCAGCGGATGAAGCATCGTCTGCTCGTAACGTTCGAGCCGGCTCGGAACCGCTATGACCTGTCCTCTTTTTATATTGGACATAACCGGTCTTTTTGCCTGCTGATGCTGCGCTGTGCCCAAGCTGTCGCTGTAGCTAATAAGCAGCAGCGGGCAAATGGCTAGCAAGGAGAGAACTCCATTGCAGTCTAACGTATGGTCTACGAAAGCAAGCCTGTAAATCCAAACACCCCGCCAGCAATTTCCTGACGAGGTGTTTGATGTTCATGCCACTATTACAAGCTTTATTTCCACTTTTGCTCAATAAACTCGTCGCGGCCTGATTGTGCGCGATCCTCTTTGTAATGCTTCGGATTTTTCTTGTGGAAATTTTGATGATACTCCTCCGCCACATAAAACGTATCCGCCGCCCGAATTTCCGTTACGATCGGTTTGTCGAAGCGTCCGCTGCTCTCCAGTTCCTGCTTGGAAGCGAGCGCCAAAGCCTGCTGCTCTTCATTATGATAAAAAATCGCCGTGCGATACTGGCTGCCGCGATCTTGAAATTGTCCGCCTTCATCTGTCGGATCAATTTGCGGCCAATATAACTCAAGCAGACGCTCATAAGGAAACAGCTGCGGATCGAAGGCAATTTGCACAACCTCGGCATGTCCTGTTTCGCCTGTTTTCACCTGCTCATAAGTCGGATTCTCCTGATGACCGCCCATATAGCCAGAAATAATACTATGAATGCCTGGCAGCTCCTCGAAAGGGGTAACCATACACCAAAAACAGCCGCCCGCGAATGTTGCATATTGCATAACATACTCCTCCTTAACGCTTATAAAAACTTGATAGGCTAAACTTTAGCCTGTCTGCATTAAAAATTCAATTGTGATCAGCCTTTGCAAAAGGCAATGGCGTTCATGTTCAAGGGAGCGTCAGAGCCTGCAGCCCATCTCCAGAAACGACCTTGATGCCATGCTGGCGGAGCAGCGCTGATGTCACGCCATTTCCAGCTTTCTTTTCACCCGAAAATTGTCCATTGTAAATCATTGTACTGCCGCAGGAGGGACTGTTCTCTTTAAGCACAACTACTGTGGCTTCTAATTCAAGCGCTTGGTGAAGCGTTTCATATGCACCTTTTATATAGAGGTCCGTCACGTCCGTACCTGATTTGTCGATGACAGAGGCTGTGCCAGCTAACACATTCTCCCCATTTCCGCCTACAATTTCTGCTGATTCCCGAGGGGTGGAGAAGCCCCCAAGCAGCTCTGGACATACCGCTATCGCTTGCTTATCATCCAGCAGCTTGCGAACGGTTTCGTCTAAACAATCCGTCCCGTTATATCTCACCTTCATGCCTCCGAGGCAGGAGCTTACGAGGATCATGGGAACGCCGCCTTTCTGTTTTGCATAGTTTAAAATCTCTAAATTTGAGCATAGCACAGCATGTATGTGCTGTAAATGAACGATGGCTTGGCTTATTATTGTCACATTTTCCGGGCTTCAATAGCTCGATCGGGCTATTACCATTCATAGCTTCTTAAGGTACGATGAGGCAGGTAATCTTGTATCATTTGAAAATATGGAGGTAAGCTTACATTGCCTATGCGAAAAATCATCCCCTTATTTCTTCTCATTAGCTTGCTGCTGCTCGCGGCAGCCTGTTCGAACGGGTCAAGCACGAACGGAGAACAAGCCAAGCCGCCCGAGAAGGAGCTGACCTTCCTTTTTAACTTTGCGAGCCAAACGATAGACCCCCATCTGGATTATACCCCGCTCCGAGCAGGTGTCGTGGAAACGCTGGTCAAGCTGGGCGAAGACCTCCAAATCCAGCCTTGGCTGGCGGAGGAGTGGAGCACCTCGGATGGGCAGCGTTGGACGTTTAAAATCCGGGAGCAGGTTACGTTCCAAAATGGCAAGGCGCTCGATGCGGATGCCGTTAAGCTATCGCTAGAACGGGCGATAGAGCAAAATCCGGGCGTGAAGCAGGTTTTGAAAATCAAGCAAATGGAAGCGAGCGGACAAAGCCTGCACATTACGACGGAGCAGCCGTTTCCCCAGTTTCCGTCAGAGCTAGTACATCCGAATACAGCGATTATTGACGTATCTGCACCAGATCCGGATAAAAAGCCAATCGGAACCGGTCCGTTTCAAGTGGCCGCGTTCACTTCGGGCAGCTCGCTAAATCTGGATCGCTACGAGGAATATTGGGACGGTGCAGCAAAGCTCAGCCATGCGACCTTCAGCTTTAATGAAGATGCCAATGCCCGCTTGTCAGCGCTTATGGCTGGGGATGCAGATATTGTGTACCGGCCGCCAGTAGAAAGCATCGAAACGATGAAAAGCGACGCCAGCCTGCATTTGGATTCAGTCGTCAGTTTGCGGACGCATGAGCTTATTTTCAATACGAACCATGCGGATTTTCAAAACAGCTACGTTCGCAAAGCTTTCGATGCGCTCGTCAATCGCGATGAACTCAAGGACGCCATTATGGGCGGCCAAGCGACGGTCGCCAGCGGTCCTTTTTTGCCACAATTTCCGTTCGTGCCCGCCTATGACCCGAAGGAAAGCGGAGTGGACGCTGCTCGCAAATGGTTTAAGCAAGCAGGCTATGAGGTCGAGCAGGGCAAGGTGACCAAGCGGGGCCAGCCGCTTTCCCTCAAGCTGGTAACGTACGCTTCCCGTGCGGAATTTCCTTTGTTGGCCCAAGTGCTGCAATCGCAAGCGAGAGAGCTTGGCATTACCATTACGATCGCACAAGTCGATAAATATGAGGATTATTTGCTCGAGAAGGACGATTGGGATTTGGGCACCTACAGTCCGTTAATTGCGCCGCGCGGGGATGCGAGTTATTTTCTAAATGTAGCCTTTAAGCCGGAGGGCTCGCTGAATTTCGGTAAAATCAACGACCAAGATCTGAGCGCTTGGATTGAGGAACTGGATCAAACGGTGGGCGTGAATGAGCGCAATGCTTTAATCAAACAGGCGCTTACCCGTATTGATGAAGAAACGTACTATTCCTACCTTGTACATCCGAATACGCTCGTTGTGTACCGGGATAAGGTGAAAAACTGGGTAACGAGTAAAAGCGAATATTATATGCTGACGAACCAATTGGATGTGGAAGGGAAATGAGCATCGTTTGGAAAAGGGGTGTAGAGCTTGTCCTGTTTATTTTGCTGCTCTCCTTCGTCAGCTTCTTGTTCGTCAAGCTTGCTCCGGGAGATGCCGTTAAGCAAATGCTTCGCTCAGATGACGTTGCCATCACAAGCTCAGAAATCAAGCAACAGAGGGAAGAGCTGGGACTAAACGAGCCAGTATTGGTTCAGTATGGCAACTGGCTTGCCGGGCTGGCACAACTCGATTTGGGAAAGTCGTACATGACGAATCGGCCCGTAAGCGAGGAACTGCTTCGTAAAATGCCAGTAACGCTGCTGCTTGCCGGGAGCTCGCTGCTCATTTTATTGCTCATTGCGGTGCCGCTGGGCGCTTTGTCGGCCCTTTATCCCAACCGATTCATTGACCGCGCAAGCCGTCTCCTTGCTGTAATGGGTACTTCTATCCCTAGCTTTTGGCTAGGGCTTCTTTTAATAGAAGGGCTATCCGTAAGGTCGGGCTTATTGCCGTCAATGGGAACGGGGACGCCCTGGCATCTTGTGCTGCCTTCGCTGACGCTCGGTCTGACGATGTCAGCCGTTTATGTCCGCTTGATTCGTTCCAGTCTTATGGACAGCTTAACGCAGGATTTTATAAGGGGAGCACGGTCGCGCGGCATTGGCAGCAGAAAAATTTTGCTCCGCCATGCTTTTCGCCATGCGCTTACGCCTGTTGTGACGATGTTCGGTGTCAGCATAGGCAGCTTGCTTGGCGGCACGGTTGTCATTGAGGTGCTGTTTGCTTATCCGGGCATGGGCAAATTCATTGTGGATGCCATTCAGAGCAGAGATTATCCGGTCATTCAAGGTTATATGGTCGTGATGGGAATTGCCGTAACGCTTATTCATTTGCTGGTAGATTTGGCGAATCATGCTCTAAACCCGGAAATGCGTTTGAAAGGGGAGAGCCGATGAAAAAGGTAAGCCTTGCAGGATATATGGCCCTGCTGTTCTTTACTGTGCTTGTTTTCTCGGTGTTCCTCGTTCCGCATGATCCGTATGCAGTGAATCTTCATGACCGCTTGCTGCCGCCGAGCGCACAGTATTGGCTCGGAACAGATGGACTGGGCAGAGATCTGTTTTCGCGCCTGCTCATTGGAGGGCGGAATACGATAGGCGCGAGTCTGATCGTGCTTGTGGCAGCGCTGAGTATCGGTATTCCTGTTGGTCTGCTGTCGGGATATGCGGGCGGCTTCGTGGATCGCCTATTTATGCGGGTGTCGGATTCCTTCCTCGCCTTCCCGGATTTCATGATTGCCATTGTGTTAAGCGGCCTGCTAGGGCCGGATATATTCAATCTAATCATTGCCATTGCGGCGGTCAAATGGATCGCTTACTCGCGCATCGTGCGCAATAGTGTTAGGTCTGAAAAACATAAGGATTATATAGCGATTGCCCGCTTGAACGGACTAAGCCCGCTCCATATCGTGATCAAGCATTTGCTGCCACAAACGTTCAGTAACGTCTTCGTGATCGCTTCGCTGGATGTGGGCAAAGTCATTTTGATGATTGCGTCTTTTTCCTACATTGGACTTGGCGTTCAGCCGCCATCACCAGAATGGGGAGCGATGCTGAATGAAGGCCGCGCCTATTTTCACCAGGCCCCTTATTTAATGCTAGCACCGGGACTTGCCATTATGCTCGTTGTCCTATTGTCCAATGCGTGGGGTGACCGGATACGTGATCGGCTGGATGTGAAACGTAGCAGAGAGTAAAGGAGAACAAGCAATGAGCATATTGAAAATAACAGGACTTAGCTTATACGCAGGGCAGCAGCAGCTAGTTCATGACCTTCATCTATCTATTGAAAAGCAGCAATGGCTTGCTTTAATTGGTGAAAGCGGCAGCGGAAAAACGCTGACCGGCCTCGCGATTGGCGGCTTGCTGCCTCATGCTGTGCGCGTGACGAAAGGGCAGATTTTGTTCGAGGGGCAATCTCTTTCAGAGCTTCCAGCCCAACAACTAAGCAGCTTGCGGGGCAAGGAGATTGCTTATATTTTTCAAGACTATGCGGGCATGTTC
The DNA here is from genome assembly GCF_059609455.1 of Paenibacillus liaoningensis. Lineage (NCBI taxonomy): Bacteria > Bacillati > Bacillota > Bacilli > Caryophanales > Paenibacillaceae > Paenibacillus > Paenibacillus liaoningensis. The sequence goes on from NZ_JCAALU010000024.1 coordinate 55,774, forward strand.
AGTCCCTTTATTCGACTCGGGAAGCAGCTGGATGAGACGCTGCAAGCGCATAGCCGCTTAGGCCGCAAGGAGCGGAAAGTGCAAATATTGTCCAGCTTAGGCGAGGTGCGTCTGCCGGCAGAGCGCGTATATAACAGCTATCCCTTTGAGCTGAGTGGCGGACAATTGCAGCGGGTCTCCATCGCAGCCGCGCTGCTGCTTAAGCCAAAGCTGCTTATTGCCGATGAACCAACGACTGCGCTGGATTATGCAACGGGAGAGGAAATACTCCGTTTGCTCATGGAGATGAAGGAACGAATCGGCTGCGCTATTCTGTTTATTACACATGACTTAAAGCATGTCAGGCGTTATGCGGATGAAGTGGCTGTTATGCGCGAGGGCTGTATGCTGGAATCGGGTAATGTGCGGGCAGTGCTGGAAGCGCCAACCCATCCCTATACGAAGCAGCTTCTTGCGGCTGAGCCCAGCTCATGGTCATCACCAACCGTAAAGTCTGAACGAGAACTGATGCTACAGTTACAGCCAGTAGACGCCCAGCAAACGATGCGGGAGCAGGGGGGGAGTCTAGAGGCCAGCAGAGCGAATAGCTTGCTCGTCGCCCAAAATCTAGTCAAAACATACCCGAAAGGCAAAGGCATGAAGGTGCTGGATCAAGTATCTTTTACGCTGAAAGCAGGGGAATGTTTAGGGCTGGTCGGTGAGAGCGGCAGTGGTAAAAGCACATTGGCTAGATGCTTGATGCTTATGGAGCCGCTTGACCAAGGCCTGCTCCTATTCCAGCAAATGCCGCTGCATAACCGGAAAGCTGCTGCGAGGTCGTTCATAAGCGGACGTATTCAAGCGGTATTTCAAAATCCGGCAGCCAGTTTAAATCCGAGGCAGATGATTGTGGATTCGTTAATGGAGCCGCTCGATATATTCAAGGACAAAGCACCTGCATTTTTAGGTGATAGCCGATATAAACGGGATGAAGCGGCTGCTCTGTTGCTTGATAGGGTTGGACTTCCAGCTAGCGTCATGCGGCAATATCCCCATGAGCTGAGCGGAGGCCAGAAGCAGCGGGTATGCATAGCCAGGGCGATCAGCATTGCGCCTGACTTTATTATTTTGGATGAGCCGACCGCCAGCCTGGATATGATTATCCAAGCCCAGATTTTAAAGCTACTGCAGAGGTTGCAGCAGCAGCTTGGTTTTGCCTGCTTGTTTATTTCGCATGATTTGGCAGCCGTACAGCTTATGTGCAGCCGTATTATGGTGCTGGAGCATGGGAAAATCACAATCGAAGATGAACGATTTCCTGCTTCATTAATTCGATAAAGCGTTGTGCTGCTTTGGTCAAATAACGGTCTTTTAGCCAGATGAGCCCAGTGGCAAAATGCAGTTCACTGTCTGAAATGGCAAACGATTGAATGTCATAGCCTTGATGCAGCTCAAGAACGGACTGCGGCACAATGGTTGCTCCATCCCCGTAGGCTACCCACTTCAACAATAGGGAAATATCGGAGCATTCTCCGATCACATTGGCTTGCAAGCCGCGTTCGGTAAATTGCTGAATAATGCTTTTATATAGTCCAAGCCCTTCCGCACTAGGTAAAATAAGTGGATAACGCTGAATATCATGGTAGGAGCATTTGTCTGCGGGATGCAGGACATTGCTCGCGGTCAGGAAATAAAAGGGCTCCGAAGGAAGCTCCAGCACTTCGAATTCAACTAGCTCCAGCGGAAGCCGCACGATTCCAAGCTCAATGGAACGTTCCTTGAGCAGCCGGACAATTTGGGCCGATTCATTTTGCTGGATTTTATAAGTGATGAGCGGATAGGCTTCCTTAAACATGTGCAGCAGCTGTGGTAAAACGACGGATGACAGCGTATTAATACCCAGCATTAATTTGCCCCGCGTGCCGCTGCCAATTTCCTTCACCTCCAGCTTGGTCTCTTCGAGCGCTTTTGTTAAAAATATGGCGCGTTTATATAACGCCTCTCCAGCGTCAGTAAGCTCCAGCCATTTCCCGCTTCTTACAAAAAGCTGTACCCCGAGCTCTTCCTCCAGCCCTTTCAGCTGTTGGCCAAGCGGAGGCTGTGTCATATGCAGCCTTTCAGCGGCCGCTGTAATTTGTTTCTCTTCTGCGATCGCGATGAAATAACGAAGCTGGCGAATATCCATTCGGTTAATCCTTCCCATTCCAAACGAAAAAAGTATGGAAAACGAATTTTTTAAATATTTTTAGTATAGTGAATGCTATGTTACCATAGTTTTAATTGGATAGGAAAGCGGGGCTGACATGGTGAATACATCTTATTGGTTAACCAATGCAAGGCTGGAGCAAGGGTATGAGTTTGAGGCTGGCCAGATAGCAGGCACTAAGACACGCAGCTGCCATTTGCGGATAGAAGACGGAACCATTGCTGAAATTTTGGAGGATGGAGTGGAGCTAATCAGCCCTCTGCCGAAATATGATGCAAAAGGATTATTGCTGCTGCCCTCGTTTGAAGAAGGTCATATTCATTTAGACAAAACCTATTTTGGCGGCCCATGGAAAGCGGTTAAGCCTGTAGCGAGTATTTTCGAACGGATAGAGGAAGAAAAGGTTTTATTGCCCAAGCTGCTGCCGACGGCTAAGCTGCAAGCGGAGCGTATTTTGTCACTGATTCAACGATTTGGCGCCACGCATGTGCGCAGCCATTGCAATATTGAACCCGTCAGTGGACTCAAGCGATTAGAAGCTACGAAGCAAGCTTTGGAGACGTTTTCTGGTAAAATTTCGGCCGAAATTGTAGCTTTTCCCCAGCATGGCCTGCTTCGCTCTGATTCGGTTGCGCTCGTGAAACAATCGCTGGCTGAAGGCGCTACCCATGTAGGTGGGGTAGATCCGTATACAGTAGATGGCGATATCGAAAAATCGCTGCAAACGATCATTGAATTGGCTGTTTATCATGGTGCGGGCATCGATATTCATTTGCATGATGGACACGAAGCTGGTCGGCAAACTTTGAACCGCCTAGCGGAGCTGGCTGAAGAAGCGGATCTGCACGGAAAAGTAACCGTAAGTCATGCCTTTTGGTTTGCAGGCGCTGAGCCGCAGGAGACAAAAGAAATGGCTGGGCGGATGGCTCAGCTTGGCATGTCCATCGCTTCCACGGTACCGATTGGGAAAATGAATATGCCGCTACCAATGCTGAGCCGTCAAGGCGTAAAGGTGAAGCTGGTAACCGATAGTCTCACGGATCACTGGTCGCCATTTGGGAGCGGGGATTTGCTGGATAAGGCAGGACGATTCGCAGAATTGTATGGTTGCCAAGAGGAAGCCTCCTTGTCCCAGACTCTTGCCTTAATTACAGGCGGAATTACACCGCTCAATGCTCAAGGCGAGCAGGTTTGGCCTAAGGTTGGCGATGCCGCCAGTTTTGTATTGCTTCACGCAAGCTGCTCGGCGGAGGCTATTGCCCGAAAAGCGCAGCGGCAGGCCGTGTGGTATAAAGGAAATTTGGTGAGCGGAGCTATATTATAATTCTCGCAAAACGAGCTAAATAAACTTAACAAGCTAGGAAAAATGCCCGAAGGCTTCTTTATAGGAGCGCATCGGGCATTTTTGGATTACCGATTATGAAACAAAAGGGAGTTAGCAACGCTTAATAATAAAGGCAAGTCGTTACATAAAATTAATCCAGCTCGGCGCGAGTAAATAGATCGCTGATTAAATCATGATCCTCGCAAGCTGCTTTGAAGGCCAATGCAAAACTCACCATGGCTTCCCGATTGCTGGCGTACACGCAGAACATATCTGCCTCTGAGTCGAAGTGGATATGCTCGGCAAGCTCAGGCATTTTTTCCTCCAAAAATACAGCGGCGAGCGAGCTCCAGTCATAGCCGCTGCCTTCAAAACCTTCATCCGCCCTCGTATCAAACAGTTCCTGTTTGTAGGTACCGGCATTTAGAATAACAGACCATGATTTATTATCGTGGTCAATAAAGATAAAAGGCTGCAATTGTGCTGTAATCCCGTCAGACTCTGTATGAAGCACTGCTTTATTGTTAGGAACTGCATAGTCGTTTAACTGCTCAAGCACCTGCTCGATAGCTTCATCCGTCATGGCGAGTGTACGATCCATTACGATGATTTTTCCCAGCTTGATGCGATCATCGAGCCAGTCCGTAATAAAGGCTGGCGCATAGCCGCCTGTGCTAAACTCGCCTTCGCCGAATGCGATCAACTTATCATAGTCGTCAATATATTTTTTCCGTGCAGGATTCGGATAAGTTTTCGTATAGAGCCAAAATTGCAAATCATACATCAAGGTAGACAGCTCGTCAGCCTGAAAGACGAAATACCCTTTCTCCTCGGTAATCTGGGTGCAAATCGACCGGATTTTTCCTTCCAGATTATCCGTTTCCGTCACAGCAGCACAAAGCTCAGTCAATAAAGGGGAAAATGCGCCTTCAGCCACCTTCTTCAGATCCGCTTCCTTCTCCTCAGCAGATCTATCGAACACGTCATCGTGAACGAGCCCTATAATAAATTGTTCAAAGCTGCATGCCAAATAAGTAATGTTAAATTCGTCCTCTTGATCAACGTGAACGACGGCAGGTTCGCCTTCTGGCCCGCAGAAGCGGTAATCCAGCATAATGACGTCATGGCCTGCGGATGGACAGTCGCAAATGACGATCCCAAGGTCTGGATAGCCCCATTCTTCGATCATGAACCGGCTCCCTAAATCTCCGCCAAGCGTGTAGGATTTATTGCGTCCAATGCCCATAATGCCCGTAATCGCGACATGATCCTCTGACCAGGAGGTCGGCTCCTCCGATCGGAAACGGCAATTGACGGGAACCCCGCCGTTTTGGCTGTTCATGAGAGCAATGTAGGAGGCTGGCAGTTTGTAGCCAAGCTCCTGCTCAATGGATGAGATCAGCTCAGTGGTTGGAGGGGGCAGCACATAAGACTTGCGGGCGTAATCGCTGTCCTCCCAAAAGCTTTGTAAATCGAACGAGGCAAAGGGCGCGTCATTCCCGGTGCCGCGATTTTGCCCGACCGCTGTGCTTTCCTCTACATAGCGCTTATGCTGGAGCACCATTTTTTCAGCGAGCGGCTTGGTCCACTCCAAAAACTCCAAGGTTGGTTCCGATTGGGGGTCCAAGCGGCTGGACAGGTCAAAAGCTTGTAAGGCATCCACATAACGCGCTAGAAAATAATAAGCATAGCCTTGGCGAAAATGCCATAAAGGGTCGTTTTTGCCTGGCTCGGCGATTAAGGAAAGCTGCTGTAGTGCCTCACGGTAATGATCTGTATTGTTAAGGGCGCGGGCAAGCTGGATGATGACCTCATAATCTCTGTCGGTTTCAGGGATTTGCTGCAATCGATCAACGATGCTCTCGAATGCTTCTTCGTCATGCCAAAGGTTGATTTGTGCCAGAAGCTGCTGGTCCATAAGTATGCTTCACTCCTCATTATGAAATGCTCATATCTTTTATGATATATTGTTAATTATATCCTAAGACGAAGGCGGCTGGCTAATTCATAAGCGGCTAAGCGGGAATGCAGGATGTAGTTTCAAGATGTAGTATAATGAAGAAGCATGCAAATTGATGAAAAAGTAGGCGATCGAATATGAGCGAGAAGCAAGCCAATATATATATCGGATGGAACTTTGACAACAGCTATGCAAGGTTGCCAGACGGATTGTTTACAGCAACAAACCCAACCCCAGTGCGCTCACCGGAGCTGATTGTATGCAATGAAGCGTTAGCTGCATCACTAGGGTTAAATGCTGAGGGGCTGCAAAATGATGAAGGTGTCGCCATGCTTGCAGGCAACCAAATTCCCGAAGGTGCTTTGCCGCTTGCTGAGGCTTATGCAGGGCATCAATTTGGACATTTTAACCGCTTGGGTGACGGACGGGCTTTGCTGCTGGGCGAACAAATATCACCATCAGGCGAGCGAGTCGACATTCAGTTAAAAGGCGCAGGCCGCACGCCCTATTCTCGCGGTGGAGATGGCCGTGCGGGGGTTGGGCCGATGCTGCGTGAATACATCATTAGCGAAGCCATGCATGGGCTGGGTATTCCCACTACCCGCAGCTTGGCGGTCGTGAAAACGGGCGAGCCTGTTTACCGAGAGGATACGCAGCAGGGTGCTATTTTAACCCGCGTAGCGGCGAGCCATATCCGTGTCGGAACGTTTCAATTTGCTGCGCAATGGGGAACAGCAGAGGAGCTGCGAGCACTGGCGGATTACACCGTGCAAAGACATTTTCCGCATATTGCTGGGGATGACAATTGCTATCTCTCCTTGCTGCAGGAAGTAATTAAGCGTCAGGCATCGCTGATTGCCAAATGGCAGCTCGTCGGTTTTATTCATGGCGTCATGAATACGGACAACATGGCGCTTAGTGGCGAAACGATTGATTATGGCCCATGTGCTTTTATGGATGCTTTTAATCTGGCGACAGTGTTCAGCTCCATCGATAGTCAGGGGCGTTATGCCTATGGAAATCAGCCTTACATCGCGGTCTGGAATTTGGCAAGATTAGCTGAATCGCTATTGTCGCTGCTGCATGATGATGAGGAGCAGGCGCTAAAGCTTGCCGAGCAAGCTTTAGCTGATTTTACAGACCAATACCATCGTCATTGGCTTGCAGGCATGCGTGGAAAGCTGGGTATTTTCAATGAGGAGGAGCAGGACGACGAGCTGATGAAAGACCTGCTCACTTTGATGGAGAAGCATGGCGCGGATTATACGAATACATTTGTGGCGTTAACGTTTAACAAGCCGGATGACTCGGCTCTGTTTAGCAGCCCCGAATATACAGAGTGGCATGAGCGCTGGCAGAATAGGCTGGGCAGGCAGGAGCAGTCGAGCGAAGAAGTGGGGCAGCTGATGCGCAGCAGCAATCCTGCCGTAATTCCCCGCAATCATCGGGTAGAAGAGGCGCTGGAAGCAGCCGTCAAGGGAGACTATACCGTTATGAAGCTGCTTCTTGAGGCGCTTGCCGATCCATATGCACATTCTCCAAAGCAGGCTGAATATGCGACATTGCCTGAGCCTTCAGGCCGTGCTTACCGCACTTATTGCGGAACGTAAATACATGAATATGGACATCCCTCCCATAATCCTGCATAATACACTCAGGGAACGACAGCAGGAAAAAACAAGCTTGTGAATCATTGTCCAAATTCATCTGATAGGCGAGAGGTGGAAACGTTTTGTCGAAAACAGAAGAAATTACTGCTTTTATAGAAGCGCTGGATGTGCCTTGGCAGGTGGAAATATCCAATCAGCTGCGCAGCCTCGTACACGGGGTCATTCCTGACGTTCAGGAGCGGCTGCAATATAAGAAACCTCACTTTTTGAAAAATGGCAAGTATGCGGCGGTCATTTCGCCTTCCAAAAAAGCGGTTTCCTTCACGATTTTCAACACGGCGAGTCTGGATTTGCCAGCGGAGCTGTTTGAAGGGCCTGAGGAACGAAAAACGATAAAAATTCAGGAAAAGGATACCCCTGATTATTCGCAATTAACGAAATATTTGGAGCAGGCGTCGAAAGAGCTTTAAGCCTCTTCCTTTTGCCCGAAACCTATAAAGCTGTCCAAGCACAAGAATGGAACTGAGGGGCTATTGCAGCTCACAGCACAACTTTCTGATTGGTGCGGGGACAGCTTTTTTTATAAAAACAATTCTATTTCAGCGCGAAGCTTGAGAGTAAAGGAGAGGTCGATGAATAGGGAAGACGCTTTACTCTTATTAAAATGCCATGCCTTTGCGTTTGACGATATCGAGCAGGAGAAAATGACGAAAGGGTTTCTCGGCATGCTCCGCCCCTTTAGCGGTCAGCTCGTAGAGGATAATTTTCATGAGGTAATGACAATCCTTGATGTGCTGTCGCCCGAATTAGCGAGTAAATCGGTCAGCAGTGAAATCATGGCCTGTTTATGGAGCATTTGCCATTTGGGCAGAGCCTGGGCGGTAGAGCCGGATGGCATGCTGCGGAGTAACGGCATCATTACGGCAGAGCAAACGAAGGAGATGGAGGAATGGCTGAGCATCATCTCTTATGCGGTAATGATCCTGCTGGAGGACGGCGGAACAGAGGAAGCCTTTTGGGGATATGAAGAATATAAGAGAGAAAGGGGAATGAATGATGGAATGGACGCTTGAAGATGTAGAGCAGACAAGCAAGCTGTATCCAGACAGCTTCTTTATCCCGCCTGCGAAGGAGCGACGGTCGCAAGAAGTAGGTAGGCGGGTCCGATTGCATTTTACACTGGCAAACCCGGGTGAAAATGAGCCGAGAGCCGAACGGATGTGGGTGGAGGTTACAGGCTTTAACCAAGCGACTGAGCAATACACCGGGGTGCTGACGAACCAGCCAGTCTATTTGAAAACCTTGAAGCTAGGAGACAGCCTAATGTTCGAGCCGCAGCATATTGCCAGAACGATCCTGCGGGAAGGCGATGAAAGATGGCTTGCGGATGGCGAAAAAATGGCGCTCGTTTCTAGGAGATGCTTGGAGCAGGGCGATGCCGTGTGCTGGATGTACCGTGAAGCTGGCGACAATGAGCAGGACAGCGGCTGGCGTTTGTTCGCAGGCGATGAGGAAGACAGCTATATTAACGCCGATAATATTTTCAGGGTGCAGGTTTATGAAATGGTAGACCGGGATGCTAGTTTATTAGTGCCTTTTAAGGGGGAGCTTGGCTCGGCGTTTGAAAGGCAGGGGCAGGATGCTGCATGGGAAGAGGTAGTGGAGGAAGAGTAGAATGGCCCACTTCCCTTGCAAACGACAATATATTTCATTATTCTGGATAAATAGCGTAAATTCAGCATGCTAGATTAGTAGAGGAGAGAGCCTAATGTCTGATTTTGATGATCTCGCAGCGCAAAGGCGCAAAAATCTAAAGCTTATTCAATTCAATCAAGAGGATCAATCGCTTGTCGAGTCGGATAAGCCAGCGGAAACGTTCGATGATGTAGGCGGACTAGAGGATGTTAAGAAGAAAATTCGCATGAACTTCATTTTGCCGCTAAAGCAGCCGGAATTGTTTGCCGCCTATGGCAAATCAGCTGGAGGAAGCTTGCTGCTGTTTGGACCTCCAGGCTGTGGCAAAACGTTTCTGGCACGAGCAGTGGCGGGCGAAATTGAAGCAAATTTTATCCATATTGAGCTGCAGGCGATTCTTTCAATGTACACAGGCCAGAGCGAGCATAATTTGCATGACTTTTTTGAAAAAGCGCGCCAGTGCAGGCCTTGTGTCATTTTCATAGATGAGCTTGATGCAATGGGCGGCAGCCGGAACCAAATGCGCCAGCATCACGACCGCATGCTGGTCAACCAACTGCTGCTAGAGCTGGACGGTCTGCAAGCGGAGAACGAGAACGTATTTGTAATTGGCGCAACCAATACGCCATGGTATTTGGATTCCGCTCTCAGACGTCCCGGACGCTTTAATCACCTTGTCTTTGTACCGCCGCCAGAGGAAGCGGAGCGCCAAACGATTTTGGGGCTGAAGCTGAAAGGCAAGCCGATGGATTCGCTGAATTTGGAGCGGATTGCTGCCGAGACGAAATATTTTTCCGGAGCTGATTTGGAGCAGGTCGTTAGCGATGCGGTGGAATCGGCGATGGAGCGCATGCTGGAGACGGGTGAAGTGCAGCCTATTTCTCAAAATGATGTGAAAGCTGCAGTAAAATCCCGCAAAGCGACAACACTGGAATGGTTCTCCACCGCGAAAAACTATGCGACCTTCAGTGATGTAAACCGTGATTACCAGGTTGTGCTAGATTATATGAAGAAGCACGGCATTAAATAGCAGGAAGGAGCAAGGAAAAGCTTTGGCGGAAGACAGAGATTTTGAGCAAAATACTTATGCTGCTGTATATCAGCTGATCGAGTGGAAACGGTATAAGGAAGCTCTGGAGCAAACGGAGCAGCTTTTGCGCCATAACCCGGAAGATACAGATGCATTAGCCCTTATAGCACAGATTTATTTATTAATGGAAGATTACGGGAAAAGCTTGTATTGGTCCGGTGAAGTGTTGAAGCGAGATCCGGACCATACGGATGCTTGGTATGTGCGGGTTGTCACCTATTACGATATGGATGATGTGAATGCCTTTCTTGAGGCTGCTTATGAAGCTTTGCGAATTGAACCATACAGAGCCCATTACTACTATTTGCTTGCTAGTCAAATGAACAAAATGGGAAAATTAAAGCAAGCGAAGGAGTATCTGCTGCAAGCGCTCCAGCTGAATGCGGATTCGCCGCTTTATTTGGCTGTGCTGAGCTATACGGAAGCGCTGCTGGGTCATTTTGAGGAATCGGAGCAGCTGGACAAGCAGGCTATTCAGATCGAGGCGGAAGATCCAGGTGTGCTGCTGCATCTCGCTTGGGCGGCAGGCCACCGCGGCGATTATACGCTGCAGGAAAAGTATATGCAAAGTGCCGTCAGGCTCAATCCAGAGGATAAGCAATATCAGGATGAATATTTGAATGCTTTGCAAAACAGCCATAAGCTGTACCGTATTTTTTTAGCACCAATGAAGGTTATCCGGCGCATGAAACGCTGGCAGATTCTCGTCAGCTGGCTAGTGGCGGTGTTCTTTTTTAAACCGCTCCTAATTCTATTTATTGTGCTGTATATTTTAGCCCATTGGGTGACGAAGGGCATTGTGCATGTACGCGTTTTTGGTTGGCGGCGTCGCGGCTCATGAATGATCTAGCAAATTTGTTAAAGAGACTGATTTTTACTTCGGTTCACTGCTATTCTTTTCGGGGTCAAGCGGACGATCCATTAACCCCTAAAATTATCCATACCTATGCCATAGTCTATGTAACTGCTGGCAAGGGCTTAATGAAAATGAACGGTCATGCTGCTCAAGTCAAGCCAGGCGATTTATTTTTTCTACAGCCTGAAATGATGGTCGAAGGATATTCGGACTCCACCGATCCGATTCAGTATTCATTGATCGTGTTCTCCTGTATGCAGTTGAGCAGGCAGCGAGAAGGCTGGTCAGTGAAGCGGCCTATATTTCCATTGAAGGGGAAGATGGAGGGAGTTGACGATCTTGCTGCGGTTGAAGGGCTAATTCAGCAATTGTTTGAATTAAATCGGCAAGCCAGAGTACAAGAGAGTCATACGATCCACTACAATCTTTCTAAGCTGCTGTTGCTGATGATGGGCACAAGCAAACCAGCGGAGCAGCAGACTGTAGGCATGGAGCAGGTGCTGGCCTATATGAATGAAAATTACACGAAGGATTTGCAGGTCAGCCAATTGGCGGAAATGGCAGGCTTCAGTCCGAATCATTTTACGAAAATTTTTAAACACCAAATGGGCACCACACCTACCGAATATCTTATGAAGCAACGGATTACTAAAGCAAAGCAATTATTAGTTTCCTCGATGAAAGCTAAGCGTGTAGCTGAGCAGGTCGGTTACAAGGATGAGCATTATTTCAGCAGAGTTTTCAAAAAAGCCGAAGGCGTTGCTCCTACCTTATATATTAAAAATAAATGCCATCGCATTGCGGCTTTATATTATGGACTGGATGACCATCTAATCACGCTTGGCTATAAGCCAGTTGCTGCGCTGTCCTATACGGACCGGGTTTCCTCCACCTACACCATTCCGAGGCTGAATGCGTACAGCCAGCAAAGCTCTATGCTCCAAGGCGGTCACACGAATTACGATAAGCTGCTCCGAACAAAGCCGGATCTGATGCTGACAAGTGATCGTCTGGAGCGAGATGAGCTGCTAAATCAGATTGCGCCAACTGCCGTACTAAAGCATTCGAACAAGTATGGACAGACGCTGGAGCAGCTTGCTGGCCTATTAGGCAGAGAGCAGCAGGCCGCAGCATGGATAAGCAGCTATGGCGAGAGAACGGAAAAGCTGAAGGAACGAATGAAGGCCTGCTTGGGAGAACAGAGCGTTTATTTTATAAGGGTGAGCCAGAACTTTTATCGGGTATATGGGCGAAAAAATCAAACGGGCAGCCTTTTTTATGATGATCTGGGTTTAACGCTTCCGGATCGGTTCCCTGCTCACGAATGGGCACTCGATATCCAGCTGAATGAACTGCCATTATTTAATTCACAGCATATTTTTCTGATGGCTGATCCAACTAAAGGCTCGAAGAAGCGCTTGCAGCAGTTGCTTCAATCGGAAGAGTGGCAATCCCTTGATGCGGTACGTCGCCATCATGTATATGATGCTAGTGATTTATTTTTCAAAGCGCTGGGCCCTTCCGGGAGAATGTGGGCGATGAACTATGCAGCATTAAAGCTGGGAATAATAGAATGAAATGATCCAACCTAATCGCATGGAATAATCCATGGTTATTGGAAGGGCCTTTCTTTATGATTAGTGATAATGATTATTATTACTATAAAGAGAGGGTTAACAACAAATGAATAAGCACCGAATGATGTACCTCGTATTATGGGCTATGCTGCTGCTTGCAGTGACGGCTTGCGGTAAAGCAGAAGGTCAAGCGAGCGAGTCTGAACAAACGAATCAATCTGCAAATCAACCTGTGGAAAAAGCGACTCGAACCGTTACCCACCTGAAAGGGGAGGCCATCGTTCCAGCTAAGATCGACAAAATAGTCGTGCTTTCCGCTGCTTATATCGATCATCTGCTGACTATCGGCGAAAAACCAGTTGGCGTAAATGTAGAGACCCGTTATGGTGGAGATTACCTGCCTTATTTGGCAAGCGAGCTGGAAGGTGTACAATTAGTAGGCTCTGCGGATAGTCCCAATTTGGAAGCAATTGTTCAACTTGAGCCGGATGTCATTCTCATAGAGAGCCGGACTGCGGAAAATACGTATGATCAGCTGGCAAAGATCGCGCCAACGCTTGTGCTTGGTACGGAGTGGCTGGAGTATGGCGATGATACGGCCTACTGGACTGCGGATTTATTGAAGGTGGCCGAATTGTACGACAAAGTGGATTTGGCTAAAGAGAAAATTGCCGAGCTTGATGCAAAGACTAAACAAGCCAGTGAGAAAATTAAGGCTATCGACAACCATAACCTTGCTTATTTAAGAGTCAGAGAGAAAAACCTGCAAATTTATGCGGAAAAAGGGCATCCAACAAATACGTTGTTGTACCACGATCTCGGCTTTACGAAAACGTCATTGACGCCTGAGGAGCAGCGCGGCGAGCTATCTTTAGAAGTGATTTCGGGCTTAGACGCCGATTATATCGTGCTTGAGGTTGATCCTAATGGACAGGATAATCTCAAGAGCATCAACGATAGCTCTTTTTGGAATAAGGTTTCTGCGGTGCAAAACAATAAGGTGTATGAAACAGACTCGTTTTGGCTCTTTAAAGGCTGGGGCGTCATTGGACGCGGACAAATCATAGATGAAGTATTGAAGATGATTGAGTAAGAAGATGGAGGATTGTTCTCAGCGGGAACAGGCGGCTAACTTTTTACAAGACCATTTTCGGATATCCATAGGGGAATTGGCGGAAGAAGCTTATCCATTCTCTGCTGCAGAGCTTCTAGACCCTGCTAAATGCTCTCACATTATGAAGCTCCAGTCCAGACAATTGGGAGATCCGGGTGGTATTGTAGTAGGAACCTTGTTTGCCAAACGTTACGCTGTATTTTTTATGGGCATGCTGTCTGCTGTTAGTTTATTTGACTGTCTACTGGAAACATCGGCTGCAAATGTGCGATTTCGAATAATGAATCTAGCAGCGATGGAGTATCAGGCAACGTTGGCCGTGCGTCCATGGCCGCCCGTTTTTGAGCTGGAACAACGCAAAGTAGAGGTTGAAAATTGGACAGATCGTTTGCTTCAGCATACGGAAAAGATTTTGACGGCGGTATCCTCGCATACTGGAGCAAAGGTTAGCGTCATGTGGTCGCTGATTTCGCATTATGTTCAAAAATGTTATGCCCAACTCGAGCACAATACGAGTATTTGGCAAACGGAACAGCGATTGCAGCTTATAAAGGCTGACCGGCATGTTTTGTTCCAAAAAAGGCATGGTAATCCGCTGGATGTTTCATTTAAAGAATTTCAGCATCGCCAATATGGAGGGGCTTCGGTTCTTTTACGGCGATATTGCTGCTTAGCTTACCGGCTGCGGCGGGAGGGACAGCAGGTGCATGGGTATTGCAGTACTTGCCCAAAGATCAGCGCTGAGGAGAGGCTCGATCTATTGAAGGATGGAGCAAATACTTAGCTGATAACGAATAGATTAGGTGTGCTTTTACAGAGGCTCCTGCGGCTTAAGCTGCTGGGAGCGTCTTTTTTTATAGGAACAGTAAGTCTAGAGGCTTTTTATATTGAAAGATGGCTAAGCCAAAGAGACCTGCTCTTGAGGGAGTCGGTTTCTTTGTGCTTTACACTATTCTTTTAAAGAAAAGGCATAAGTACAAACCGTATGATTGAAAAATCCATTAACTAGCATCAGAGGAGCAATTTCGAGGGATTAAAAAATAAAGCATGTTAGCACATTGGCACATTGGCAGAATGATTACTTTATATAGCTTTCGTTAGTAGGTAGCATGACGAGAATATGTAGCTTTCTATTTTATCGTTAGCTATATTTTTATAAGTTCAACCGTCTACGGAAATTAGGGCACGTCATAAAATGATCGATAGCTACTAAAACAGTCAATGAGTCTAAAAAATAAACCAGCTGTTTCCATTAATGCATCGAAAACAGCTGGTTATCTTGGCCTTATTATTCATATTGTCATCGTATAATAAAGTTTTATTTAGAATTACTTGAAGCAGTAGCTCCGATCATCGTGCCTGTATCACCAGGATCTATGGTTTATAAAAAATCTGTTAAAGTTATCCACTTGCTTTTTTTAAAAAAATAAATCTAATTATTTCATTGTAAAGTATTGGTAGCCGTATTTTATTTAGACTGAGCTTGGGCGAATATTGTTGCATGATCGCCAGAGAAATTATCGTTTGAATGGCATTCGCTGTGGCCTGATTAGTCAGTTGCACATCCTCAACACAAAACGCTACAATGAGGAGAAAGGCAGAAGGGAAAGATTGGTATGAAATATCCAGGACATTACGTATCGTATTTAGTTGAGTTTCATGCAACGCGAGATTTTTTCGAATGCCATGAGCTGTTGGAGGAGTATTGGAAGGAACATCCAGAAGATGAGCGGGCGTTAATCTGGGTAGGGCTGATCCAGCTGGCTGTTGGCCAATATCATGAGCGGCGGGGCAATCTCGCAGGCGCAGCAAAAATGTACGAGCAAGCGCTCGGCAAGCTGACCGCCGTAGCTCTGGACAGTCTCGGACTAAATGGCGCTAAGGCAGTTGTGGAACTGGAAGCTGTGCTCGCGAGGGCCAAGCCTCAGGAAGATGTCATTTCGCCTGTCTATCAAGATATGACTCTCGAGATTGTCGATGCTGAACTGCAAGTGTTATGTGAGCAGGAATGCACGGAAAGAGGAATAACCCAGAAGCAGTGGGGGTTGCCAAGCGATATGACAGACGAAGCGCTTATCCATCGTCATACGTTGCGGGATCGCAGCGATGTCATTGCCGCAAGAGCAGAAGCGATTGCCGCGAGAACAAAGAAGCCGTCCACGCACAATCGTTGAATGATTGTGCGCAGGCAGCTATCGGTTCAACTTCCCTTTTGTGCGGGAACGGCTACTTTTTCAAATCAATAGGTTTATTTAGGAAAGGCTTGCGTTTATGGCTGCTTCAGCTTGTCATAGCCGTTGACAATGAGATCAAGTTGGCCTGTTTCCGGCTCTATCGTCATGCCATGAACGGGAACGTTTGGCGGAAGCAGAGGGTGGTTGCGGATAATGCCTACGCTTTTCTCCACGCTTTCTTTCACATTGTCGAATCCAGTCAGCCAGCGCATAAAATTGAGCCCGGAATGCCTCAGCGTTTCAACCGTCTGCTCAGGTACGCCGCGATCCGTCATATGCTGGACGATGACCTCGGGATTAAGCCCGGTCATGCCGCAGCCATGATGCCCGATAACAAACACTTCATCGGCTTGCAGCTCGTAGATGGCGATTAAGACGCTCCTCATAATATTGCCGAACGGTTGGGTGACGATGCCGCCAGCGTTTTTAATAATTTTGGCGTCTCCGTTGCGCAGGTTCATCGCTTTAGGCAGCATTTCGGTGAGTCGCGTATCCATGCAGGTGACGATAACCATTTTTCGATCGGGAAAACGGCTCGTTATGTATTGCTCATAATCTTTGCGCTCAACAAAAGCTGTATTATCGTTCATGATTTGATCAACGTTGTTCATAGGCTCCTCCTATATCTGGTGTTGCAGATTAATCTTAGTTGAATCCTCATAAAACACAGTGTGCATAGGCTGGAGCCGTCAGGCCGTCAGAAATCGCAAATTAAGGGAATAGATTTGTCCGTCGCTTTTCAAACTGAATGTTCCACGATCTGTATCGTAACCGATACGCAGTTGAGGCTCAAAAAAAACTTCATGGCGGGGCTCATACAAAAAGGAGAAGGGCTGACCTTGTGTTAATCGGTCGTCTGAACTAGGTTCCTTTACAAGCTGGAGGGCAGGGACGCCGCTGACAACGCAGCCGCAGCCTTCTGTATCATGCAGCAGCTTAAGCTGATGAACGCCGTCCTCTAAATAAGGAGAAAGCTGCTCAACTGCCGATGGCGAAAAAGTTATAAACATAGGTGATGCCTCTCTTCCATTTCAAATCGCACTTTAATGATGTTTAGATTAAAGTTGATTATACGTACAGTAATCGTTAAGATCAAGTTAAGATCAGATGAAAGATGAAGGAATGTCGTTATTCTTTTGCTGAAATCGCTCATTTTATGGTGAAACAGGCTGATCTTTTATTTATTTGGAAAGGGTGATGAGAAATGACCGTACATAATTCGAAGGCACTTGCTCCGTTTCTGGAAACGGTGAAAAAATTGAAAGCTTACGGTGAGGCGCTAGGCGTGCTGTATTGGGACCTGCGCACCGGCGCTCCGCGCAAAGGCATGGATATGCGTTCGGAGGTCATCGGATCTTTGTCCGGCGACATGTTCAAGCTTTCCACATCGCCTGAATTAGGTGAATGGCTGAGTGAGCTGGAACAGCCGGAAACGTTTGGCAAACTAAGCGAAATAGAGCGCAAGCTTGTAACCGATACGAGGGAAGAATACGACCGCAGCGTCAAAATTCCGCCGAAGCTTTATGAGGAGCATGTCGTTATTTGCTCCCAGGCAGAATCCAAATGGGAAGAAGCGAAGGCAGCTAACGATTATGAGGGCTTCCAGCCTTATTTGGAAAAAGTCATCGATTATACGCAGCAGTTTATCGACTTATGGGGGCCGAAAGAAACCCGCTATGACACGCTGCTTGACCAATATGAGTCGGGCATGACCGTGAAGGAGCTGGATAAAGTGTTCGGCGGCTTGCGCGAGCAGCTGGTTCCACTAGCAGCAGCAATTGCGGCTTCCAAGCATCAACCGGATACGTCCTTCCTGCGTCAAAACTATGATAAGCAAGCTCAAAAAGCGTTCAGCCTGCGGATTTTGAAGCAGATGGGCTACGATTTTGAAGCGGGCAGACTTGATGAAAGCACGCATCCATTCGCAACAGGACTCAACACAGGCGACGTGCGAATTACGACACGTTATTTGGAAGATGATGTGACGAGCGCCTTGTTCGGCACCATTCACGAGGGTGGCCATGCGCTGTATGAGCAAAATATTATGGCTGAGCTGGATGGAACGACGCTAAGCACAGGCACATCGATGGGCATCCATGAGTCGCAATCGCGTTTCTGGGAAAATGTCATTGGCCGCAGCAAGCCGTTCTGGCAGCATAATTTTGCCGCTTTGCAGCAGCAGTTCCCGGGTCAGCTTGATGTGACGCTGGATCAGTTTTATCGGGGAAATAACGTCGTTCAGCCGTCACTCATTCGCATTGAAGCCGATGAACTGACGTATAATCTTCATATTATTATCCGCTATGAAATTGAGAAAATGATATTTAACGAAGGCGCGAAGGCCACGGATCTTCCCGCTATTTGGAATGAAAAATATAAAGAATATCTGGGTATTGAACCACCGACGAATGCAGAAGGCGTCCTGCAGGATGTACACTGGTCCGGCGGCGCATTCGGCTACTTCCCGTCCTATTCTCTGGGCAACATGTATGCAGCGCAATTCGCCGATACACTGGAGCGCGAGCTGCCGAACTTCTGGGAGCTTGTAAGCACAGGGAATCTGCTGCCGATCAAAGAATGGCTCAGCGAGCGCATTTACAAATACGGCAAGCTCAGAACACCTTCCGAGTTGATCCAAAATGTAACCGGCAAGCCGCTGGACCCGCAATATTTGGTGAAATATTTGGAGAAGAAGTATAGCGAGATTTATAAGCTGTAGTAAGGGAATAGTTGTAGCTGGTAAGGAAGGTTTGGTTAGTGGGGGAAGGTAGCTGCGCTATTGTTAGGAAGCGACTTACCTCCACGCGAACCGGAAGCTCCCATGAAAACCCCGGCACGTTCGCACTCCGCTCCCCGTAAGGGGTAATGCGGATTTTGGATTAGCTAAACGGGTGGATAAGGGAGAGGAAAATGAGGTTCGCGAAAATGGGCCTTTTTTTCCTTGCTAGGTAAGGAGTTTTTGAGGGTGCTGTCGCTCCCCGTGCGGGAGCGTGGATTGAAACTTAGATACGCCAAGTATTTTCCACCAAGATTCCTCGTCGCTCCCCGTGCGGGAGCGTGGATTGAAACCTAAAGTCATCGGCCCACTTTTGCATTTTTGCATGTCGCTCCCCGTGCGGGAGCGTGGATTGAAACTTTTATAAGGCGCAAGAGTCCGCCAGCTCGTGGGGTCGCTCCCCGTGCGGGAGCGTGGATTGAAACTTAGCAATCTGTTTAGTAAAGTCGGGAACCACCCGTCGCTCCCCGTGCGGGAGCGTGGATTGAAACGCTACGCAAGTCGTTGAGCAATCGGATGATGCACGTGTCGCTCCCCGTGCGGGAGCGTGGATTGAAACCTGAAGATCGTAATGAGCAGCTGCCAGCTGTCGGCGTCGCTCCCCGTGCGGGAGCGTGGATTGAAACTTGTTTACGAATCAACAGCAGGTCGCCGTCATGGTCGCTCCCCGTGCGGGAGCGTGGATTGAAACAGGTCTTGGAAGCGATCTTCGATGAACTACTGCACGTCGCTCCCCGTGCGGGAGCGTGGATTGAAACCAGATATTGATTGTCGCCATCAGGATCGATAGAGAGTCGCTCCCCGTGCGGGAGCGTGGATTGAAACAAGCGTATCTGGACAGTTATAGGAGAATGCGAAGATGTCGCTCCCCGTGCGGGAGCGTGGATTGAAATGTTTATTAATTTATATAAAATGCAAATTTATTTTATTGCTTCCGATGATGTGTATGCAAACGGAAGCTCTTCCTGCTGCACCTTGCTAAGTACGTATTCGAGACCAATCTCCTCTGACTGTTCAAGGCTTAAGGAAGCACAGCATGCGATTGTTACTTAGAGTACAGTCACAGAGACCACTGTGGCTTAGGATATATATATTTGGAAACTTATTCCTTTTTTGAAGGACTGAGTTTCCGTTATTCTGGATTTCACTCCCATTTTGGGCCTTAAGCGGACAGGAGAGCCGCTATTACCTTCATAATCCTCTCAAAATGACGATGGGCAGCGCATTAGCGGCTCCTGAGTCCGCAGCCTGTGCCAAAACCAGTGATTCGGTACAAATAGCGGCTGCTGCGTCCTCCAAGTCTATTTTTGTCTGTTTGTGCAGGGAGCAAAGCTCCAAAAAGAGCAGCATGAAGCTGCCTTTTGGTAAGTAGGTTCACATTTATGAGTTGTGCCATTCTCGGTAGTAGAGGGAAGACGTTTGAACGCTGGCTTCTTTCGAGATATAGCTCGCTTGCGTTCACATACATGCCCTAGTAGAGCCGTTATTCCGGAGCAGGTGGAATAACGGCTTTTTCATGCCCAAAAAGCCGTTAGCGGCAATCACCGCCGACGATATGCACGCATAGGCTGGAGTACAACACGCAAGCTGTAAATAGCGGGAGGAGAAAGAAAGATGAGGAGAAGATGGACAACGTTGCTGCTAGTTGTCACGCTGGCTGCAACCGCTGCGCTGGCAGGCTGCGGCGGCAAAAGCGAGAAAACAACGCTGAAAGTCGGCGAGGTCACGCGCTCTCTCTTTTATGCGCCACAATATGTAGCACTGGAGAAGGGCTTTTTTGAAGAGGAAGGGCTGAACATTGAACTGACAACAACGGCTGGCGGTGACAAGACGATGACGGCCCTTCTGTCGGGCGTAATCGATGTGGCGCTTGTCGGCTCGGAAACTTCGATTTATGTGTACCAGCAGGGAGCGGAGGACCCGGTCATCAATTTTGCTCAATTGACGCAGACCGATGGGACGTTTCTAGTTGCTCGCGAGCCGGAGCCCACCTTTGATTGGCAGTCATTGAAAGGAAAAACTTTCCTTGGACAGCGGAAGGGTGGAATGCCGCAGATGGCTGGAGAATTTACGCTGAAAAAATTCGGAATTGACCCGCAGAAGGATTTGGAGCTGATCCAAAATGTCGATTTTGCCAATATTTCGGCAGCTTATGCTTCAGGGACAGGCGATTTCGTGCAGCTTTTTGAGCCGACGGCTTCTATTTTTGAGAAAGAGGGCCGTGGCAAGGTTGTGGCTTCCTTTGGTGCGGAGAGCGGGCATTTGCCGTACACCGTTTATATGGCGAAGCAAAGCTTTACAAACAAAAACAAGTCGGCGCTGCAATCTTTCACCAATGCGATTCATCGGGCACAATTATGGGTGGCTGAAAATAGTGCCGAAACCATTGCGGACGTTGTCCTGCCTTATTTTGAAAATGTAGATCGCGGCATTTTGATTAGCTCGATCGATCGTTATAAGCAGCAAGGCTCTTTCGCGACCGACCCGATTATTGACCAGGAGGAATGGAACAATTTGCTGGACGTCATGACCTCGGCCGGCGAACTGAAGGCGCGAACCGAGCATGATGCCATCGTAAACACGGCCTTTGCGGAAGCTGCGATTGAAGCCGTGAAGTAGCGATGGCTGCGAGGAGGAAAAAAAGATGGCGAATAGTGACCCCGCGCTTACGCTGCGGCAAGTGACTCATGTATATGTGAATGACAAGGGCGCCTCGCTTGCTGTGGAGGATATGAACTTGACCGTTCAGCGCGGCGAGTTCGTCAGTCTGGTTGGCCCAAGCGGATGCGGAAAAACGACGGTGCTCAGCATGCTGGCGGGCTTGTTTTTACCGACACGCGGCGAAGTGCTCCTGAACAATCGACAGGTTAAACAACCGTCAACCCTTGTCGGTTATATGCTCCAGCAGGATTATTTGTTTCCATGGCGGACGATTTTGGATAATGCGGCGCTGGGGCTGGAATTGACGGGGAATAAGACGCAGGCTGCGCTTGAAACCGTAGCTGAATTGCTGGCTGAGCTCGGCCTGCCCGGAGCGGGAGCCCGTTATCCGCATGAGCTGTCGGGCGGTATGAGGCAGCGGGTCGCCTTGGCGCGGACGCTGGCAACTGAGCCGGAAGTATTGCTGCTGGATGAGCCTTTTTCTGCGCTGGATTTGCACATTAAGCTTCAATTGGAGGATTTGGTGCAGGTAACGCTGCGAAAGCTTGGGAAAACGGCGCTGCTCGTCACGCATGATCTATCTGAAGCGGTGGCGATGAGTGATCGCGTCATAGTACTGGCAGCAAATCCAGGTCGAATTCGCTACGAGCTGACGATACCCGATTCAATCCGGCAGGCATCACCGATGAAAGCTCGACAGCTGCCGGAATTTCAGCCGCTGTTCGATCAATTATGGGCAGAGCTGGACGCTGCCGAGAAGACCCTCTGGGAAGGGAGCGAGAGCAATGAAGGATGACGGGGGTTCAAATCAGCAAAGGGAGCAACACACAGATAGTAAGCCGGAGCGAGTAGGGCAGGAACAGATACAATTGCCTTCTGATGTAAAAGAGGGTAGAGCAGTATGGCTAGACTGGCTGCACCAGGCTTATATGCGGCGGGCAAAAAGGACGACGGCGTTAGTCGGAGTGACGCAGTTCATTATTTTAGTACTCTTTATTGGGCTGTGGGAGGCCGCGGGACGTAATCGGTGGGTTGATCCGCTGCTGTTCAGCTATCCAACGAAGATGTTCCATCAATTGTGGGGGACGATGTCGGACGGCTCAATCTGGCCGCATATCGGGGTGACCGTATCAGAAACGATTGTCGGATTTGCACTGGGCACACTGCTGGGCACGCTCCTTGCGGCGCTGCTGTGGTGGTTCCCTTTTGTATCGCGGGTTGCGGACCCTTATTTGGTCGTGCTGAACAGCATGCCGAAGGTAGCGCTAGGGCCAATCTTTATCGTTTGTCTTGGTCCTGGCTTTCTCTCCATTGTAGCGGTCACTTTGTCGGTAACGGTTATTATTACAACCTTGAACATCTATAACCAGTTTCGTGAGGTGGATGCGGGCTATATTAAAGTCGTCCGGCTGTTCGGAGCGGGGCGGTCACAGCTTTTTCGCAGCGTGATTTTGCCAGCTTCGTTCCCGGTTATTATTTCGACGCTGAAAGTGAATGTGGGCTTGGCATGGATCGGCGTTATTGTAGGCGAGTTTCTCGTGGCGAAGCTTGGGCTGGGCTACCTAATTATTTATGGCTTCCAAGTGTTCAACTTTACGCTCGTTCTCTCCAGCCTCCTTGTAATTGCTGCGGTTGCGACGGTTATGTACAAAGCCGTTTCGGCGCTGGAGCGCAGGCTGATGGCGGGATGGCGTGAGCAGTAGAGCATATGGCAAAACGTTTTTTATGTCATTTTTTGAGCTAGTTCGTAGATAACAATAGGTACAAATACAGGCTTTGGCATAAAGGCTAGGGCACCTTCATAACTATGAGTATAGTTCGATTTTAGCTGGCGCTTTCGTAATAGGAGCGGGAGCTGCAAGGGTGAAAAAAGATTTTGCGGCGAGCCTCCCGCAAGCTGCTCGTATATAGCGGCCAACTAAAGGCGGGGAAATGGGGAGCGAAGGTCTTGGGGAAACGTGGATTTACGTTTTGCAGCGGGTTTTGTGGGTGTTTTTTAAAACAATCTCTCTTTGTCTGCATTCGTTTTATCAACATTCGCCCACGTCCTGCATACACTTTAAGTGAATGATTGCATGGAGGAGGTTAAATCAATGGCTAATGCAGATAAACAGCTACAGTACAGAGAAATTATTACCAAAGCTGTCTGCGGCAAAGGTCGTAAGTTTTCCACTGTAACCCATACCGTTACGCCGCCTCAACATCCGACTAGTATTTTGGGCGCATGGATTATCAACCATCAATATGAAGCGGTTCGTTCGGGCGATGGGATTGAGGTCATCGGTACTTACGACATTAACATCTGGTACTCGTACAGCAAAAACTCGCAAACCGAGGTTGCGAAGGAATCCGTTCATTATGTAGAAAATGTTCCGCTTTCGTTTGTTGATCCGAAGCATCGCGCTACAACCGTGGAAGTTTCAGCAGACGCGCTTCAGGAGCCGAATTGTATCGAAGCGAATGTTTCATCGAGCGGCTCCGGCGTTGTCATCCGGGTTGAACGCGAATTTTCGGTAGAGCTGGTTGCCGAGACAAAAGTGACGGTTGCTTGTATCCCTGGAGGTTTGGACGGCCTTGATGCCAAGGAATACGAGTTCGGTCTCGGCGATGACGACTACGAAGATCTTGATCCGGATTTGCTCGACGACGAGCTTTAATCTGGCAGCCTGACGGCCATGTGGCTTATGTGGATTGAAACTTCCCGGCACGGAAGCTTACATCTTCTCCACGGTAGCTTAACTCCATTGTGCCTCGGCTTCTGTACGGTATGATATGCGGCGATGTCCGCAAACTTGAGGGCGAAAGCCCTCTTTTTGTTGGAATTAAACATAATCGGGCGTATGCCCTATAAGCCAGGTTTGAGTAGGGTGAGTGGGTTTTAGTAGAAAGGAGCAATGAGATGGCGGCAGTATGGCTGTGGAACAGCAGTACCGGGCGATTGGAGTTGGCGGGCAAAGAGAATGCCGCTGCCGCTGAATCAGCTCCAACTGCAAGCCTGCTTGCAGAGGTCAAGGCTGGGGACGCGGTTATCGTGAGCGGCTGTGTTGCTGAGAAAAAGAAGGGTAGTGAATCTAGGCAGGGAGAGACAGGTCAGCAAGGCGAGAGCGGGCAAGGGCAGAGTAGGTGGGAACAGCAGGGCGTTAAAGAAAAGCGGGGCTTGAGGGAACAGAAGGGAATTACGGAAAAACAGCATATGAGTGAAAAACGTGAAGGCTATGAAAAGCAGGTGCTGCCTGCTTTGCCAAGCGGCATCTGGCTGCTGAATGAGGGGGAGATCGGCTTTGCGGCGATGTCTGCCGCCGAGCAGCAGCAAAGGCTGCGCCGGGCAGGCTTGCTCCGGCGGCAGGAGCTGGGAGATAGCGACCGATTGTATAAGGTCGCTATTGCGCATTTGGAGCCGATCGAGCTGCAGCGCCTCGATCGGTGGGGCAGGCCCGCAGCGGGGCAGCCGCTGCTGCGGGCGGAGCCAGGCGGCCATGCGGCAGCGCCATGGCCGCGGGATGGGGCTCTGCGGCGGGTCATCCGCGCCGCAGTCGCCGCTTTGTATGCACTCGGCCTCGATATGGGCGAGGCCGAGGTTGTGCTGGGCGAAGGCGGGCGTGCCGCCGTCCGCGCAGCGGGGGCTGTGCGCGATGCGAAGCTGCGCGCAGTGGGCTTGGCGCGGATGGCCGCCTGGTATGAGGCGGCAGCAGCGCCTATGCCGGGAACGGCGCCCAAGCTGATGCTGGGCGCCGACCCGGAGTTTGCGCTGGTGCGGCCGGATGGGCGGATCGTGCCGGCTTCGCGCTTTTTTGGCGATGGCGCCCAAGGGGCCGCGGGCAGCGACGCCATGCTCATTGGGCGACGGATCGTCTATCCCGTCGCCGAGCTGCGGCCCGAGCCGGCTGAAAGCCCGGCCGCGCTGACCGCGCATCTCCGTCGGCTGCTGCTGCGCGCCGCCGAACGCATAAGCGACCCCAGCCTCTGCTGGGTCGCCGGAGCCATGCCCGTGCCGGGGCTGCCGCTCGGCGGGCACATCCATCTCAGCGGCACGCCGCTATCCAGCCGACTGCTGCGGCTGCTCGACAGCTACGCGGCGTTTCCGCTCGCTCTCGTCGAAGACCCGGCCGGCCGGGGCAGACGCCCCCGTTACGGCGCCCTTGGCGAATACCGCCAGCAGCCGCATGGCGGCTTCGAATACCGCACGCTGCCGAGCTGGCTCATCTCGCCAGCAGCGGCAAAAGCAGCGCTCGCGCTCGCGCTGCTATGCGCGCGTGAGACTAGAGTCCTCACCGACATACCGGCTCTTGACGAGCGGTATGTCGAAGCCTTCTACTCCGGCGACCGAGCAGAGCTGGCCGGGTGTCTGGACCCGCTTGCCTCAGCGCTGGCGGCGACGCCAAGCTATGCGGCCCTTGCGGCCGATATCGAGCCTTTGCTCGATGCAGCGCGGCGCGGCATAACCTGGGATGAGCGGGCTGACATCCGCCACAAATGGCGCATCCCTATGCCAGCTCCAGCTTCTAACAAGCCGCGAAACAAATAGACGACATAATTTTTATTATTTAATCTTTAATGTTCATTACATGCTTCACCTCAGCTCTATAATGGAAGCAAACGAAGCTGACATGAAATCCAGCCTGTACGGTGCCCACATAACGTAGCGACAAAGCGCTGCCAGCTTATTAGCTCCACAAAATTTCCCCAAACCAACGAAGCGAATTCACTATTTTCAAATTGCCTTCTATTTCCCAAGCTTATCCGACAAAAGAGCTATCCTGCACTTTCACCCCGGCTTGTTTCCCAAGCAAACAGGCCCTTTCCCCCTTGCCTCACTGTTTATTTCTCTTCTTATTTCTCGCTTCATTTCACTCTTTTTTTGCTAATTTCCCCGGTTTATCTCCCTATATGAACATCAGGAAAAATAGACAAGTTGGCGCGGAAAGCCAACGCTTGATATAATAGTAGAAAGTTGCTTCATTAGAATTTCGGAGATTTGGCGAAATTTGCGGCTCTGATGATACGATAAACATAGATTGCGAACGCCCGCGTTCGCTTACCACAATAAAGGAGGGGCAACAGTGGCAAGCTATACCCCGATGATTATGCAATACCTTGCGATTAAAGAAGAAGCGAAGGATGCGTTTCTTTTTTTTCGTCTGGGCGATTTCTATGAAATGTTTTTTGAAGATGCGATTGCGGCCTCGCGAGAGCTTGAAATTACACTAACCGGAAGAGAAGGAGGCGGCACGGAAAAAATTCCAATGTGCGGCGTACCCTATCATTCTGCGCAAAACTATATCGCAAGACTCGTTGAAAAAGGCTTCAAGGTTGCCATTTGCGAGCAGGTCGAGGACCCAGCGGCTGCCAAAGGCGTCGTACGACGTGAAATTGTTCAGGTCATTACCCCGGGAACGGTCATGGAGTCGAAAGCGCTCGCGGATAAAACGAATAACTTTATTTCAGCGATTGCTCTTTTAAACGGGAAAGTATCGATTTCCTCATGCGATTTGTCTACAGGCGAGCTGTACGTCACTTCGTTCCCGCTTCAGATGGAAGCGCTGATCGATGAAATTAACGTTTATCAGCCTGCGGAAATTGTTGGCGACGAGGAATTGCTGGACAAGCTGCAAGCATCAGACGCTTGGAATCGCCCGATATTGCTGACAAAGCGCGAGCCTGTGCCGGAGCAAAAGCTGCTCGACCAGTTCGGAAAGCAGGAGCTTGTACAGCTGAATGAAGCATGCATGCGCGCAGTGAGCCTGCTAATTGGCTATTTGGATGATACGCAAAAGCGCTCGCTCGGTCATGTTCGCGCAATTCGCAGCTATGAGCCGGGTCAATATATGATCCTTGATCATTATACCCGCCGAAACCTGGAGCTGACTGAAACTGTGCGCGACCGCTCAAAGAAGGGCTCGCTGCTTTGGCTGCTGGACCGAAGTCAAACCTCAATGGGTGCAAGGCTGATGCGCCGCTGGATCGACAAGCCGTTGCTGTCGCGCAACGCGATTGAAGCAAGGCTGGATGCGGTGGATACGTTGTACCGCAACTTGATTTTGCGCGATGATATTCGCTCTGAGCTGAATGATATTTATGATTTGGAGCGTCTGGTCGGAAGAGTGGCGTTTGGCAGTGCCAACGGTCGCGATATGAATGCCCTCAAAACGTCGATTCAGCGCGTTCCTCAACTAGTACAGCTATGCAAAGCCTCGGGATCGCAGCGGCTAGAGCAGTTGGTAGACGGATTGGACGATTGCGCCGATTTGGCAGATATGATTGCGACAGTAGTCGTAGACGAGCCGCCAGTCTCGATTCGCGAAGGCGGAATTATTCGTGCAGGCTACGATGATTATTTGGACCAGCTTAAAGAAGCCAGTACCAATGGAAAAAAATGGCTCGCTGAGCTGGAGCGCGCAGAGCGCGAAGCAACTGGCATCCGCTCGCTCAAAATCGGCTACAATAAAATATTCGGTTATTATCTCGAAGTTTCCAAAGCCAATCTCGCGATGCTGCCGGAGGGCCGCTACGAAAGAAAACAGACGCTTTCCAATGCCGAGCGGTTCGTAACGCCGGAGCTGAAGGAAAAGGAACGCCTAATTCTTGAGGCCGAGGAAAAGATGGTCGATATCGAATATGAACGTTTTCTGGAGCTTCGCGAGCATTTAGCAGGGCAGCTTCACCGTCTGCAGCGGCTTGCTGAAGCCATAGCAGAGCTTGATGTGTATCAGGCATTTGCGACGGTCAGCGCAGAGCGCAGATTTACCCGCCCCTCGATTACCGATTCGTTCGATATGGTCATCGAAGAAGGCAGGCATCCCGTTGTGGAGGCCGTTATGGAAAATGGGGCAGCGTTCATTGCAAATGCGACGCAGCTACATAAAGAGCATAACTCGATGCTGCTCATTACCGGACCGAATATGGCGGGCAAAAGCACCTACATGCGCCAAGTGGCCTTGATAGGCATTATGGCGCAAATCGGCTGCTTTGTTCCGGCAAAATCGGCACAAATTCCACTGACCGACCGGATTTTCACGCGGATTGGCGCGGCGGATGATCTGATTGGCGGACAAAGTACGTTCATGGTGGAGATGAAGGATATTCAAATTATGACCGAGAAGGCAACGGAGAACAGCCTTGTCATTATTGACGAGCTTGGGCGCGGTACTTCTACGGGCGAAGGCATGGCCATAGCCCAAGCGGTTATTGAATATGTGCATCATCAGATTCGCTGCAAGGCGCTCGTATCGACCCATTTTCACGAGCTGTCGCATTTGGAGGATTCCTTGCCTCAGCTGACCAATGCATGTATGGCGGTACAGGAAAGCGGCGATCATGTTACCTTTTTGCGCAAGCTGATACCCGGCGCAGCAGGGACGAGCTACGGCATTTATTGCGCAAAGCTTGCTGGCTTGCCGGAGTCCATTATTTCCCGATCCTATGAGCTATTGGAAGTTTCGGATGCATTGGTTGAAAAAAATGCGAGTATCAAGATGAGCACAGCTGCTGTTGTTGAAACAGATAGTCGCACTGCTGAGGAGAAATCCGCTTCTAATAAAAATAAACCAGAGTATTCGTATGCAGCCTTGCAGTCTGGTGATACTTTGTCAAATGCTTCCGACCATGAAAATAGCAGCATTCCATCTGCATTCGATCCTTCGGCCAGCCAAGCATCGAATGCTGGTGTTCGCGAAACTGCGGCGGCCATTCAGCTGTCCATTTGGGATGAGCCAGCTGCCGCGCAGGCTGATTCGGGCCGCCGTAAAGGCAGCCCCAAATCCGAGCAGCTTGCTGATCAGCTGCGCAAGCTCGACCTGTTCAATATGACGCCAATGCAGGCGATGCAGTGGCTAAATGACATGAAACGCAAAATGAACGACTAGAAGCGGCGTGTCCGTGTGGGAAGGAGGAAAACAGATATGGGTAAAATTCTCGTACTGGACGAGCAGCTCGCGAACCAGATTGCCGCAGGCGAAGTGGTAGAAAGACCTGCTTCTGTCATTAAGGAGCTAGTCGAAAATGCTGTCGATGCCGGCAGCTCCACAATCGACATCACAGTGGAAGAGGGCGGCTTGAACCTTATCCGTGTGACAGACAATGGCTCGGGCATTCCCGCTGAAGAAATCGAAACGGCATTCCAGCGCCACGCTACGAGCAAAATTGCAACGAGCAGCGACTTGTTCCGCATCGCAAGCCTAGGCTTCCGCGGCGAGGCGCTGCCAAGTATCGCGGCCGTATCACGGCTGGAATGCTTGTCCTCTACCGGACAGACTGGCTTAGGGCATAAGCTGAGCATTGAAGGCGGGACGATTACGGCCAGTATTCCGGCTGCTACGCCGCAAGGTACGGATATGACGGTGCGCGACTTGTTTTACAATACGCCAGCCCGGTTGAAATATATGAAGGCGGTGCAAACCGAGCTTGGACATATTTCAGATTATATTTACCGCATTGCGCTTGCGCATCCCGGTATTGCTTTTACACTAAAGCACAATGGCAATACGCTGCTGCGAACGCTCGGTACAGGCGACCGTCTGCAGGTTATTGCTGCTATTTACGGCTCGAATACGGCCAAAGCAATGATGGCGATACAAGGCGAAAGCCCGGATTATGAGCTGTTAGGCTATATTTCCAAGCCTGAGCTGACACGTTCGAATCGCAATGGCATAACCGTCATTGTAAATGGGCGGTATATTCGCAGCCATGCCGTTAATCAGGCGATGCTTCAGGCTTACCATACGCTGCTGCCTATCAATCGTTTTCCACTTGCGATTATTGAAATTGGCATGCATCCGAGCTTGCTTGATGTAAACGTACACCCTTCCAAAATGGAGGTTCGCTTCAGCAAGGAGGCAGAGCTGCGGACGCTCGTTGAGTCGGCTATTCAGGCTGCACTTGGCAAAGAACGTCACATTCCTGGTCCGGATTCTATACATAATCAGAAAAGGTCAGGTCCTGTATTCGTTCAGGGCGCCATGTCCTTTCATCGTCCGGAGCCCAAAACACCGCCTGTACCAGAGAAGGAAAACAAAGGGGAGCGGTCGATAGCACAAGCGCCTTATTCCCCATTTGTCCAAGGTGCTTCCAGAGAATTTGTGCCGAAGGATGCGGCTGAACGTTTGTACAAGCCTGCCCAAACTGGAAATAGCTTGGCGCGTGAAGCAAGTGCATCATGGGGGAACCTTGTCTCTGAGGCTGTGCAGCCCCTTGCACGTGCAGCGGCGAATAGTTCTCCTTCGCAAAGCGAAGACGCTCCGCTTCCATCCGAGCCTTCATGGATACGCCAAGACGCAGCTAGCACGGCTAGCTCGCAAACTGTGGCTATCGGAAGCGAGCCCGGCAACGGATTGGAAAGCTCAGGGGCTGCAACTGCTGATTTAAGCAGTGGAGTTGCTGCTACTGTTCATACGGCAGCCTTGCCCGACATTCATTTCGGACAAGGAGGCCAAGTGCCAGCCGCTCCGGAGCAGCCTTCAGCAGCCAATGAAGCGGGTTTTCCCGAGCTGCATTGGATTGGTCAACTGCATGGCACATATATTGTGGCGCAATCCGAGGAAGGACTGTATTTAATTGACCAGCATGCGGCGCATGAACGGATCAATTATGAATATTATTACGCCAAGTTTGGCATGCCCGAGGCTGCTAGCCAGCAGCTGCTAGTGCCGCTTACGCTGGAGTTTACGCCGGGTGAGGCAGAGCAGCTGCGCGGCCTGCTGCCCCTATTTAACGAAGCGGGCGTCGAGCTTGAGCCATTTGGCTCCCAAACGTTTCTTGTGCGCGCGTATCCGCAGTGGCTGCCGGATGGCGAGGAGAAGGATATTATTGAAGAGATGGCCGATTTGCTGCTGGCCGAGCGCAAATCAATCAATATTGCCAAGCTGCGCGAGAAGGCGGCCATTATGTGCTCTTGCAAGGCATCTATTAAAGCGAATGACAGGCTGACAAGGGAAGAGGGAGAAGCGCTGCTTTCCCGGCTTGGTGCATGCCATCAACCGTATACTTGCCCGCATGGACGCCCGATAGTCGTGCATATGTCCACCTATCAGCTCGAAAAAATGTTTAAGCGGGTGATGTCATGATCGTGACAACCGCCGATCGTCCGTCTGAGGCGACGGTCGCCAAGGCGAGAAGAATTGCAGGCGAGCTGTCCGTCCCTTATCGGGCGAGGGGCCGAATGACGCTGCGGCAAATCGGCGCCGAAATGGCCGAGATTCGCCTGTTTGTTGTGACGGATCGCGAAGTCAGGTATTATGAAGGACAGACGGATACGCCGTTATTTTTTCACCCCAGCATGGCATTTGTAAGAGTCAAGAGGCTTCGAAGGGGAGAAACAGATCCGCTGATTACGCTCTCCGGCTGCGAGGAAGGCGATACGATTGTAGATTGTACAGCTGGACTTGCCTCTGATTCGCTCGTATTCGCTTATGCGGCCGGTACGTCTGGACAAGTAACTGCCATTGAAAGCGAGCGGGTGCTATGCGCCCTGGTGCGCGAAGGGCTTGCTATCTACGTATCGGGGCTTGCTGATGTGGATGCGGCGATGCGCAGAATCCGAATGATCAGCATGAACCATCTGGACTACTTGCGGCAACTGCCGGATCGAAGCGTCGACGTCGTGTATTTTGACCCGATGTTCCGGCAGCCGATTCATGAGTCGAGCTCGATTCAGCCGCTGCGCCAATTGGTCAATGACAACGCCTTGTCTATCGAGGCAGTGACCGAAGCACTGCGAGTGGCGCGCAAAACCGTCGTGCTTAAGGAGCACCGCCATAGCGAGGAGTTTGCAAGACTCGGCTTTGAGCGGCGGCATTTACATTCTTCAAAAATTGCTTATGGAGTGATAGAGGTTGCCAGAACAAGAGAATAAGCGGGTAACCGCGCTGGGCAAAAAGCAGCCTTTGCTCGTATTAATTGGCCCTACGGCAGTTGGCAAAACCAATTTAAGCCTGGAGCTGGCCAAAGCTTGGCAGGCGGAAATCATTTCGGGCGATTCGATGCAGGTATATCGCGGCATGGACATTGGAACAGCGAAACTTCCACTGGAAGAGCGAGAGGGTATCCCGCATCATTTAATTGATATTCGCGATCCGGATGACCCCTATTCGGTGGCAGACTTTCAAGCAGGCTGCGGAAGCAGCATTGAAGAGATAGCTGCTAGGGGAAAGCTGCCCTTCATCGTTGGCGGCACGGGACTATATGTGGAAGCCGTTTGCTACGGCTTTGAATTTTCAGAGAGCGGCTCAGATGAGGCCTTTCGCCAGGAGCAGGAGCAGTTCGCTCTTGCGCACGGTGCTGAGGCGCTGCATGCGAAGCTTGCGCTTATTGACCCGAAGTCCGCGGAACGCCTGCATCCGAATGACCAAAGGCGCGTCATCCGCGCGCTTGAAGTATTTCATTTAACAGGAATCAAGCAATCAGAGCAGCTCGAGGGTCAGAAAAAAGAATCCCCCTACGAATTGTGTATCATCGGGCTGACGATGGATCGGGCGGAGCTGTACCGCCGGATTGAACTGAGAATTGACCAGATGCTGGAACAGGGACTGGTCGAGGAAGTGAAGGCGCTGCTGTCGCGTGGCGTTCCTCCTCATGCTGTAGCTATGCAAGGACTCGGCTATAAGGAAATAGCGTCATTTTTACGGGGAGAATGTACGCTTGAGGCTGCGGTAACTTTGCTGAAACGGGACACGAGACGCTTTGCCAAGCGCCAATTGTCATGGTTTCGTCACATGAAAGATATCGAATGGATCGATATGGGGGAAAATTTTCACAACAATTTGCATCGGATTCATGGTATAATAGCAGGAAAGTTTCAAGTCCATCTTGAATATACTTCTAATCAATCTTTTGTAGACGGAGGTAACGTCCAATGAACAAATCCATCAACATTCAAGATACGTTCTTGAACCAATTGCGTAAAGATAACATTCCCGTTACAGTCTTCCTGATGAACGGGTTCCAAATCCGGGGCGTTATTAAAGCGTTTGACAACTTCACCATTATTATTGACAGCGAAGGCCGTCAACAAATGGTGTACAAGCATGCCATTTCGACGTTTACTCCGCAGCGAAATGTATCTCTCATGCAGGACAACAGCAGCTCTGACTCGTAAGGCGCACGTTATTAGTGAAACTTTCTAATAGCGATCTGCGTTTAACTAGATAGCGGAAGGAAAGGGCAGCCCGCTTTAACAGGGGTTGTCCTTTTCATTCCAGGGGTATAAATAAGAAGACAGACAGCTTCTAAGAAGAAGCGCAGGAGGGGAGTCACAATGGCTGATCGCAGGCAAAGAACACAACCTGAGAAGAAAACGGGTCCTAAGAAGAAAAGAAGAATGTCGGGGAAAACCTGGTTTTTCCTGTTATTTTTCACTGTAGTTATAGCTATCGTGTGCGGGATCATCGGGTATTCGCTTATTATTTTGAATGGTGAGCGGCTGCTGAAGGAAAGAGCCGATATGATGGTTATGGGCGAAGCATCTATTGTTTATGATGCGAATGGAGATGAAATTTCTCGATTGTCCACACCGGAAGAAAATCGTGAAATTGCCGAATATGATGAAATTCCGAAAGAAATGATGAACGCCGTAGTGGCGACGGAGGATCAGCGTTTTTACGAGCATGCCGGCATCGACTTTTTTGCAATTGGCCGGGCACTCGTCAAGGACGTTATCGCTCGCAGCGCGGTCGAGGGCGGAAGTACGATTACCCAGCAGCTAGCTAAAAATATGTTTTTATCCTCGGATAAAACGTTGTTCCGGAAAGCGACGGAAGCTTCGATTGCTGTCGCATTGGAAAACAACAATACGAAGGAAGAAATATTGACGCTTTATTTAAACCGGATTTACTTCGGCAAAGGCATTTACGGCGTCAAGGGAGCTGCAAAATATTATTTCAACACCGAGCTGAAAGACTTGAAGCTGTGGCAAATGGCGACGCTCGCCGGCATGCCGAAAGCGCCAAGCCGCTACAACCCGGTTAATGATGCGGAAGGCTCCAAGGTGCGCCGTGGAGTTGTGCTTCAGCTGATGTACGATCAGGGCTACATTACGAAGGACGAAATGGATGAGGCGAAGGCCGTTGATTATGTGACTCCGCCTACCGTAGAGCAAAGCAAGGACGAGCCTTATAAAGCGTTCGTTGACTACGCAGTAGAAGAAGCATTGAGAGTTATGCCGGATATGACCGAAACGGATCTGCGTATTGGCGGTTACCGGATCTATACGACGCTCAACCCAACAGCGCAAAGCGTCGTTGAGAAAGAATTTGCCGACGACTCCAACTTCGAGGAAAGCGTCGACGATAAGAAGGTTCAAGGCGCAATGGTTATTATCGACCATCGGGACGGGGCTATCCAAGCCATCGCAGGCGGCCGCGATTATGAACGCAAAGGCTTGAATCGCGTCGAATTGCCGCGTCAGCCGGGATCGGCGTTCAAGCCGATTACTTCTTACGGCCCGGCGCTGGAAACCGGTCAATATTTCCCGTGGACGGTTTTGAAAAATGATAAAACGTGCTTCGGCAACTATTGTCCTAAAGATTCAAGAGGTGCAACGCCGATTACGATGCAGGAAGCGGTTAAGCATTCCCGCAACTTGCCTGCCGTATGGACGCTGAATGAAATTGGCGTTAGCAACGGCGTGAAATTTGCGAAAAAGCTTGGTTTTGAACTGAGCGACCAGGATCGCAATCTTGCGATTGCGCTTGGCGGATTGACGGAAGGTGTTACACCGCTGCAAATGGCGACAGCTTACAGTACTTTTGCCAATAGTGGACAAACCGTTGATTCCCATACCATTAGAGAAATTACGACGAGCAGCAATACGGCTGTCTATACGTACAACGCTCCGTCAACTGAGCAGGTTATGAATGTGGATACCGCTTGGTATATGACTGAAATGCTGCAGACCGTTGTCCAATCCGGAGGTACGGGAACAGGTGCGGCAATAGACCGCCCGGTTGCCGGCAAGACGGGCACGACCCAGCACGGTATTCCCGGCTTTAACTCCAGCGCAAACCGTGATGCTTGGTTTGTAGGCTATACACCGGAGTGGACAGCCGCTGTATGGATGGGTTACGATCGAACAGATGAGCAGCATGTGCTCAAGAAGAGCAGTGCCCAGTCGGCTGCCATGTTCTCCAAGGTTATGAAGCAGGCGATGGCAGACATGCCGAAGTCCAGCTTTAAGAAGCCACAGGGCGTGAAAGAGCCGGTTAAAGATGTCGGTGCAGTAACGAATTTTAACGCTGTGTTTGTTCCAGAGCAAATGAAAGTTGCTTTGTCATGGCAAGGGGCAGCAAGCAGCAACATTTCGTATAAGGTTTATCGCAAAGCGATGGATCAAGCGGATTTCAGCTTGTTTGTTGATGCTGCTGGAACAACCGTTGATGATATGTCCGTTGCACCAGGCATGACGTACGACTATTATGTCATAGCAATCGATGCGGAAAACAATCTGACAAGCAAGCAGTCTGAGACGATAACCGTACAAATTCCCGAGACGGTCATTGATGTTCCAGACGTTCCGATGGATTCCCTTGATCCTGATGAAGGGGGGATTGAACTGCCATCCTTTAGTCCTGACAGCGGTATGACGCCAACCCCGACGCCTAGCATGGAGACACCTCCAATTGAAACCGTCGACCCAGGGACAGTTAGTCCCGAGCCTACGGATAACATGGCTAGCCCTCCAGTTGAGGAGGGTGGGCAAAATGGCGGCAATGTAGATGGAGGGGATAATCCGGCGAACGCGACGCCGGACCCCGCCCAAGGGGATGGAACGACTAACGAAGCCGGGTAGCAAGCGGCAATACGTAAGGAGCTGGTTACAGGAATGAGCAGGAAACAGTGGTCGGTATGCAGTGCTTTTGTAATGGCACTTCTCATAATGACATTGCTTGCCGGCTGTGGAGCGAAAGGAAGCTTGACCGGTAAAGGAACGGCGGCGGAATCAGGCAATGCCGAGAAGGTGATGCGCTGGGAGCGCATGCCGGAGATGGAACTGGATCTCAATAAATCGTATTCCGCCGTTTTTACAACGAATAAAGGGAATTTTACTGTGAAGCTGTATGCGAACGAAGCGCCTATTACGGTAAATAACTTTGTTTTTCTGGCTCGCCATGGCTTTTATGACGGTTTGACGTTTCATCGCATTATTGAGTCGTTTATGATTCAGGGTGGCGATCCGCAAGGCAATGGTGTTGGGACACCGGGTTATTCGATTCCCGACGAGCTGGATACGGAAATTAAGTATGAGTCTGGTATCGTTGCAATGGCGAATGCTGGAAAGCCGAATACCGGCGGCAGCCAATTTTTCATTTGCACAGGCTCTGGCTCCGAGAATTTGAATCAGAACCCGAACTATTCCATTTTCGGCAAAGTTGTAAGCGGTATGGACACGGTGCTTGAAATTGCGAAGACGCCAGTTGAAAATAATGAGCCGCTTGAAGAAATCATTATTCAAAATGTAATCATCCAGGAAAAATAGCTTTGCCATCGCCGTCCCGTTACTGGGGCGGCGATTTTGCAGTGTAAGAAGGCTAAGCTTGGTTTATTTTTCAAGTCGGGTGGAGATGAGCGGCTGGTTATGGTAAGCTTTTTACAAAGCTATCCTTTACCATCGAAAGCCGTTACTTTAGGGCTTATCTCAACGGAAAGGTACGTTCCGTATGAAACGAAAATTTTCTGACCGTGCGAACTGGCGTCGCATTTTGCGCAAGAGCTACTCTTGCATCACGCTGGACAATGATGAGTTCCGAGGCTTGGTAACTTTTTACCGCATTCACGAATTGCGTGAGCCGCTTTGGAAAGAGTACAACGGACGCCGGCTTTGTCTGGCTGATCGAGGTTATTTGTGGATGCAGCATTTTCCTCGTGGCGAGCATTTCGTCGTGACGACGATGTTTGATGACAAGGGCCGTGTTGTGCAGTGGTACATTGACATTTGCAAGACACAGGGACTGACGGATCAACAGGTTCCCTGGTTTGATGATCTGTTTCTTGATGTGGTCGTGCTGCCAAGCGGTGAAGTGTTTCTGCTCGATGAGGATGAGCTTGAGGATGCGCTGCGTCAAGGCGATGTAACAGGCAAGGAGGCTGCTATGGCACGCAAGACAGCCGGCAGGCTGCTGTCCAATATACGCAATGGGCGTTTCCGTTATTTTACGCTTAGCTTGAAGCATCGCAAAAGTTTGGCGGAGAAGACAGGAGAGTTAAGCGAGTCATGAAGCAAATGCTAAGGACAAGGAGCAGCCGGCGCAAGCGGCGGACGAATAAGCGTCCGGGGCTGCTCCTGTTTCGTATGTTGGCCTGGTGCTTCGTTGCAGGGGTGTTCTGGTGTGGTTATGTGTTATGGGTTATTAACAGTTATAATGCTCCTAAAGAGCGCGAGAAAGCGGATGTCGGTATCGTGCTCGGCGCCGCGCTTTGGGACAATGTGCCAAGTCCGGCGCTTAAAGAGCGTCTGAACCTAGCGTATAAGCTGTATGAGCAAGGCAAGGTGGACAAGCTCATTATGAGCGGCGGTCTTGATGCAGGGGGCGCAGTTGTGACAGAAGCGGCGGGAATGAAGACGTATCTGGTCAATAAAGGCATTCCAGAGGACAAGGTGCTGCTGGAGGACAAATCGACGAGCACGTATGAAAATCTGCTGTTCAGCAAAACCATTATGGAGCGCGAAGGTTTTGCGAGCGCTTTAATTATTACCCATCAATTCCATGCGCCTAGGGCACTGGAAATTGCGCAATTTTTGAACTATGCGTCAGTTGAAGCTGAGGGTACACCATCACAGGTATTGAAGCCGTGGAACGCTGAAGGGCGCGAGGTTCTGGCCTATACGAAATGGAAGCTTGACGCCCTGATGCTCTGGCTGGGCTGATCCTATGACAGGTATAGTTATAAAATCTGTTAATAGGACCGTTTATGCCTGAATACACTTGTAAAGCGGAACAATGCCCAAGCAGCGAGACTGCTGCATGGGAGCGGTTCCTGCTTGAATGCGGCGCTTATGCAAATGCGCTCATTCCTAATGACAAGTGCGAAGGATAGGTGATGCGTCAGATGAGCGGACATGTCAAATCGGGCACAAATAGCGGACCCAGGCCTTCAAGGCAAATTAACGTTATTCTCAGAAGCCATGAGACGTATGCAGTCGCAGCTTCTGCGCCCCTCACTGAAAGCGAGTCTTTGTCAGCGGTGAAGCCTTTGCCTGCGAGCGACCATTTTGCTGAAATTCAGAAAGAGCTTGAGCCAATGGTCGGGATGGAAAATGTGAAAACGCTGATTTATGAAATTTATGCCCTTCTCTATATAAGCCGCATGAGGTCGGAAGCTGGTCTTTTTGGCGGCTCGCATGTGTATCATATGATTTTCAAAGGCAATCCCGGTACCGGAAAAACAACGATTGCGCGCATCGTCGCCAAGCTGTTTCAAAAAATGGGCGTGCTGTCGAAAGGCCATCTGATTGAGGTAGAGCGTGCTGATCTTGTAGGCGAATACATTGGCCATACGGCTCAGAAAACGCGCGATTTGGTACGCAAGGCCATGGGCGGCGTGTTGTTTGTCGATGAGGCTTACAGTCTAGCCAGAGGCGGGGAAAAGGATTTTGGCAAAGAAGCGATTGATACGCTTGTGAAGTGCATGGAAGACCGGCGCAATGATTTTGTACTGATTCTTGCCGGCTACCCGGCCGAGATCGAGCATTTTTTACTGACGAATCCCGGCTTGCCTTCGCGGTTCCCGATTCAGATTGATTTTCCTGACTATTCGGTGGACCAATTGATTCAAATTTCCGAGCTGATGTCCAAGGATCGTGATTATCATTTGGCGCAGCAGTCCATATTTAAGTTAAGGCAGCATTTAATGACGGAGAAACAAAATGACATTTTTTCCTTCAGCAATGCAAGGTACGTTAGAAATATTTTGGAAAAGGCGATTCGCCATCAGGCGGTGCGGCTGCTGAATCATTATGCTAGCGGTGTACCGCCAAAGCAAGAGCTGTTGACCATCAGGCCGGAGGACTTCAAATGGGAGCCGAAAGCTTGATGGAGCCACAATGAACGATTGAGAGGGTAAACATATGCGAGAAAAGACGCACGATACACAGACTGACATTCAGGACCGCGCTATATTGGTCACTTTGGTTACGCAACAAATTAAACGTGGTTCCAGTGACCCGGAGCATTCGCTACAGGAACTGGTGAAGCTTGCTGAAACGGCAGGCGTTGAAGTGCTTACAACATTAACGCAAAACCGTGAAAAACCCGATACAAAATGGTTTATCGGCAAAGGCAAGGCGGAGGAGCTTCGTCTGGTGGCCGATGAAATGGGTGCGACGACTGCTATTTTCGATCAAGAGCTTTCCGGAGCGCAGGTGCGCAATCTCGAAGAGATGCTGGATGTGAAAATTGTTGATCGGACGCAGCTTATTTTGGATATTTTCGCCCAGCGTGCGGGAACGCGCGAAGGGAATATACAAGTTGAGCTGGCAC
Organism: Paenibacillus liaoningensis; assembly: GCF_059609455.1. NCBI lineage: Bacteria > Bacillati > Bacillota > Bacilli > Caryophanales > Paenibacillaceae > Paenibacillus > Paenibacillus liaoningensis. The sequence goes on from NZ_JCAALU010000024.1 coordinate 95,320, forward strand.
AGCTCAGTTATTTGCTGCCACGCTTGTCAGGACACGGTAAAAACTTGTCGCGTCTTGGCGGCGGCATCGGTACGCGCGGTCCCGGCGAGTCTAAGCTGGAGACAGATCGGCGCCATATTCGGGGGCGTATCTCTGATCTTAAAGCTCAATTGGATGAAGTTGTTCGCCATCGGCATTTATACCGCGAGCGCAGAAAAAAATCCGGCATCATTCAAGTGGCGCTAGTCGGCTATACGAATGCGGGCAAGTCGACGCTGCTGCGTCAGTTGACGGATGCCGATGTATATGTGGAGAATCAGCTATTCGCTACACTAGACCCAACTTCGCGCACGCTGGAGCTCCCTAACGGCCGAGAAGTGATTTTGACCGATACGGTAGGCTTTATTCAAAATCTGCCCCATGATCTCGTTGCCGCTTTCCGCGCAACGCTTGAGGAAGTGAATGAGGCGGATTTAGTGCTGCATGTTGTAGACAGCAGTTCGCCGATGCGCGATGAGCAAATGGCCGTTGTAGACCGCATTCTGAACGATCTGGGGGCCGCGGGCAAACCGACGCTGACGATTTATAATAAAATCGATCTTTGTTCGCCTGAGGAAGCCTACACGCTTCGTTCTGGTGGAGATTCACTAATCATTAATGCGTACAAGGAAGCCGACTTGAAGCTGCTTTGCGATACGATTCAGGAAAAGCTGATGGGAGATACTATTGTTTTTGCGCTGCCAGCCGCCAGAGGCGATTTAATCGCGCTTGCTTATCGTACAGGGGAAGTAATTGAGCAAGAAGTGGATGGCGAAGAGGGAGAACTGCTCCGTCTGACGATACAACTAAGCAAACAGGATTATGAAGTGAATGGGCACCGCCTGCATCCTTATATCGTATAAGGATGCCTCGGAGCCGATCGACAAAAGGGAGAGACTACAGCAGCAATGAACGGAAATAGCGGATTTGAAAATGGACGGAGCGGCAAGGAAGAAGACTTGGTATGGAAACGGCTTGAGGAGCTTGCTGAGGAAGCTGAGGAGCTTGCAGGCGATCGAATGAAGGCGGTTGACCGCATTGCGGAACGCAATCAGTGGAAGGTCATTCAGGCTTTTCAGAAGCATCGGGTCAGCGACTATCATTTTAGCGGCTCCACTGGCTATGGCTATAATGATCGTGGGCGTGAAGTGCTTGATTTGGTATATGCAGATATTTTCGGTGCGGAGGCGGCGCTCGTTCGCCCGCATTTTGTATCTGGGACACATACGATTAGCTGTGCCTTATTCGGGGTATTAAGACCAGGAGACGAGCTTTTATACGTTACAGGCAAGCCTTATGATACGCTGCATAAAGTCATTGGCAAGCGGGGCGATGGAAAAGGCTCCTTGCAGGATTTTGGCATCCAATACAATGAGGTGGCGCTGCTGGATGACGGCGGCCTTGACTGGGCAGGAATTGAAGCAGCCATTACAGCACAAACTAAAGTAATTGGCATCCAGCGCTCTCGCGGCTACAGCTGGCGTGCTTCTTTTACTGTGCAGCAAATTGGTGAAATAACGAGCCGTGTCAAGCAGATCAAGCCTGATGTGCTGGTGTTCGTAGACAATTGCTATGGTGAATTTACCGAGCTTTTGGAGCCGACCCAGGTTGGAGTTGATATAATGGCAGGTTCATTGATCAAAAATCCTGGCGGCGGCCTTGCCTCGACCGGCGGCTATATTGCTGGAACAGCGGCAGCGGTTGAAGCGGCAGCTTATCGCTTGACCGCTCCAGGAATTGGTGGCGAGGTAGGCGCTATGCTTGGGACGCTGCGCTCGATTTACCAAGGGCTGTTTCTGGCCCCTCATTTAGTGGGACAAGCGGTTAAAGGCAGCGTGCTTGCTTCTGCATTATTCACGCAGCTTGGATTTGATACGCAGCCTCACTGGGATACGCCGCGTACGGATTTAATTCAAGCAGTCAAATTTGGCAGCGCAGAGCATCTGATTGCTTTTGTACAGGGCATTCAGCAGGCAGCGGCAGTTGACTCCCATGTTACACCAGAGCCTTGGGACATGCCTGGTTATGAACATCCTGTCATAATGGCGGCAGGAACGTTTATTCAAGGCGGCAGCCTCGAGTTATCTGCAGATGCGCCTATTCGCGAGCCTTATATCGCTTACATGCAGGGTGGGCTTACGTTTGCCCACGCGAAATTCGGTATTTTGACGGCACTGAAGCGTCTCGTTGAAAATGGATTAATTGTAATTAAACCTCACATAACTTGACACTTCCTTGGTAGGACGTTAAAATAGATGTAAATGAGCGACTGGAAGGTTGATGTGATATGGCTGACGAGATACGTAGAAATATGGCCTTATTTCCAATAGGCATTGTAATGAAGCTAACTGATTTGACCGCCCGCCAAATCCGCTATTACGAGCAGCATGAGCTGATCGTACCGGCGAGAACGGCTGGCAACCAACGGCTTTTTTCCTTTAATGATGTGGAACGGTTGTTGGAAATTAAATCGTTGATTGAGAAGGGTGTCAATATTGCCGGAATTAAGCAGGTTATGAATCCGGTTTCCAAAGAATCCGATGATGCGACTATCGTTAGCGAGCAGTCGGAGGTTACACGCAAGGAACTGTCTGATGCCCAGCTTCACCGCATGCTCAAGCAGCAGCTATTGGAGAAACGGCCTGGTCAGGCCTCGCTTATACAGGGTCAGCTGTCGCGTTTCTTGCACAAGCGCTAGGGTGCAATCGTACGATTATAATCAAGCAAACAAGGGAGATGACTTTTAGTGAGCTATACTAAAGAGGATATCAAGAGAATTGCCGAGGAACAGAACGTAAGATTCATTCGCCTTCAATTTACAGATTTGCTGGGAACGATTAAAAACGTTGAGATTCCAATGAGCCAATTGGATAAAGCGCTTGATAATAAAATGATGTTTGACGGTTCTTCCATCGAAGGTTATGTACGTATTGAAGAATCTGACATGTACCTTTACCCGGATTTAGATACATGGGTCGTATTCCCATGGGTTGCACAAGATCGTGTAGCTCGTCTCATCTGTGATATTTATATGCCTGACGGCACACCGTTCGCAGGAGACCCGCGCGGTATTCTGAAACGTGCGCTGAAGGAAGCGGAAGAAATGGGTTATACGGCGATGAACGTCGGTCCTGAACCGGAATTTTTCCTTTTCAAAACCGATGAGCGTGGCGAGCCTACAATGGAACTGAATGACCAAGGCGGTTACTTTGACCTTGCACCTATGGACTTGGGCGAAAACTGTCGTCGCGAAATCGTGTTGACGCTGGAGGAAATGGGTTTTGAAATCGAAGCATCTCACCATGAGGTTGCTCCAGGACAGCATGAAATTGACTTTAAATACGCAGACGCGATTAAAGCGGCTGACCAAATTCAAACGTTCAAGCTCGTTGTTAAAACGATTGCGAGAGAGCATGGCCTGCATGCTACATTTATGCCTAAGCCATTGTTCGGCGTTAACGGATCGGGTATGCACTGCCACCAATCGTTGTTCCAAGGCAGCACTAACGTATTTTATGACGAGAGCGACAAGCTGGGCCTTAGCGCAACCGCTCGTTATTATATGGCAGGTATTTTGGAGCATGCTCGCGCAATGGCTGCGATCACGAACCCAACAATCAACTCGTACAAGCGTCTTGTGCCAGGATATGAAGCGCCTTGCTATGTGGCATGGTCCGCAAGCAACCGCTCGCCAATGATTCGTATTCCAGCATCAAGAGGACTGAGCACGCGCGTTGAAGTGCGTAACCCAGACCCTGCTGCTAATCCATATTTGGCACTTGCTGTTATGCTGAAAGCTGGCCTTGATGGAATCAAGAACAAAACAGCTCTTCCAGCTCCAACAGACCGCAACATCTACATTATGACTGAAGAAGAGCGCATCGAATCCGGCGTGCCTAGCTTGCCAGTTGATCTTAAAGAAGCGTTGGATGAGCTGCTCCGCAGCGATGTCATCTGCAGCGCGCTCGGCGAGCACGCTCTGGCTCACTTCTATGAGCTGAAAGAAATTGAGTGGGATATGTACAAAACGCAAGTCCATCAGTGGGAAAGAGATCAATATTTGACATTGTTCTAAAATTAAAAGGATAGTATTTACAAAAGCCCTGTCAGCCATTAGGCTGGCAGGGCTTTTGAGTTTTGTTGGTTTAAGTTGAATTATTATGAGTATAGTAGCGACAGTATATCATCTTTCATAATAATCGTATTTACTAGGGCCAATTGGTTTTTCCAGAATTGCCTCAAGAAAATCCTCACTTACATTATGAGATATTTCTCCAAACGAGTTAGGAATAATATTAGAACGATAGTATTCAAGGTCTGGATGTTCTACAAGATCCATTTCAAAACCCATTGCACTATTTAAATCATTTGTGTAAAACTCAGCAATACCATCAATCTTTGGTATGTAACCGACTTGAGAAAATCCTAATAAATAATAGTTATAGTCTGCATAACTTCCAGTACCATGTAATTCTGTATAAACCGTATCTTGAAGCGTTAAAAATAGATTAATATCATATGGCTGTGGCATATAATTATTTATGCTAGTAGTGTCATTTAAGTAACTTAGTCCACTGATTTCTCTCATAATAGGTGGAAGCTTAATCTTATTGTTTTTGTTTTTCAATACGATAGTATATCCGATAACTATATTGTTCTCATCTGTAATCAAACTAACAATAGACTTATCTAAGTCATGATGATAAATACTTATTTTTGATTCTTTATTTATCTCTGCTTCGTGGTAAGTTATTATTTCTTTGTAATCTGAGCTGCCTAATGCATCTGAAAAAAGTTGGTAGTTTTTGTTTACACCAAGTAGATTATTTACTAGAGCTTCTTTGCTTGGTTCAAATGCTTTACTTATTAATTGATAACCTTCGCTAAGCATTAAGATAACTCCAATAGAGCTTGTTATTACAATGAAAATTTTAAAATATACATTAGATACTATTTTGTTTTTCCATCTTTCAAACCATACATCCATATGTTTCTTCCCCTTAAAATTACAATGATAGTTTTCTTCGTTGACTATGGCTCGCTGTTCGCTGTAGGAGTAGACTCTGTAGTTGCATCAGCGGCGCTGGAAGCTATTGTAGCGATGTGCATGCCGTTGTAATTGCGCATCCAGAGAGCAATAGGGAGATCGTAAACGGGATGATAATAGAGACCCCATGCGTTATTCTCCTCCTAGCGCTTTATACGCTGCCTTCACATCATCCAGTTTATCTTGCTCAACAAGCTTCGCTAATTCCACGTATTTCTGTTTGTCTTCTCCTGTCAATTTTTTGCTATACATTTTCAATACTCCAACAGCCGATTCCAGTCTTTCAGACGATATAGTTTCTTGTTCAGTCAATTCAATATAGCTAAAAGCTTCATTCAGTAAGGTTTTTTTAAAACTAGCTTGCCAATCTTCCGCTGTCGGTTCTTTTGAACCCGATTTGCTGGGAGCGGTTTCGATCAACTTAAACTCAACTTCACCCTTTTTCAGAGCCATCTGTACTTCGCCTTTGCTGGTAAAAGCCATCTTTCCAGTAGCTATGCGGGTTGGTTCACTACCTGGTGCATCCACATATACAAATACAGATTCAACAACCTGTGACTTTGCAGCAGCAAGAATAGCGGTGTTTCGGACAAGCTTTTGTAACTCTCGTTCATCTTTGCTCGACGTACTCATTGTCACGTACCATATGCCTGATTTATCCAAACGCTCTTCAGTAATTTTAAATTCAGGCAGCTTTGCTTCTTTATATGTTGGTTCTGGCGCAGTTGTTGGGGCAGGCTCAACGCTTGCTGCAGCTTCCGTGGTCGTAGCTTCATTTCCTCTACCACCATTAACAGCACCGGCTACAATAATGACGACAATCGCCCAGAACCACCATTTCTTATGAATCGACTTTTTCTCTCTCATATCCATTTTCCCCCTTGGAATATATGACATCATTCTACTGCAAAATTCGCATCTTGGCGATATGTGGAATAGGAGGGAAGTATGGAATGGAAGAGCCCGGAGGGGTTCTATATCTTCAAACTTACTGAATTTGTTAATTTTTTGTCATTCATCCGTTCTTTTGCTCAGATATAATTTTTATAGGTAGTTGAAAGGGGAGAGTAGGATTGAAAAAAGAGCTAGGTGTAGTGATGTTATTGGGTGCCGTTTTGCTTACAGGATGTGGATCAGAGTCTGCGACGGTTACTCAGGAGACGGGCGAGTCTACAAGTAAACAAGTAACCACACAGCCGGAACAAAATACTGATGAAAAAGTAAAACTTTATGCAACGACCGATGGGATAAAACTAGATATTAACGGTAATGAAAAAGACTTTGATTGGAAATTCCCCGGTGATACGGGAACAAACCCGCAGGTAACCTATACGGATCTTACGGGTGACGGGAAGGAAGAAGCCGTAATTATTATTCAGACTGGAAAAGGGACAGGATTAAATAACTATGATATTCATGTAGTTAATGCCGAGGACTTCTCCGAAATTAAAGTCCAGAATTATGAGGACATTGTCGCCGACCAAATTGATTCGCATGTTGTAAAAAATGGTGATGGTACATTAGGCATTACAGTTAAAACACAAGGGAAAGAATATAAATTCAACTATGATTTTGATCCAGCACCAGATTATAAGCAAGAGGATCTGGCTTTTGGCGGTGTATTTATTTATACATTGGAGAATCAAAAAATAAAATTGAACCTCTCGGGATCTGTTGGTATATCTACCACATATGTGTGTGATTTCAATATTACATATAAATTCGACAGCGCCAAAAATGAATTCGTTGCGGATCAAATTGAAGTGATACCTATTGAAAAATAAAATGATTAAGTTCATCATGAAAGGAAATCCTGAGTGGAGGAGGGATGAACGATGTGCGGACGCTATACGATAACTTCCAATATCGAAGAGGTAGTTGAAGTTTTTTCAGTGGGGAAAACGAATTATAAATATTTGAAGCGTTACAATGTAGCTCCAACACAATTGGTTCCGGGAATATTTAATAAAGATGGTCAGCGTATTATGGAAGGATTTAAATGGGGGCTTATACCGTTCTGGAGCAAAGACGCTAAGATGGCATATAAAACAATAAATGCCCGTTCAGAAGGCATAGAAAAGAAGCCTGCTTTTCGGCACTTATTGAAACGCAACAGAATTTTGATACCTAGTGATGGATTTTACGAGTGGCGTCAAGAAGAGGGAGGTAAACAACCATTTCGCTTTCAATTGACTTCAAAAGGAGTATTCGCTTTTGCAGGCCTATATGATACTTGGCAAAATCCAGATGGTGAAGTAGTGCAGAGCTGCACAATTATTACGACTACACCAAATCAACTGGTTGCCGATGTCCATAACCGCATGCCAGTAATATTAACTGGTTCAGCTGCTCACAATTGGATCGATCAAGATATAGAAGCAACTGAAGATGTTTTAAGCTTCCTTAATCCTTATCCAGCTGAGTTAATGATGAAATACCCTGTTTCCAGGCATGTCGGAAATGTCAGAAATGTTCATGATTCATTAATAGATGAGATAACACTTAACTCTAAATAGTAATCGCCTTTGACGATGGTGGGCTATTACAATTTGCTCCGACAACTGATTAAATTCAACAGATGAAGATGAAATCGGATTTTTCGAGTGGGGAACTCTGTACATGGATCGAATCGCCCGTGGAAACGATACACTGCTGTATGTTTAGTCATCTTAATAGGTGCTGCCGTTGTTCGTATTCTTTAGAAGAAGCATTCCAAAGCATTGACCATAAATCAAAAAAACAGCGGGCTAAGACTTGAAAAGTAAAGTCTTAACCTGCCGCTGTTGTCAACAAACTAAAGACTCCGTTAGCTTCGCAAACTTCACGTGTCCACGGTGATGGGGTTCCGCAATTTATAAATTCCAGTTATTAAAATTCGATTCCTTAGAGGAATGGATTCCTTCTTAATTCAGATACCGACATGACTCGCCCTTTATTCTCCGTTTCATTCGTCATTGATTGAATTTCTGATGAAGTGGAGGAACGTTCATCTTCCTCTTGCAGTACAATCTTGAATGTCCCTTTACCGGGAAGTAAGACTTGGCATAAAGAATTCTCTTTGTTCATGTTTGACAACTGTTCAATTAACTCTTCTGTCTTTTGAACTTCTATCATATGAATCACCTCTCCGTGTAAGATCATGACCAAGTTTGAATGCCTACATTATCCGTTCTCAAATGGGCTCTACGTATATACCCCAATTGCGAATGGGCGAGCTCCAACCGGAACGGTAGCAATCACTGTATTAGTGTCTCCATCAATCACTGAAACGGTATTATCATCCTGATTTGACACATAAATACGATTGGTTAATGGATTGACCCCTACTCCATTTGGATTAGTTCCGACCGGAATGGTAGCAATCACTGTATTGGTTAGTCCATCAATCACAGAAACATTATTAGTATCTCGATTTGCTACGTAGATGGCATTCGTAAACGTATTAACGCCTACTTCGGCTGGAGTAGTCCCAACCGGAACAGTAGCAATCACTGTATTGGTTAATCCATTAATTACAGAGACAGTGTTACTGGTGAAATTTGAAACATAAATACGGTTAGTATCTGGATTGACCCCAATTCTGAATGGATTAACTTGCACTGGAATAGTAGTAATCACAGTATTGGTTTCTCCATCAATTACAGAAACGGTATCCGAATTAAAATTAGCTGCATAAATCAGATTAGTTGATGGATTGGCACCTATCCCCGTTAATAAATTGAGACCCGGAATAATAATGGTATCTATAACCGTATTGGTCAATCCGCTAATTACCGTAACATCTTCAGTTAAGTCCAATGAATTAAAATTTGCCGTATAAATAGCATTAGTAGCTATATTGACCCCTACATCTCCTGCTTCATCCCCAGCTGGTATAGTAGCAATCACAGTGTTACTTTCTCCATCAATAACGGATACGTTGTCGCTGGCTCTGTTTGCTACATAAATACGTCCCGTTAATCGATCGACATCAACTCCCGCTGGATTAACCCCAACTGGAATGGTAGCGATCACAGCATTGGTTGCGCCATCAATCACAGAGACATCGTTACTGTTGAAATTGGCTACATAAATGCGATTGATTGATTGCGATCCTGCTGGTCCTGCTGGTCCTTCTTCTCCTTGAGGCCCTGTAAGTCCTGTAGGTCCTGTAGGCCCTGTAGGTCCTGTAGGTCCTATTTGACCCGTTTCACCCTTTGGTCCTGCTAGTCCAGCAGCGCCAATTACTCCCGCAAGTCCTGCCAGTCCTTGGGGTCCAAGTGCTCCTGCCAGTCCTTGAGGTCCAAGTGCGCCAATTGCACCTACAAGTAATTCTGCTACTCCTTGGGGGCCAAGTGCGCCCGCAATTCCTTGGGGTCCAATTGCCCCAATTGCTCCTGCCAGTCCTGCCAGTCCTTGGGGTCCAAGTGCTCCTACAAGTCCTTCAGGTCCGGCTTCTGCAATTGCTCCTGCCAGTCCTTGAAGTAATTGCTGTCCTTCTAGCGGGGGACACACCCGTACTGCTTTTTTTATAATTTTTTTTTTAATAACTTGAAGACGACGTTTCTTTTTTTTTTCTTTTGGATGGCACACAATTACTGTTTTCTTTTTACACCGTTTTTTTCTAACCGGACAACTCAACAACGGCACCTCCCTAATAAGTGTATATGAGTCGTTTATTTCAGGCAGGGACTAATAGCCGACTATTGGCTAGACTATAAACTATTTTTAGTATATTGGGCTTTATGGTTGAGTAGTGTTATACCACAATCTCTACTGCCCATTAGTATAATCATCTACACATTAAACTTTTCCAACTGCCTTTATATAGCTAGGAGCACAACGTCCCCGTACCAATAATTGTACTGCAGAAGTATTGAGGGCGGCCTCAATTTGACATTTGGAATTTTATTGAAAAAAAATTGTATTTCCCCCTCTATGCGATCTGCATAATAACAAGGTGTGCGGAATCTGGCCTTGTTCCTCCAGCTAATGGAGTGATCGTGAGTGCCGTGGAATTGCCAGCAGGATTTCGAACTGTGAGTATTGAATTAATGACCGTTGTTTGCACAAGTGCCATTCCTACTATTTGAGAAGTTCCTGTTGCACGCCCGACCACCGTATAGGCCAGATCAGCGCCATTTAGTGTTAAAATCAGTTGACCCGCTTCGTTTACATTTACCTGAAACAAAACCTGATATGTGCCAATTGCAGACAAGTTAAATGAGCTCGCATTTATACGGGTAATTGCAGTCCCACTAACTGGACCATCTTGCGGAAAACTTACATCCGTGTTGGGAGCAACAGTTGCTGCATTATTAGGAGGCATCAAGGCAAAAAAATCTGCAAAGCCTAATACGCCACCAGAAGGTCCCGTTGCTCCTGCTGGACCCACTGCTCCCGTTGCTCCTGCTGGACCCACTGCTCCTGCAGGACCTGCTGGTCCTGCCAGTCCAGCTGCGCCAATCGCTCCTGCCAGTCCTGCCAGTCCTTGGGGTCCAAGTGCTCCTGCAAGTCCTTGAGGTCCAAGTGCGCCAATCGCTCCTACAATCCCTGCTGCTCCTTGGGTTCCAAGTGCTCCTGCAAGTCCTTGAGGTCCAAGTGCGCCAATCGCTCCTACAATCCCTGCTGCTCCTTGGGGTCCAAGTGCTCCTGCAAGTCCTTCGGGTCCAAGTGCGCCAATTGCTCCTACAAGCCCTGCTAAACCTTGGGGTCCGAGTGCTCCTGCAAGTCCTTGAGGCCCAACTTCTGCAATTGCAGCCGCAAGTCCTTGAAGTAATTGCTGTCCTTCAGGCGGTGGACAATTTTTACAAACAATCTTTTTAATTACTCGCTGACGTCGTTTCATTTTTTTCTCTTTTGGATGGCACACCACTATGGTTTTCTTTTTACACCGTTTTTTTATATCAGGACAACTCAATAACTACACCTCCATATAAAGATGGTTCAGTGTACGTGAGTCGTTTTTTTAGGTATGGACTAATGACCTTCAATTGGATAGACTAGAAACTATTTCCTTAAATTTAGGCTTATGGTAGGGTAGTTTTATACCACAAAATCCAACACTCTTTCATTTATGATTACATAATTTAATATTAAGACAACTCAACCTTCCTTCGTCAACCCAAATCACATTTGGGTCTTTTTTTTATACCTTCAGTACCCAGCCTCAGGGAAGTGCTGAAGAAAAGCAAAACATAGCTTTCAAGCGATTAAGGATAATCCACCTCATGCACGCTTTGAACGCTGGGCTGAAGAAGAAACGGAGAGCCTGACCGCAGCACCAAGCTGGAAACGTAACCAACCTTAAGCTTGATACCTACCACGTCCGCGACAATACGGACCTCTTTGCGTTTTTTATACCAGTGTGTATGCTGCTTTGCTTCAACATAAGGACTATCTAGTCGCTTTGAAATTATTCCTTCCCATTCACGTTCCTTTACCCAGTCTCAAAGTGCCGGACCGTCATAAACCAGATCGGTCACAAAAACACGGGGATTTCGCTCAGGAAATTTTTCCTTAAGTCGGGCAAAGCGCTCCTTAAAGGGTAAGGAGCGGATATCCTCTCCTTTGTCGTAAAGCATGTCGAACATTACGAACATAAGGGAGTCGTCAAATTTCTTGCGATTTACACCAATTAAGACGCGCTGAAAGTTTGGGCGAGTCCCGTCAAAATACATAATTTCACCGTCCAGCACGCAAGCGCCAATTCGCAATGGCCTGAGTAAATCAACTATCTCTGGGAAGCGGTCATTTCGGTCCTGTAGGGATGTCAGGCGATGTGATAGGGGCCATGGTCACGTCGGGAAGTTGCATCATGATGCAGTCCTTTAGCCTTGGCTGCCCGTTTTTTCTTTGTTGCGGGCGACTTAGGAGGCGTAGAATGCTTTGTCGCATTCCAAAATCTGAATCGTCTTAGCAGAGTCCGGCTTGATTGCTTCAAGTCTTCCTCTTTGACAATTACAAATTTCCCAGCTTCGTATTCAAAACCCTTCAAGATTTCGTTAGGGCCAATCTCTTTATTACAATGTCGGCATGTTTTGCGTAATTTTTCGGCATACCACAATCCTTGTGTAAGCTGCGAAATGATATATCATTTACTAGAAAGAAATTCATTTATCATGAAAATCCGTATTGCATTCAGCATGTCCCCATGTAATGATGAGTTTAAAAGATATAGCGGTAGTAGACGTACCCAAGCCACTCACACCATAGAAGATACTAGGGCCGTAAAGGGAGACGATAAAATTTGTTGGAATTCATTTTATTTATGCTTTTCTCCATTGTTGAGGGTTTCGGCATTCTTTACTTAATGCTCAAGATTTACCGATACGATGCAGCAAGCTTTTATCCAGCACTACTTGTTGTAACGTTAATGAGTTTGCAAAGCTTTTTTTTGAGGGAAGAACTTTCGCTCGAAAGTATCGTGCCAGTTATCAATATTTTTGTGTTCGTAATATTTCTATCGGTCGTTATCAAGATACCTTTTTTTGCAGCATTAATTATTACTGGTTTGGGGTATTTTATTTTCGCCTCTATCCAAGGTGCTATTGTTAATACCATACCTTTTTTCTCATTAGCAGAGATTAAAGTGCATCCATATATAGGGTACTTGCTACAGGTCATCACAGCCGGGGTTAACCTTTCTATTGCCTGGGGACTAAACCGTATGCGAATTGGCTTTATGGAGAGCATCTCAGAAAAGATGCGTTTTCCTCATGAACAGAGAGTGGTCGGAGGTTTTATCATTGTGATCTTGCTCGGATTCGGTTTTATACTCCACCAGCGGAGCGAGTTGTTAAATATTATTTACTATTTCCTAGCAGCATTATTTTTCTTTGTATATTCGTACCTCAAGGAGGTTAAGCCCCATGGTGGAAACTATTTCGAGAAGACTAGCAATAAGCATTAAATCAGTCGTTCCGGAGCATCCAGCATCGGAAGCTCGCTTGCAATACGCTTTGTCGTTTATCTTAAACGCTTTATTTATAATTACAGGTGCGCTGCTCATATCATTTTTCACTGGGCGGACAAGCGGCGTTGTAGCAGCGTTGATATCATTTGCGATACTTAGGCAGGTATCCGGAGGCGTACACCTAAAATCGGGCACTATGTGTGTCATAGTATCCGTAGGAGTGGCGACGGCATTGTCTTTCACGCCTAACTTTCCGGGAAAAATGTTGGTGATAATCAATCTCTTAAATCTATTGATTGTATTGATGTTTTCACCAACAGACATAGAAAAACAGTCTCGTATTCCAAAGCGTTATTACCCACTACTTAAGCTTTTATCTGCCTTAATTGTATGTAGCAATCTATTGATAGAATCGTCTATAATTGCATTAACTCTGCTTGTGCAGTGTTTGACTTTAATTCTGGCAAAGGTGGTGAGTACCCATGCTAAAAAATCTAGTATATAAATTGGCTTCATTATTGGACGGCGCGGCTGTTTTTTCAGTAAGAACAGCAAGCTTCCTCTATGTCAATCAGCCAGAAACCCCAGAAGAATTGTTGAAATAGTGGTGAACATCCATGCACTTATACACGATCGATACGTTGACCGTCTCCAAGGACGAGTTAGGCACATTAGGTCTAGTTTCTGTTAAGGTACAGGACATTATAATTATTAAATCCTTATCGGAAAAGAAGCGCATAATCATACACACTCTGACGGATGTTTACTATACTATGGGTACTCTTGTATACTGGGAAACGGCGCTTAACAGCAGCGGGTACAATTTCCTTGTGCTCGATCGTTCAGAAATGATTAATCAAGATAAGGTAATATTGCTGAATCCTAAAACAGGAGATGCTTACTTTGAAAGGATTGTTAATAAACAATCTAAAAAATGCGGCGTAGCATACCATAGAGTCAAAGATTTTGTCGAATTTATGCTGAAGTACAATCCGGAAATTCAACTAATGTAGCCCTTCCTACAGGAAAAGGGCTATTTTTGTGCGGTAAATTAACGTTCTTAATTTGTCAAGACTAATTCGACATAGTGCGACATAATTCACGATCGCCAATTTATATTTACTTCTTCCAGTAAGTCCCTGATAATACAGGTATAAGCCTATTACATCAGGGGGATGCAGGTCATGGAGATAGCAGAATTTGAAAAAAACGCCGCATTAAAGTTTGCTGAGTTCAAAAAGAAATGGTCTGGTAGAGGAGCAATACGAACAACTTTTCGGCTTGATACAGATTCAGCAGTCCTTGTCTTTGAACAGGATTTCACGAATTTGGAATATGATTTATTAGACTTTACAAAGTCTGAAAATCGAATGGACAAATATTTAAAAAGGATTGTGAATGTAATGACAGGGGACTTTAATCCTTTTCTCAATACGTTACATGAAGGTCTGCAAATTACGGCGATGAAGACGACTGTAGAGGGATGGGCATTCAGGTATCAGATCACCACAATGGTGTTTAATAAAAATTTGCGACAACTCGTGCTGTCTGATGATATAGACAAGAGTAAAATCTCAAAAAGCACTAAATAAAAAAGTTGGTGACTGTATGGTAAGAAGCCGGACCGGGCCGACACAATGACGCTGATAAGAAGCGTACTTTGTGTCGGCTTTCTTGCTAGATGGAGGGTTAGCGAAAGGGGGGGATGGATAAAAGAGAATCGTCTTTCTTTCTTGAGTATCTGTTGGATAAACTGACGATCCACTTCCAGTGCCCGTGCAAATTCGGCTTGTGTCATCTTCATGCGCTTTAAGTGTTCGGGCAGCCGGCTATCTCCCAATTCAATGGATGCCACAGGATTCGTCTCCTTTCGTTTGCCTATGGATCAAATTATAAATATAGTTTTAAGGAGATTCTACTAGTCGTTACTTTATATAGAAGATTCTTGATGAAACTACACACAGGAGAGAATATTAATGAAGGAATATGAAATGAGCATAAGCTTTAATTTAAATGAAGAACATTTAGAATTATTGATAAGGGCATCCCTTATTTAAAAAAAGATCGTGCCACCTGTAATGGTGAATGTGGTAACTCCAAATGTAATATCTAAGCTAATTATAGATTAATGGATTATTGAGTCGAGTGAATAATATGAGTCATAATAGAGGGTACTTGAGCTATTTGCTTAAGTACCCTTCTAATATTTGATTATTATTTGTCCCCAAATCCGAGTAGTTTAGGCTGGCGAAGTAGTCCGGAATCAGTAAATTCCAGAGCTGTAACACGAGCTGGGAAGGGGACTGAAAGCCACACAACATCAGATTTTACCATGCCATGAGTTAGCTCTTTAAAAGGGCACTCACCAGGATGATCTACCATAAACTGATGAAGTACTTGCTTGGATGCTTGATCCAAGCCCGAAACGTGCCCGATGTAACGATTTTCATATCGCAGGACAAGGCTTGAAACAAGTCCATCCCGCAGTTTTATGCCGACGACGTCAGCGACTATCCGTACTTCTTTGCGTTTTTTAAACCAATATTGATGTTTTTTCCCCTCCATGTAAGGGCTATCTAATCTTTTCGAGATAATTCCTTCCCATTCACGTTCATTGAGCCAATTCCAAAGTGCTTGTCCATCGGAATGCAAATCGGTTACAAAGAGTCGAGGCGTTTTCTCTGGAAATGAGGCTTTCAGTTTCTCAAAACGTTCTTTATAAGGGAGTTTGCGAATGTCCTCGCCATTCGAATTGATCATATCAAACATTACAAATATAAGGCCATCATCGGGGGTGCGTTTTCGCACCCCTAACTTGGCCCTTTGAAAATTTGGACGCACTCCATCGAAATAGGCGATTTCTCCATCCAAGATACAAGGGCCAACGCGGATCGGCTCTAATAATGCCACTATTTCCGGGAAAGTATGATTACGCGGCTCCAGCCTTCGTCCGAATAGTTCAACCCTCCCTAAACCATCTAAGCGGACCAAAGTGCGCACGCCGTCCCATTTAATTTGATAACCCCATTCGGGTCCTTGGGGAATATTGGAAGAGGTTATTGGAGCCATAGGGACAGAAGGGAGCTGCATGGTCATGATACGTTACCCTTTGCTTTGGCTGTTCTCTTTTTCTTGGTTGAGGGAGCACTTGGAGGCATGGCGGCGGATTTTGTAGCATCCAAGCTTGCTTGTAGCGCGGCCATAAGATCAATGACATTGGTCCTTCCTTCAGCTGTTGGTGCAGATACAATATCAACACTCTGTCCTGCTATTTTTTGTTGAATCAATTCAGTTAATGCGATACGGTAATCGTCCGTATATTTGGCAGGATCAAACGGTTCGCTGAGCTGTTCTACCAGCATCTTAGCCATATCGAGCTCTTTATCATTAATCGTTGTTTGCACAGGTATGTTAGGAACCTGGGATATGGCCCTAATCTCGTCTGGAAAAAACATCGTTTCCAAACATAAGCAATTTCCCACTACTCTGACAGCTGCTAGGCTGCTTTTACTGCGAATAGATATTTTGGCTATGCCGATTTTTCCAGTTTGTTTTATGGCTTCAAGCAACAAGCTATATGCGCCAGCACCTGCCATGTCAGGGGAGAGGTAATAGGCTTTTTGATAATAGACCGGGTCAATTTCGGCCAAGTCTACAAAATCAAGAATCTGAATAGTTTTGGCGGAATCAGGCTTGATAGCTTCAAGCTCTTCTTCTTTGACAATTACATACTTACCTTTTTCATACTCAAATCCCTTAACGATCTCTTCCGGACTAATCTCCTTATTGCAATGACGGCATGTCTTAGCGTAATTAATCGGCATGCCGCACTCTTTATGGAGACTGCGAAATGATATATCCTTGTCTTCCGTTGCAGAGTGCATTTTGATCGGCACGTGCACCAACCCGAAACTAATAGCGCCTTTCCAGATGGTATGCATAATAATTCACTCCTTATTGTTTTATTTTTAGAGTGTACATTTACTGGAAGGATATTCATTTAGCATGAAAATCCGTATTGCATTCAGCATGTCCCCATGTAATGATGAGATTAAAAGATAAAGCGGTAGCAGACGTACCGAAGCCACTCACACCATAGAAGATATAGGGCCGTAAAGGAAGAAGATGAAATTGTATTTAAAATAAATGCTCCTGTACGGGGTGATTTATGTTTCTTATCTAAGTTAATTTATAGTTAAACTAGACCACGAAATGAAATGTCCATATCCTCAGTTGTTGAGTGTATCTTAACAGGTACATGGACCAAGCATAAGATATAGGACGTATTATTCATTTAGCATAAAATTTGATATTGCCAACAGAGTTGACGTCATGCAATGATAAAACTATAATTTTACTTTTCTAAAATTTCATTCAAAGACGGTGGTATTTCCGGATGGATACGATTGGTTATTTAGCCTTTAGCATGCTAGATGCTGTTGCAACGGTTACTCTTATGTTTAAATTTTATCGACAGCCCTTGTTCGCGCATAAAATATCATTGATTTTAATTTGCGCTTGGGTTTCATGCTTATCTTACATAATTCGAGTGGTGCTTGACTTGGGTCCGATGGTTGATATACCTATCCAGTTTGTTGTATATACATTGCTATTTAGATATGCACTGAGTATTAAGGTTTTGTATTCGGGCATGATGGTCGCCGTAGGATTCGCGGCATATGTAAGTTTGCAGTTCCCAGTGTATTTCCTTGCTACGGCCATCGGCATAAATGATGCTGTTGCAGGAATGTCTGGCGGTGTAGCTGTATATACCATTCAGTTGCTAACCGATATTACAGCCTTATTGCTGGGGACATTTTTGAAGAGACGTAACTATGGGTTTTCTTTTATCCAGATTCCTCCTCACGAATTTAGTATTCGAGAGAAGATGTTTACAGGAATAAACAAAATTATTATTATATCTGCCTTGTCAACAGCTATTATCATAACTGCGACCATATATATGACAATTCACTTTAATGCTGCAATCTATGTATACCCTTTAGTTTTAATCACTTTCAGCATTCTTTACTTTTTATCAAGGAGGCGTGATCGGGAAGATGATAGAATATATCTGCAGAAAAATGGCCAATTCAATAAAAAGGGCTGATCCTCAGAGCGACGTATCTGTCAATGTGATGTCCTACCAACTCGGAATCTGGGTAAATCCAACAGTCATAATATCCGTTTCATTAGGCATTGGATGGGCGACAGGCGCTTTCTTATTGACGCTGTTAGGCATGCTTGCCTTTTGTACCTTGCGGCATTATACAGGTGGATTTCATTTTAGCTCTCTAACCGTTTGTGCTGCTGTCTCCATTACGCTAATAAGCATCATCCCACATGTTGTATTAAGCGATTCCCACTTAGTAGTATTGAACTTATTAAACGCGAGCTTATTATTGATTTTTCTGGGAGGGAACGGCGTTCCTTTGCTGCTCGTATTATCAAATATATTTTTTCAATCAGATGTAATCGCGCTTGCATTTTTGGCCCAAATGCTTTTGGTTATTATCGATCAGATTGGAGGTGTTAGAGATGATGCAGAAACTAGCTCGTAAAATTGCGGTGAAGCTGCTAAAAGGTGCTAAACGTTCAGCAGAAGGCAAAAGCTTTAAAACATTCATCGGAGCGCAACCTATCCCGAAAGAACTTCGTAAGTAGATGGTCCGCTAATGAATATGACAACTGAAATTCTTGGACAACGGGTGTATGGCAATGTGATAGACGGGGAGCAATTTGATACATTCAAATTGGGTGAAGTTTTTTTCGTAGATGTTTTCCAGCCTAAGAAAAACTATTCTGTCCCGAGATTTTATACAGCCAAAGGTGTATTTACGGTAATACTGACACTGGAAGGCTGTAAGCAAATATTTTTACCATTAGGCTTTGTCCTATTGGATAGCATTAATCTTGTTAATATCAATTATATTCAAGCTGTAACCGTCGAAAGCTATGCAATCACAGCGCATTTCCCCGGGGGCTATGAAACAAGTGTGGCGAAAGGGAAACTTTATTTGGTAGAACACCTAATACAAAAGAGCTGATCCCATCACGGGATCAGTTCTTTTGTATAAAACATATATCCTCGTAAATGTACAGCAAATTTAGGAGGTTAATAGAACATTTTATTCCATAACTGAGTATTTCGAAGGCTGTTATACAGCGAATGAAGCTAAAGGAAAATTATCTTTAGAGGAACACCTGCTTAAACAGAGCCAATCCAGAAGTGGGTAGAATCATTTTAATACACATTTTCATTATTATGTCAATATAAATCGATACTAGTATAGAATGCGCAAAACGTTTCGACAAAAAACGACAAAATGGTATGGGATCCTGTGATATATTAAAAATGTAAAACAGAGGGAAACAAATATCATTATAGAGACAGAAAGATATTAAAGCAGGAATGATCGAGTTCCAGGCAGCGGGGAGATAAAGCCGCATTCATTTTCGTCTCACAGTCCAGCGAATTGAAACTAGTTTCACTGCGCCATACTGTTGATTACGGGATGTTGAGCTCTTCCTCGCTGGGTTCGATCAGATCCATGACATCAAATGAATGATGAAACAATAGCATACATACCGGTAACCGATTGTAAATTTGGAGAGGGCTGACACGAGTATTACTGATGTAGATATCAGTAGTGCTTTGTGTCAGCCTTTTTATATGGTGGTAGTTATTGTGAAAATCGACACAACTGACCGTGAGGAAACAAAGTTAAGTGAAGTGAGTAGACTCGAGCGTTTTTATATTTTTATTATTAGACAGATTGTCAAGCCAAGTGCGACACTTCAACCTGAAAAGCTTCGTGTGCGGTTTTCCATCCTAGACACTTTCGAGGACGGTTATTAATAAAGAACAACGCGCACGCTA
>NZ_JCAALU010000025.1:0-70927 GCF_059609455.1 Paenibacillus liaoningensis
TTAACTGGTTTAACAAGCATCGAATTCACGGAACGCTGGGATACCTGACACCTGTTCAATATCGCCTTACAGCCCTTAAAAAAGCTGTCTAATTTTCTGTTGACAATCCACTTTGCCTTATTAAACACAGCCGAACATAACATATTTCCTGTTCATTCCGATTCTGTCAGATCCGCTTCCGTAAAATTACAGGTCTTCAGATTCGAATTTATAAATTTGCTGTTTTTTAAACTTGCATTTGAAAAATCAAGGGCAAATATGCACTCTATAAATGAGCATCCACTCAGATTATAGTTTTGAAGGCTCCCTTCTTCTACCTCTATCCCTGAAAAAGTCTTTTGACCAGCTTCAAGTAATTCTTTAAATTGATCGATAGTCAGTTCCATTTAAACAATCAACGCCTTTTGGGGTATATTTCTTGATACTTTTTAATCAGTGTCAGCCCTTTTTCACCAAACGTACTAGTTTAAACCCTGGTTGATTCAACTTCCATGCCAAAAGACGCTACCAGACCAAGAGCGAATGTCCACAGCGTGAATACTTTGTTAGCTTATGCTGTTAACCTCTTCATAAGCTAGCACTGATTAAATCCCTATTAAAGTAATAAATTCATTGATTTCAAGCTGAGATTCGATCCAATCAAGAAAATCTTTAAGCAATGAAATTATCTCATGCCTAATCATTTGAAACTCTTCTATTTTGCATGCTCTTAGAGTTCTTTCTTTATAGAATATTGAAATGTACTCTTCTAACTTTTCATCTTGATATTTGATTAAGAATTCATTTTGCTTCTTAACTTCATTCATAATTAATTTCCATTGACTTCTTTCTAAAACAAAACAGTTGAACGGTTCATATCCTTCGAAGCCCCTCTTTACTGCTGCGACTATAAAACTGAAAGCATCATCGGTTAAGTATACTGACTCCGGCTTCAGATAACCACCACCAGTGTATCGTCTAGGAAATAGTTCAATGTAATTTAAATTTTCTAATTCATGTAATCTAAATAGCTTCATTGTAGTTACCCTCATGAGTAAATTATTTATTTGATAGTTTCTGATAGCGTTCGTGTAGTTACGACTCCAATAGATTTAAGGAACTAAATAGCATTCAAAATCATAACCTTTCTATATAATATCCATCACTTTCTACATGCTCATCAAATTCTTTATATATGGATTCAATGCTTGGAGCATCTTTTCCAAGACGAGATTCAAGTGACTCTAAAATATTGTTTAAATCCATATCACTAAATACATAATCCAGACCGAAATGATCTGGCAAATACACAATTTTTTCTTCTCTAAAATATTTTGCAAACTCGATACATATCTTTCTCAAAGTATCTCTCGTCTCTAAATGGGTTAAAAAATGATCCCAGTATCGATTTGCCCTAACACAACAAACCATATCTTTATTAAATGTAAGATCTATTAATCCATAGTCTATTTCAATATATTTCTCCATGAACACATTAATTTCTCCACTAGTTTCTCTTTCCTTTGTTTCAAAGTCATTTAAAAGATTTAAGTAAACAAAGCTATCTTTATTTTTAATATCTTGGTAAAGGGTCTTACAATCTATATTTTGAGGAAATTGAATTAAAGCAGTAAAAATTACCCCATGAAATTACCTCCTAAATTGTTCACCACGATTGCATATAATTTTCTGAGATTCGCCACATCGAAAAACTTAGGGGATTGTTCGAATCTACATAGCTATCCAGCATACCGATTTCAGAAGCGAGATTAGTCTTGCAGATTATCAGGTTGAACCCGCTTCCTTGAAAATCTATTATAACTCTCCTGTTTTCAACCTTGTCTGATAACTTTATTAAATAATTTAGGTTTAATTCTTTCTACGGCCTTTAAAAATTCATTGCCAAAGATACAAATGGAATTCTCCCATGGGTGGCCTAAATACCCCCATGTCATAGTCTTGTTTAGGAAAAAATAATAGTCACCATTTGGATAAAGTGGTATAGGCCATTCACCCCATTCATTTTTTGTACTCTCTAAATGAGGGTTAAATAGATAAGAATCATGTTGCCAATCAAGTACATATATATATTCATACTCATCCGTGCATTCTAACATGGCATTGACAATACACTTTTCTAAATCCTTATAGCGAAATTCAAAACCATTACCATAAAGATGCGAAATATCATAAATAACAAACGGGCGTGGTGTAATAAATGTTGGTGAATTTTCTTTAAGGCCACCAGGCTTAAAATTGAAATCCTTAGAGAACTTATCCCAAACAACTCGATAAAGTTCCGAATCGAGTTCTATCCAATTTCCCAATGAAATCACCCACTTTGATAAACTTTCGACCTCTTGCATTTAACATGATTATTTTTATGAACCTAATAGTCTATGGTTTTAGAAAATGTCGCCATCTTCTTCAAGTAACTTACAACATTAAGGTTTGTTTGCTTTCCATATGTATTTATAATCTCGCAATCCAAGTTTTCCGTTAATTATATTCTGTTGAATCTTCAATTCTAGTTCCTTCTGTAATTCAGGCTTTGTATAATCTGGATTGCCGGGTATTCCTGAAATAAACTTAGCAAATTCAATCTCATTAGGGAAAAAGATAATCGCGCTATTAAACTCTTCGATTTCAATGTTTATGAATCCATTACTGTTTAATCTGTTTTTAACTGTGTCTAATGCTCCCGAGTGAATTCCGAATATCGCACCTCCAGAAAGAAGGATTCTACTATGATTTAATATAGAAGTTGGCCCTCTTCTGTCATAAATTAAATCAAATTGTTCATCCTTAAAAGGTAAGTCAGTTTTGGTCGTAGCATATACAAACCTTACATTATTCACTTTACTTTCTTCTGAAATTGTCTCAGCAATCTTTACCATTTCAACAGAGTTGTCAAATCCAATGATTGATTTAGCATGTCTCGACATCTTTAGTGTGAAATCCCCATGTCCGCACCCAGCATCTAAAACTGAATTAAAATTTGGCAACATGCCCCTCAGTCTCTCTTCAAAGATCTGTTCCGCTGAAATTCCTTCAATGGTAAATATCGCATTGTTTTTATAACCGCCATTTCTTCTAGCGATCATGTCGTACCACTCGGTGCCCATCGCTCAACCTCCCTGCGTTACTTCAATGAAATTCCAATCCCTATTTTATAAATATAATAACTATAAGAAGCTTCATGCTTCGTTCTTCCTATTACATAATCATTACTCATGATCAATTTCTTTAAAAGTTCAGGTACTTCAATATCCCATTCGATTTCTAATAGTTGTACTGGAAACTTACTATACGGATTTTTTGTATGCATAAATACTGCATCACTCGAACCAAATTCAGGATCAATATATATCCAAGCTTGAAAGTCGATTTCATTCCCGTCTGATTGTTCTTCAATTTGGTCTAACATATTTAAGTAATATTTAAAATGTCTCCTTCTATGCCTGATACTTTCATCCGTTATTCCTTTCCAGTCAAGGTGCATATGCCAGTGGTTATACCACGTTTCATCATCAAAATGAAATTGATGGGTAAAAATCAGTTTTTCTATCTTTCGATAATGCCGACGTAAACCACGGAATTTTTTCATATAATACCCCTCTATAATAACTGAACATTATGGTGTGCATTGGTTACATATGCTGCTGATTCCCAACTTCAGTAAATCATCATTACTCTCTTTTATTTTACTTTTTATCTCTGCCCTTGAGTACATGTTATATAATATATTCCTTATTTTCTTTTCATGTTTAATTTCACAACGGACTCCTAGTTTCACCATGTTATGCTGATCAGTGAAGTCATAATAAATATTGGTTATATAATTCCGTTATATCGAAACTTATATTTAGCTGTCTCATTAATTCTTCTAAAATAAACACCTCATATGTATCATCATTCAAATCAAAAAACGGTAGATATAAAGATTCTTAATTCCTTTCATTTTTTCATATAGTCAATTAATGGTTTTCTTAATTCCATATATGTTCGCACTTCCCCCCTCCTTCACCAATATTATTTACATGCTGAAGCTTGCTACTCAGTCCATCCATAAATCACCCTATTCAACATTATGAACTCCACTATTCATGTTGATTCGTAAGCCTAACTAAACACCCAATTTTATCCAATTTGTCAAATAGCCCAATCGAATCCATTAATCCATGTATATAATAGATTACTAGCTGGAAAGGAGATGATTTGAATGGGATACGGATATGACAAAAAGAAAAAGGTTAAAGTAATTTTTGTTAAACCTGGTCAAAAAGTTCTTATTATCGGTAAGAAGCATTGGACAAAGAAAAATCATTGCTAAGCTTGTGGAGTGCTTGTTCATACAAGCGCTCTTACATACTCTTATATATAAACATCCCCATCCACTGTTCAACTCATCCTATAAATAATAAAACCCAAAATGATTAAAATTCATTGCTATCATTAACTTATGCAATTGTTAGCGGCCGCCCCATTATATTAACCTGAATACAGGCAATGACTATTTCGTATTTGGGAGGTACATATGAGTCAGACGATCATTTATCCAGCACCGGAAGGTGCCATTGGTTCAGATAACTATCGCGTTCGCGTACGGGAAATTGGAGGCGACTGGCAAGAGCTGTTCGTGTACGAAGTCAAGGTGGATATGCATAACGTTCGCAAAGCTTCCATGGCTTATTTTGATATGGAGGGCACGGTTGAGGTAGAAATCGACTGCTGCTTCACGCCTATAAGCAGCGTCATCGTACGCCCCCTATCGACAGGCATTCAGACTGAATATAGCAGCCATTCCATTCGCTTCACATTGGATCGACCTGAAAAGTTATCAATTGAGGTTAATGACGAGCGCTTCCGCAATTTGCATCTATTTGCCGGTAAGCCTGAGCTGGAGGCACCTAGGCCCGGAGATCCAGGCGTGCTCGTGCTGGAGAGAGCCGGGAAGCCCGCCATTCACCGAACAGAGGATATTTTAAAATTAGCCGAGACCCCGACAGCTGAGACGGGGCACGCGCCCGATGTCATTTATTTCGCTCCCGGTATGCATTATTTAGAAGAAACAATACTCCGCATTCCTTCAGGCAAAACAGTTTATATTGCCGGGGGTGCCATCGTTGTCGGCTCGCTCGTCTGCGAGCATGTTGAGGATGTAACCATTAGAGGAAGAGGCATCTTGTACCTGTCCGATTTCCATCGCTATTCGGCTTTCCGTGGCGTACGTATTGTATTCTCGCAAAAGATTCAGGTTGAGGGGCTTATTTTGCTCGATCCGCCCCATTACAGCATTTATATTGGAAAGTCCTCTCATATAAGCATTAGCAACTTCAAATCGTTCAGCACAAGAGGCTGGTCAGATGGCATCGATATGATGGCTAGCTCCGATATTGACATTGATGATGTTTTTCTGCGGACATCCGATGATTGCATCGCTATTTATGGCACTCGCTGGGATTATAAAGGAAATACGCGCCGCGTGCGTGTCCGCAATTCAGTGCTGTGGGCGGACGTCGCTCACCCGCTAATGATTGGGACCCATGGCGATCACCATCATGACGGAGATACGATTGAGGATATTACCTTTATGAATTTGGACATCCTTGAGCATCACGAGCCTCAAGAAAATTATTGGGGAGCGCTGGCCATTAATGCAGGAGATAAAAATATTGTTCGCCAAGTGCTGTACGATAATATCCGCGTCGAGCCATTCGAGCAAGGACAGCTGATTGACATTCGGGTCGTGCACAATGCTGATTATAATCCTGTACCTGGCAACCGTATCGAAAATATTACGTTCCGCAATGTCGCCTATAGTGGAGAGAATAGCAATCCCAATCGGATTTACGGTTTTGATGAACAAAGACCTGTCGAAAATATTACTTTTGTTAACCTCCGCATCAATAACCAATGGATTAGTGATGCTTCTAAGGGCCATTTTCGCATCAATGCATTTGCCAAGAACATTACGTTTTTGTCCGATTAATAGGAAACAGCCCCTTCGTCACCAAATGACGGAAGGGGCTGTTATTTGTGCTGCATTTCCCGTTACATCGAACATGTTGCCGCTATACGCAACATTGTTCCCTTTACTTATTTACCGCCTGCATCCAAATAAGCCTGCACTTGCTTGAGCACTTCCGCACGTACCGTTTCTAGTCCGGAATCGCGCATTTGTTTGTTTAAGCTTTGCGCCATTTCCAGCCAGTTTTTCTCGTATCCTACCTTGAGAATTTGCTCGACCTCATCAAATTTCGGCTTGATTTTGGCAAGCTCTGTCGCCACCGGCTTGGAATCGAAGATAAAGCCCGAAAGCGCAATTTGGAAGTAGTTTTTGTTATCAAGCGCATACTGCAAATAGTTCATCGTAGCCGGGTCCTGATCTGAATTCAGCCTCGATAAGCTCGGATTCCAGGTTAGCTCATACGGCTGGAATTGATATTTCGTCGTATTTGCCGTTGTTTTGTAGCCATTGTCGCCATCGGCTACCCAATGCTCGCCCTCAATGCCAAGCTCGAATAAATCATGATTGGCCTTGCTGCTGAACAGCCAATCAAAAAACTTCATTGTGCGATCAATATTTTTGGAGCTTGCCGGAATAACGACGCTGTTGTTCGCGCGGAAATCCGTACGAATAGCGCCTGGCTTCATATTGCGGACATCGTCGCTCTCATACACGAATGGCTCGATATCCAGCCCTGTACCGTATGCTTCTTGCAGCTTTTGACGATCTCTTGAAATGCCGCCAATCGTGCCTTCTCCAGCGCCGCCCTTATCTGAGACAACACCCGTTGCTGGAGCTAGAGCATCCTTGTTAATGTACTTGCTCCAGTCCACCCGCTTCTGGAAGTGGCCGTAAATCGAAGCATGCGTATTGAACGGTGCAGGGAAGCTCGCAAATTCCGAATCCGGATCACCCAATGTTGCGGCGCCGATAACCTTCTTGCCATCCTCCGACAGCGCGACACTGAATGGAATGCCTCCGGTAAAGGAATCGCTTCCAATCGCGGCTAGGCGAATATCGGTCCGCCCATTTTCGGATGGCGTGAACAGCTTATGAAAGCCTCGGCCTCCTAAGGCGAGTGGCGTATAGTCCGGCTTCTTTTCTTGAACCTGCTGAAGATAAACTTCTAATTCCTCCAACGTTGTAATCGGGCCGAGTCCCAATTCCTCGCGAATATCTTTGCGGATACTGATGACGTTAAGATCTGTATAGTAGTAAGTAAGCGGAATCGTATAAAGATGGCCATTAATTTTGTTCGCTTCAACGAACTCCGCAGGGAATGCCGCTTTCAGCCCTGGATATTCATCATTGTTAAAATATTTATCAAGCTCTGCATAATAGCCGAGGCTGACATGATTGTACAAATTCATCCACCCCGCATCAAACATGACGTCAACGGCTTCGCCTGTCGACATCTTCAATTGCATTTTTTGCCGATGATCCTGAGGCGTGTTGTATTCAAATTCAAGCTTCGTATTAAGCGAATCCTTGCTCACTTCTTCAAACTTAGCGAGAACCTTATCCAAATCCGCAGGCTTATCGCCGAATAGCATGAACTTCAAGGTCACCGGATCCGGTGCTGCCGCATCTGGGTTACTCGTACCTGCCGTCTCGCTGCTGCTTGGGGAAGGCTTCCCGCTCGCATTGCCGTTAGTTCCGGTGCTGCCGTTGTTTCCACTGCATGCCGCCATTAAAAATAGCACCATAACCAGCGTTGCCGCCATAAACATTTTTGCTTTCATTGTTTTTCCTCCCTTTTTTGTGCTGCTGAATCTATCTGCATCTATCTAAAATCATCCTGCGATGAGATTAGCCTTTGACTGAGCCAACGAGCAGCCCTTTTACAAAATATTTTTGCAAGAACGGATAGAGGAATATGATCGGGCCGATCGTCACGACTGTCGTTGCGAGCCTTGAGGTCAAAGTAGGGACAATATAGCCCGGAGCCGTTACGCCTGATGCAAGATTGTTGGCAAATGCCGCATTATCCAAAATTCGTTTAATCAAATATTGCAGCGGAAACAAATCTTCATTCGAAATGTAAAGCATCGCCTCAAACCATTTGTTCCAAAAGGCGAGCGCGTAGAACAGGCTGATCGTCGCAATAGCGGGCAAGGAGATCGGAATCATAATGCGGAACATAATATAAACATCATTGGCCCCGTCAATTTTGGCCGATTCGCCAATCGATTCATCAATGGAATTGAAGAAATTACGCATGAGGAACATATTCCATGGATTAATAAGGGCGGGAATAATCAGCACCCAGATCGTATCCTTAAGCCCTAAATATTTGGAAATGAGCAGGTATGTAGCTACCAAACCACCATGAAACAGCATCGTAAAAAAGACATAAAAGTTAATCGAATTGCGATATCTGAGCGATTTGACAGACAGCGGGTAAGCAAGGGCACAGGTCACAATCATCGCCAATACGGTTCCGACGACCGTCACAAAAATCGTGACGCCATAGGATTTATAAATTGTGCTGTCCTTCAGCAATAGCTTGTAGGCTTCAAGGGAAAATTCCTTCGGAAGCAGCGTAAATCCGTTTCTAATGATGGAGCCCTCCGTGGATAATGAACCGCTAATGACGGTCATAAACGGAATCAGGCATACGAGAGCAAATACCGTTATTCCGACATACATGAGCGATAGGAGCAGCCGGTCTCCAGCGCTTTCTTTTATCATGCTACGCCACACCTTTACTGATAGTTTTATTAGAAGAGCGCCGAATCAGGCGAAAATTTCCGTGCCAATTGGTTTACCGTTACGACCAGCACGAAGCCGACGATGGATTGAATGAGGCCGACGGAGGCAGCCATGCTCACATTGCCCAAATCCACCAGCGCCCGATATACATAGGTGTCGATGACGTCGGTTGTCGGATAGAGCAGCGCATTTTTTCCTACAATCGCATAAATCATGCCGAAATCCCCGTAGAAAATGTTCCCCATGGCAAGCAGCAGCAGCAGCATGACCGTTGGCTTCACCATCGGCAGCGTAATATGGCGGATTTTGCCCCAGCGCGTGGCGCCGTCCATGGAAGCCGCTTCATAAATTTCCGGATTAATGCCCGATATCGTAGCCAAATACACGATTGAGCCAAATCCTGCGGCATGCCACAGCTTGATGATGACGAGAATAAGCGGCCAATACGCAGCCGTGTTATAGAAGGCGAAACCTTCTAAACCAAAATCCCTTAGAATTTGATTGATCAGCCCCTCTTTGTACAAGAGGAACGAGGTAGCAAAGGTCGCGACCACCGTCCAGGACAAAAAGTTCGGCAGGGTTACAATCGTTTGTGCGATCCGTTTAAAATATTTTCCTTTCAGCTCCGAGAAGATGATGGCGATGATTAATGAAGCAAGGGTGCCGAAGCCGATAAATAGGAAATTTAGAAACAGCGTATTAAAGACAACACGATACACATCGCTGGATTCCAGAAAAAACTGAAAGTTTTTAAAGCCAACGAATTCGCTTTTCAAAATCCCCTTTACCGGATTGTAATTTTGAAAGGCAATGACAATCCCGAACATCGGCAAATAGGAAAAGACAAACAGCAGCAGAATGCCGGGCAGTGTTAACAAATACAGCAAATGATTTTTTCGAATCTCCTTAAAAAAAGAGGGCTTCTTGTTCAGTGTGATCCGCTTTAATGCTTGGTCTTGATGCGCTATGGAATTTTCCATGCTGAACCTCCTTTATCTGATTGTTGACTATATAAGCTCCAACTGGCTCCTTTATTATTTCGTTTCGGGCTGTTCGAGGCTAGAATTCAATCTAGGGAAAACCATGTTTATTACCATTTATGAACTATCTAATCTCACTTTTTCTACCTAAAACGCACAAAAAAGGGCCGCCCCCGCCGTCATGAAATGACTTTGTGGGCTAGCCCTTATCTAGTGGCCACCGCTATCGATATATGCCTGTACCTGTTTTATAAACTCTGCCCGGATCTTCTCCAGTCCCAGCCTGCGAAGCTCGGCATTCAGCTTGCTTGCCTCTTCTCGCCAGTTCGGCTCAAGCCCGGCCTGCGTAATGAGATTAAAAGCATCGTAGCGCGGCTGCACTTTCGCGATTTCAATTTTCACCGGCTCGGGATTAAAGGTAAAGCCGCTTAAGGCTACCCGATAATAAGAATCCTCGCTCGCCTGATATTGCAAATATTGCAGCGTCTGCTCGTCATGATCAGCATTCAGCCGGGATAATAACGGGTTAAGCGTCAATTCGTAGGCGGGAAACAAATAATCCTTCGCATACGGCGTCATCTCATACATATGGTCGCCCTTCTGGTTCCAGTGCAGCCCTTCAATACCTAGCTCGAATAGATCATGATTGGCCTCACTCTCGTACAGCCAATTTATAAATTTCATCGACTCCTCCTTATGCCTGGAAAAGATCGGGATGACGATATTATTCCACGCTTTATAGGAGGTTCCTATCGCCTTCGGCTGCATCGTGCGAGCCGCATCATTATAAACAAAAACCTCTAGATCCGCTTCCGGCACGGCTGCATTCAGCCGCTGCTTGATTTTTGAAATGCCGCTTATGGCCCCTTCTCCCGCAGCCGCTTTCCCCGTAACGACCAGATCCTCTACATTGCTCAGCACATCCCTCGGAATGAAACGGCTGAATTCTACTCTCTTATCATTGTGGCTGTAGAAATAATCGGATTGATTAAACGGCGCAGGCAGCTTGGCGTAGTCCGCGTCTGGATCCCCTATTGTTGTTGCGCCTAAAACATGCTTGCCGTCGTCAGACAAAACTAAATTAAATTCAACGCCCGTCCCATAAATCACATGAGGCACTGCTCGAAACCGGGTTTGCTTATCGTTAAAATTATAAAACATATCAAAAAATCCGCGATTGCCAACTCCGAACGGAATGATTTCCGGATTGTTTTGCTCAACCTTTTCCAAAAACACTTTGAACTGTTCCATGTTTTCAATCTGGGGCAGCCCGTATTTCTCCCTCAAATCCTTCCGAATGAAAATCGTGCCAAAATCCGCATAATTGCTCGTCAAAGGAATCGTATACAGGCGGCCATTGATCCGATTAGCATCCAAAACCGCTTGCGGGAACGCCTGCTTCAAGCCCGGGTACTTCTCATTCTGAAAGTAATCATCCAAGGGCTGGTAGTAGCCTTGTCCAATGTTTTGCTCCAAATTCATCCACGAAGCATCGAACAGCATATCAATCTGCTCGCCTGCCGCCATTTTCAATTTCATTTTCTGATTATAGGTATCGGCCATATCCCATGAAATGTCCAGCTTGATGTGAAGGGTATCTTTCGTTAAACGCTCGAATTCCGCCAAAATTTTGTCCATATCGGCTGGCTCGCTCCCAAAGAACATCACCTTTAAGGTGACGGGATCACCCGCTTTCTCTCCTTGCTTTGCTGTTGCATTCTTTAGGCTTTTGGCAGAGCCTCCTTGGCAGCCCGCTGCAAGAAGAAGACAGGCCAACACGAGTATAAGAGCTAATCTATAATTTGATAAGTGACTTGCCTTCACGACTAATCCCCCCATTCCATGCGAAATCAATGGCTGAATCAGCCTTCTTGCGTTTGGATATCCTTCAATTTATCGATTAATTGGTATTCCTTGCGAAAATGAATCGGCGACTTTCCGGTATACTTTTTAAACGCGGCATAAAAATGATTTTTACTGGTCAAGCCGATCATTTCACATATCGTTCCTGCCAAATGATCCGTTTCCAGCAATAGCTGCTTCGCCTTCTCAAAACGATAATCCGTCAAATATTGGGTAATGGATTTGCCTGTCTGATCTTTAAATATTTTGCGGGCATAATTGGTAGATAAGCCCACTTGCTCCGCCAATCCTTCCACCGATAAATTCGGATTAGCGTATTCCTGCTGAATGAGATCCGTAATGATCAAAACGACCTTCACGTTTTTCTGCGATGAATTTTGATCTCTCCGCTCCATGATTTGCCCACATACCGCCTGAAATTCGACTTCCATTTGTTCAATCGTTTCCTGCTTTCTTATTTTCTCCGGCAGGGCAGAGATGCCATTGTACATTAAATCCTCTTCGTTCAGCATGCCTTTGAAAATTCGGATCATGCTTCCGCAAAGCTGGGACAGGAAAAACATAATTTCATCGTACGGATAACCCTTTAATTCATGAAAAAAATCGCCAATCGCCTGCTGGAGCTTCTCCCGCTCCCCCATCTTCAGACTGTCCGTTATCGCTTTCTCGAAAGCGAGCGGGTATTCATGCTCCTGCTGCTCATTAGCGCGAATAGCCTCAGACGTGATGAAAGCATGATGGCCGTAAATCAAACGATAACGGGACGCATGATAGGTCAAATTCCAGGAATGCGGAATTTCTTCTATCGTATGAACGACGCTGCCTACCGCAGCCGTCACACTGATTTTCAAATAAGAGGAAATGCTAGCCTGTACATCCTGAATCATTTTCAAAATAGCATGCTGCGTAATCTCGCTCTCGGATGACCAATGCAGCAGCATAACGATACCATCATCCTGATCGTCAAACACAGCTGCTTGAAGCTGGCCTGCAATAATTTCCTCGGCAATATTCGCCGCAGCATACTTAATTAAGGACACATCCATTAAATCCATCCGTCCAAAATGCTGCTCGAAACCATCCAAGCGCAGCATGCACACCTGAAACCGGTCACCTTTAAAACGAATGCCCAGCTCTGAAAGCTGCTTGTCATGCACATGCGGAACGTACCCGCCTTTCACGACAAAGGTCAGCAGCTCCTTCCTTCTCGCAGGCTTATAACCCGAAATATTATGCTGCAAATCGCTCACTTTGCTTTCCAAATGCTGAAAGGATTTTGTTAAAAACTCATATTCATTAAGCTGTGCGCCATCACGCAGCTCTCCGAGAGAGGAGCCCACTCGTTTAATCAGCCGATGTATCGGGGTGTAGATTAAGCGAATAGAGAACAGCACCGTCAGCGCCGCAATCGCGATAAAAATAAAGGTCAGCCATACAATAAATTGCTTTAATTTATCTACCTTTGTGAGCAGGCTGTTTATTTCCGCCATGCCAATGAAGCTCCAGCCCAAAGAATCCGCTTTCATATATGAAATCAGATAGCTTTTGCCATCAATCTCTTCCCTCAATTCGCCTTTGTCGAATTTCGATTGAATCACTTTCTTAATATGCGCCTCGCTCCCCCAATTTTGGTTGATCATGCTGGAATCAGAATGAGAGATAACGGTTCCTTCCTCGTTAATGATCATCGATTGAAGGGATTCATTGCCGATGCCCTTGGTGACTAGATTTTGCAGCGTCTGCTGGTCCAGATTTACAACAAACGTACTGTCCACGATTTCTTTGGTCGCATATTTGGAATAAACGAGCGAGATCAGGTTTTTATCTATTTTCAGATCCGATTTTAAGGCGACCAAATGGCGCGGTATAAAAATGCCCAGCTTGGACGTATTCGTATTTTTAATAATTTGGGTCATATCTTGATCATAAAAATCGTCTACGGTTTGCAGCATCGTCTCCGATGAGAAAACGGCATCATTTTCAAAATTATAAATATATATCGATTCAATTAAGGGGTTGGCTGCCTTTAAATCAATTAAATATTGATTAATTCGGTACGTATCCAGAACGGAAAACTGTTCCCCGTACAACCCATTAATGATATGCTCGTTGCCAATATAGACGGATGAAAAATAATGATAGGTCGATGAAAGCAGCACATTCGCCGTATTAAAGGATTGATTGTTCATCGTCTCCACCGAGTCGAAAATATCATCGGTCAAATTCCCGGTCACTTTATCGACGACAAGAAATGAAAAAATACCGATTAATATAAAACTGACGATTAAATAAGAGAAGATCATTTTTAACAACAACTTGCGCTGCTGCACGAATTGCTTTATACCCCACATTGATTCCTTGCCCCCCTGCTTGCTCGATTCCAAAACTACGAATAATAATGATGATATCATGCGCAGATAAGAGAAGGAACAAGCAGAGGGATGAACTTGAGGCCAGATCAGCCATGAATTTTAAAGAAAACTATGTAGGATGATGATATTTGCTGAATTAGTACTGCGTTATACAAGCTTATGCTTGTGAACTCTATTAACCATTTCTGAAGATGCAAACATAATACTAAACAGGATCAGCAAAATAATGGGTACCATGAACATACCGAATTGGCTTGCAATAATCCCCATTAATAATGGAATCAGAGTTGAACCCGTATAAGCGCTTGCCATTTCAAGTCCAATTACACTCGGAGAAGCTTTTTCCCCAAATCGTTCCGGTGTTGCATGAACAATACTAGGATAGATGGGTGCGCCACCTAGCCCTACTACAAACAAGGCTCCTGCAGCAACCCCGTATGGAACCGGTAAAATAAGAACCAGCAGTCCCACACAGCCAACTAATCCACCATATCTTATAAGGCTTTTACTTGATACATAAGTCGAGAGAAATCCTGAAAAGATACGTCCTATTATGATGCCAATATAAAATAAGGAGGACAGGGCCGCTGCTTTCCCAGGAGAAATCCCTTTACTAGCTATAAAAAAGGACGCCATCCATAGACCTGCCGCTGTTTCCGAACCATTGTAACAAAGCATCGAAACCATGGACATTTTAACACCACGGATTCGCAAAGCCTCTCTGTTACTGACTGCTTTCTTTTCGTCGTCATTTCCTAGCTTTTTATTATCCAATATTCTCCACAAAGACAGCGATGCCAATAATATTACCACTATAACAGTAAGTAATATCGCTATCGTAACGTATCCTGCACGCCAGTCACCTCCATTATCAAGCGAAAATGACATAACAATAGGTCCCGACATGGCTCCAACTCCCCAGAAACAATGCAGCCAGCTCATATGCTTGGCTTTGAAATGCAGCGCTACATAGTTACTTAATGCTGCATCTACAGAACCGGCGCCTAAGCCCAAAGGAATTGCAAGGAATATAAAGAATAAAAACTCGTTTGATAAAGAAAATCCAAATAAGGCGATCGTTGTTGATAGGATGCTGAATAAAGTTACCTTACCTGTGCCAAATCTATGCAACAATCTGCTTGCAAATAAACTGGATATAACCGTACAAAATGAGATCACTAACGATATATAACCTGCCATTTCTGTTCTGGCGCCAATATCGAGTTTCATAACTGACCAAGCACTGCCTAGCAAGGCGTCTGGCAATCCAAGACCTATAAATGCGAGATAAATAATAATTAGCAGTAACGTAACCATCGTTGCTTTCCCCCTTTCTAATATGCTACAATCAAAAATTATAAACTTTAAAGCAACTTTAAAGTCAATAACTTAAGTAAAGGAAATAAGATATGAAACCATTTATAAAGATCAGCGATGTTTCGGAAGCTCTCGGTGTGCCTACATCAACTTTGAGGTTTTGGGATAAAGAGGGCCTGATTCGCTTTGAACGCAATGACGATAACAACTACCGGAATTTTTCATACCAAACGATGCTCGATATTTGTGATATTATTTTTTTTAGAAGTCTTGAGCTCCCCTTATCAACAATCAAAATCATCAACACCAAGAGTGCCGATGATTTAAACTTATTATTGAGAGAAACAAAGACTGAATTGGAACAGAAAATCGCCTATTTGCAGCAAGTGACCGAACGAATCGAAGCAAGAGAAAAAAAGCTCGAAAAATACCAGCATATGCAAGATCAACCACTACGCGTAATAAAAGCCAAGCTATCACCAGTCCGCTCTTTTAATTTTCAGGATAAAGAAATGGTGCAGTTGTATTTGGATGACCCTGGTCTATCGGCAGATATACTTGCTGGCCCTTTTAATGATTCGATGGTCTGCGGCATGTTTGTAGATTCGGAGGTAAAAAATATTATACGCGAAGGTGACGATGAAGAAAGAAATTATTTGCATGGATTGCTCTGGATGAACCGCGACAAACAAATGAATGCAGAGGAATTTTGGAGCACTTCACAACGTTTGGGGTACAAGCCAGGTCAGATTATTTGCAAATATCTTGTTTCAACCAAGGAAGAAGGACAAGAACTGCGTAATTTTTTCGAAGCATGGCTAGAGATTGATTAATTCGTTTCCCTCTTGCCCGCATTACAGTCGTGCTGCTCATGAGACGTGTATAGGAAGCAGAAAGCCGCTCCATTAGAGAGCGGCTTTCTGCATTTGATAACCTTTGACAACCTTGCGGATTCATTAATTAATATTCTATGTTTATAAATCGGCAATCGTCATGATCGTCGTGTCATATGGAGCTAATTCAAGCGTCTGTTGTCCATATTCCGTATCAATTGTCGTGCTTTGAAGCTGATCGCTGTTGTTAATTACAACGAGTATTTTACTTTCCGGATAATATGCACACTCCGTATATAAGTTATCCGTCATGTATTTCGTTTCATTCAGCTCATTGCCGGCATAGCGGATCAGGTTCAGCAGCAATCGGGTATTTTCCAAGCTGAATTCGAACGAAGGAAGGTAGATTCCCTTGCCTTTGCCAAAAGCATGCGTAGACAGCGTGATTTGTCCGTCCGTTTCATGCGCAACCGCAGCTGACCCGTCGGTAAGATAGATGCCCTTCTTAGCTGCAATGCTAGCCCCAACAGGCACCAGTCCATGCTCGTCACGAGCCTCGTAAGTCCATTTGCCATGAACGACTCTGGCGCCGGTATCCTCATCCAGACCGAGAATATGGGCCATTCTGAAAAAGCTGTCATACCCTTCTACCGCCGAAGGCTGGTTAACCCCGATAAACGTACCACCCTCATATACCCATTTGGTCAGCATGTCCACGCATTTGCTGTCGTTCCAGTGCTTTCCGCCGCTCCATGCTGAACCGGCCGAGCCGGCATTAATCACCACATCATAATCCTGTAGTTTTCCCTGGCGGATATCCTCAAAATCGATGAACCCGACCTCAACCGGCAAGCCAGATAACGCCTCATTGATATGAATCAGATCATGCATGTAGGTCTCATGGAAATGGCCGGACAAGGTCCACGATCGGAGCTTGCCCCAGCTGTGCAAAATCGCAACCTTCGTCTTGATCTGATAAGGCTTGCCTTGCTGATGCAGCTCTTTGATCTCCCTGAATTCATTGGCAATCTTCTCGATATAATCGCAGAAGTCCGGGTAAGGCTCCACCAAATGCAAGTATCCGCCCAATCCGATCCGATCAATTGGCTCTCTTAGCAGGGCACGACGGATATTAATCCAGTACTTCTTGGCATCCAGCGTAGGATCGCCGCCCTCCATAAAGGTAGGCAGTCCGCCTAATCCGACCGGGAACAAATATGGATGCAGCCGGATTTCATGCGTGTCCACCTTTACCCCTGAACACATCCGTGCTTCATAACCCGAGAATACGCATTTGATCATGCCGTCGAAGCCAAACTCCGGAAAACGATCATTATATGGCTCCATGCCCACCCAGCTGTCATCATAGAAGACGTAAGCCAGCTTGCCATGCTTATGCACAATATCAATCAGCTGTTTGCTGAAGCCAATGACAAAATCATTAATAAATGCCATCCAGTCGAGCTTGCGCTGCTCCGCCGGAATATGACTGACGCGGTATTTGCCGCCATTTACAAAATCCTCGGCCGTCAGCGAATAACCATACTTTTTGGCGAACAGATCAAGCGCTTTGGCACTCACCGTGAAATCATAGGAGCCCCAATCCGAGAGCAGATGGCGATTGCGCTCGCTGCTGCCCCAGATCCAGGCAAAATTATAAAATAAGGAGGTGAACCGGACTACCGTTGTTTCCTTATGCTGGGCGCACCAGTTTTCCATCCAGTCGAGCATATACTGCTGCGTTTCCAGATACATCGGATCAATCTGCATTAGATGCTCTTTGTCCCAGTTATTCGTGGTGTGATTGTACATGGAGATCTCTTCCCAGATCCGGTAGGCCATGAAGCTGACCGTGTATTTATGCCAAGGCACAATTCCGGTAAGCACCACATTCCCCGATTCGCGGTCATAATTCCACTGCTCTCTCGGAACCTCTTCCCCAGTCGTCCGGTCAACAATTTGCCAATATTTAAACGCCTCTTTGGAATCATTTACTCTGAACTGCTCAGCGAAAAAGTCCTCCATCAAATAAACGGATAAATAATCCTGCACCGCTACCTTCGGATTCGTTATTAAAAAACACTGCTGCAGCTTATCTAAATTCTGCGATGCCCACTCATTATGGTCTCTAACGATACAGATTGTAGAATAGATACCGTAGCCTGCGTTAATAATCTCATCTGACAACTTCGTGCCGTCACTGTCACGGATGACATCGGCGCCCCAGCGCTCCGCTAATTCCAGCGTCAGTGCCTCATAACCAGCTTCACCCGGCAGGGTAAAGGCTCCCGTCGTTTGTTTAGACAAATGGATTCCCTCCTATTTAAGCATATCGGATAGAAAAGCGAGTGCTAAGCCTTGTCCCCAGCCCTGAATCCAGTCTTTTGGAATATTGCGGTACCCTTCCCGGTCCTTCATGACTGCCGTTCCACCAGATACGCCCAGCACTCGTCCATCTTCGCTTATATTTTCCATGATGCCTTTGAGGGTTTTATGCACATATTTGGTGTGCAGCGGATTGCCGTTATTGATCATCGCCGCCGCAATTCCGCAGGACGCAGATACTTCCTCATAGGATTCCACGTCATCGAGCAAGGTCCGCCACAAGCCGTTCTCCGTCTGCACAAGCTTCAGTGCGGCCAACTGGTCCCGGAGCGAACATTCCACGTCCATGCACTGCGGATACAAATACCATTCCTTCAACAGCGGCTTAACCTGCGACATCGTATAAGCACCCCAGGCATTCGCTCTCGCCCAGTAGAACCCAGACATATGATCCTGCTTCACATTATTGTAGCCATGGTACCAGAGGCCGGTGCTAGGGTTTTGTAGGTATTTAATATGCCAGTAATATTGATTCAGGGCATCCTGAATCATCGCCTGATCTTGCAGCTTGCTGCCTACCCGCAGCAGGAAAAATGCCGCCATAAACAGCGTGTCCGCCCAAGCCTGCTCCGGAAAATCGTTGGACACGGACACCGTATGCTGCAGCACATGATCTCCGAACCGCAGCGCACTATTTTGGAGATAATCCACCTTGCTCATCACAATATCCCAATATTTCTGGTTGCCGGTTTCTTCATACAACGTAATCAGCACATGGCCCATCGCACAGGTGTTGACCGTCCAGCTCGGCAAGCCCAGCTCAATATATTCATCCGCCCAACTGATAAGCGCATCCAAATACTCTTTATTTCCTGTTGCCTGGTAAGCTCTGGATACACCATAATAAGCTACTCCGCAAGGCCAGTCCCATGTTAAATCCATAGCTAGTGTTTTTCTCGTAACTTTGTCTATAACGCTTAAAATCTCTTCCCTGTCATAAGTAATTTGAAGCATATTAAATACCCCTCTCCTTCGCACATGTCTCCCAAAGGCGCCTGAGAGCCATCCGAGTTATTGTAAACGCTTTATAATCTCTATTGTAAGCATTAAAATAGTCTACATCTAAGCATATTCGCAGAAAAAATGTGCAATTTCGATCATTTATTTTTGTGCGCTCATTGAATTCGGCAGTGCTTTCACCTATAATCAACTCAAATTAACGTAATGGGAACGAGAGTGTGGAATATGCCTAGAAAAAAGAAGCCCGTCATCGAATACCGCCACTACAGCTTGCCGATCAACTTCCCTGTTCTGCTGTTAAGCGGGGAACGCTGGCGAATTTCGGATATCAAAAGCGAGCATCTTCATTTCCATAACCACTTGGAGATCGGTATTTGCCATTCGGATAGCGGCAGCATGGAGATCAAAGGAGAAACGGTACCTTTCAAGGCAGGCGATGTGACCTTCCTTCCCAGATATCTTCCCCACACCACGTATAGCTCGCCTAATGAAGCTAGTCTATGGTCCTATCTCTTTTTTTCACCGGAGGATCTGTTTCAGCAAACCTTTAAGAGTGCTTACAGCAGCTTCGAGCCGAACCTGTGGAGGGTCCAGGGAAAGCACTGTATTTTAAATAAGGAGCAGTATCCCAAAATCTATTCCCTTGCCACGTCGGTTGTAGAGGAATTGAAGCAGCAAAATCCGTACTATCAGGAAAGTGCCTACGGCTTATTGTTATCCCTTTACATAGAGCTCATTAGAATTCATTCCACGAATGAAATGCTGGCCGAACAAGAAACGGAACAAGGTCTGAAGGGCGATTTTGTCATCTCTCCAGCACTGGAATATATCACGACAAACTATATGACCCCTATTACCATCGATTTTCTGGCCGATCTATGCCACTTAAGCACCACCCATTTCCGCAGAAAATTCCATGAAATCATGGGCAGCGCTCCTCTTGATTTTCTGAACAGCACCCGGATCGAAGAGGCCTGCAAGCTGTTGAAAAGCTCAGATTTTTCGATCCTTTCGATCTCCGAGCAGGTCGGCTTTCATTCCATTTCCAGCTTCAATCGCTGCTTCTCCAAGCTTATGGGAGCATCTCCAAAAGAATGGCGTAAAGGAGCTAAATCCGAAGCACAATCGGCCAAGGCGTCGATTTTGGAGTTAACGGGGTGGGTTTGAGGTGGTAGTAACAGGGGCAGGGTATCATGTGGTAATAATCGATTGACCGCTGGCAGACAAGCAGTATTTTCACGACAAGGAGGACATTTATGGACATCCCCAGAGGCACCTACGGCTTTCGGTTTGCTGAAGATAAGGAGCTGCAGTTGTGCGTATTATATGCGGCCGGATATGATGCTATCACCGATCCCTCTTACCGCTGGGACGGCCTGGAGCGGAATGATGGGCCTCTTCTGTTGTTCCAATACACTATTTCCGGTGAAGGCGTGTTTGAGTCGGAAAACCGGACTCACCGGGTCACTGCCGGGCAGGCTTTTCTCGCTGAAATTCCCGGACCCCACCGCTATTACTACCATCCGGATTCAAAAGAGCCCTGGCAATTCCTGTTCCTGCTGTTCCGGCCCAACCTGATTTTGCCCCATTGGCGCAAATTTTTGCGTGTTGCGGGGGAAGTTCCCCATTTGCCCACAGACTGTGCGCCAGTCCGGCTGTCGCGGATGATTGTGGTTGATGCGGGAGCAGGAAGAATCTCAGATCCGCTGATTGCGTCGTCTTGCGTTTATCAGTTCGTGACAGAACTGGCCAGAATGCAGGTAACCACTCTGCGAGACAGGGACAACTGGTCAAAGAATATAAGGCTCGCAGCCGAATTTATAGAACACAACTATTCACGGATGATCAGTATCGATCAGCTTTCCGAGCATGTCTCCCTGTCCAAATATCACCTGATCCGCCGGTTTTCGGCTAGTACGGGCCTGACACCCGGCGCTTATTTGACCCGCGTGCGCACGGAGAAGGCCATGGAGCTGCTGCGAGGAACCAGTCTGAGCATTGAAGCCATAGCCGAGCGGATTGGCTACTCCAGCGGGAGTTATTTCATTAAGGCGTTCCGCAGCCTGACCGGGCTTACACCGGG
Source organism: Paenibacillus liaoningensis (assembly GCF_059609455.1). NCBI lineage: Bacteria > Bacillati > Bacillota > Bacilli > Caryophanales > Paenibacillaceae > Paenibacillus > Paenibacillus liaoningensis. The sequence goes on from NZ_JCAALU010000025.1 coordinate 21,495, forward strand.
AGAATTCCGGAGTGGGGGCGAAAGCCTAACCTACCGTAGGCTGTTTTTTGATTAACCGCAATATAGTACTATTCCACTCGTAAGATTACTATAGATATCGCTAGTCTCCTTTATTATGATGAACTTAGAAAGAGCAATAATTAATCAGTAAAGGAGCTTTACGATGAATCATAAGCTTACAGCACCAACTCCGCCGCTTGGCTGGAACAGCTGGGATTGCTATGGCGCGGCCGTAACAGAAGACGAAATCCGCGGCAATGCGGAATACATGGCAGAATATCTCAAAGACTTCGGCTGGAGCTACATTACCGTCGATATTCAATGGTACGAGCCCTTTGCGAATTCTTCACAATACCGTCCATTCGTTCCGCTGGTGATGGATGAATATTCCCGGCTGATGCCTGCCGAGAACCGATTTCCTTCCGCAACGGGCGGCCAGGGCTTCAAACCATTAGCCGATTATGTCCATAGTCTTGGACTGCAATTCGGCATTCATATTATGCGCGGCATTCCGCGGCAGGCCGCTCACGCCGCTACCCCTATCTTAGGTACAGCCGCGACAGCACGCGATATTGCGCATACGAACTCCATCTGCCCATGGAATACGGATATGTACGGCGTAGATGCGTCAAAGGAAGGGGCTCAGGCCTATTACGATTCTCTCTTTCAATTGTACGCAGAGTGGGGTGTCGACCTGGTGAAGGTAGACGACATCGCCGCTTCCAGGCTGTACGACACTCATCAGCCGGAGATAGCCCTGATCTCCAAGGCGATTGAGCGCTGCGGCCGGCCCATGGTGCTGAGCCTTTCTCCTGGTCCTGCTCCGGTGGAATACGCGGAGTTCTTCACCGAGCATGCCAACATGTGGCGGGTTACGGACGATTTCTGGGATCTATGGCCGCTGCTGCTGGATATGTTCGACCGCTGCCGGAAATGGCAAGGCGTCCCGGAGGCTGGCTGTTGGCCGGACTGCGACATGCTGCCCCTCGGGCACATCGGCATCCGCTCGGTGGATGGCGGCGGGGCGGACCGTTGGACCAGGTTCACACGCGATGAGCAGTTGACGATGATGTCGCTCTGGAGCATCTTCCGCTCGCCACTTATCTTCGGTGGTGAACTGCGGGATAACGATGACTGGACGCTTTCGCTGCTTACCAACCGCGAGGTTCTGCGCATGCACCGGGAGAGCCATGGAGCCAAGGAAGCCCTCTGCCAGGGAGATCTCATCGTCTGGACAGCCGAACACACCGATGGCGCCCGCTATGCTGCCGTATTCAACGTTGGCGAGAACCCGTTGCCTCTGAATCTGGCCATTGAGCAAATCGGCCTGACCAGCGTTACTGAAGGCACAGAGCTGTGGAGCGGAGAGCCAGCTGAGTTAAAAGCAGGCTCGCTGCAGGCCACGATACAGCCGCACGGTGTACGCCTCTATCGATTCGTCTAAGAGTTCAACAACAAAAACAACAAAAAGAGATCTGCTGTCATAAGCCGGATCTCTTTTTTTATTTCTAATTTTTCATCCATCAGATTATCGAATTAATAATCTTCGTTCAGGTGAACGCGGATTACAATATCCTGATCGTGATTGCCGAATCCCGAACCATAGAGGGTCAACCCTCCTGCATTAACAGCATGCTCATCAACGGCGAAACGAAGCGTCCAGAACGGTTCCTGCAGCTTAATATCCGCGAGGGTCACATCCGACATACGTTCTTCATCCATAAATGTACCCGCTCGGTCAATTCGAATCGTCTTCAATAGCCCGTATTGATTCACATTCCGATGCCACCATTCAGGTGTAAGTCTCCCCCTCGCAGCTCTTCCAAAGTCAGCCGGACTAGTCCATGTGCCTAGGGAGATGCCGTTGAACGTGAACTCAATATCCGAAGGCCAATAATCTCTTAAGCCAGGCGCTTCCGAAGCAATCTCCATTGATATTTCGATGGCCTCTGCGGTTTGATTTGCAAGCAGATAGTTAGGCATTTTGTATTCAACATAGCCCCACCCAAACCACAGAATGGCGGCGTGAACCCGCTCGGGATCAAGAAAATATCTAGGGTCATCCCATACCCCGATCTCTTTCTCGAGCGTACCAAGCCCGCAAGTAGGATGGACTTCAAAAGCCGTGTAATGACCGACCGAAATACTTTGTTCTCTGACCTTCGCTGTCTGGCTGGCGAACGGCAGCTCAATCTCGACGGCTTTCTGTTTGAGAAAACACATTTTGTGCGTCCCTCCGCCCAACCGCACCCTGCGACTTCCGATGAGCCCGGCTTGTTCGAGTTTTCGGATGTGCATCGTGACGATAGAGGGACTGAGCTCTAAGTGATTCGCAATATCTTTCACGTTCATTTCGCTGTCGGCAATGAGACTCATAATTTTCCATCTAACCTCACTGGCCAACGCTTCATATAACGGTATGAACTTCGCTTCCCCGTTCGCTTTGATTATCATCATAATCTCCTGACCACATTTATTGAAATCATATATATATAAATTTAATAGAATTAACAGGAACCTTCAAGCCCAATCTATTGCAAGAATTTCAGCAATAGTGTTTAATTTCATTAGCTGCTTATCACATTAAATTCACATACATGTGAATTAACAAATGAGGAGGATATATGAAATACAATAATCCGGTTATCAAAGGATTTTATCCAGACCCTAGTGTATGCAAAGTAGAAGACACCTATTATCTTGTTTGCAGTTCCTTTCAGTACTTCCCTGGCGTACCGATTTTTGAGAGCAAGGATCTGATTAACTGGACGCAAATCGGTCATTGTCTAACCAGAGAGAGTCAGGTTCAGCTCGGCAAGGTGGGCAGCTCCGGCGGAGTTTTTGCTCCAACGATACGTTACAACAACGGAAGATTCTACATGACCACGACCAACGACACCACTCGTCAAAATTTCTATGTATGGACCGACGATATTTACGATGAATGGTCGGAGCCGATCTATGTGGAACAGGGGGGAATCGATCCCGATTTGTATTTTGAAGATGGAAAAGCCTTCTTTATGAGCAACGGGAAAGATGATAACGGGATAGGCGGCATTGTTCAGTGTGAAATTGACATTGAAACGGGCAGCAAATTGTCGCCGAGCCGCTCGATTTGGCAGGGAACAGGCGGGCGCTATTTGGAAAGCCCGCATCTATATAAAATCAATGGCCGGTATTACCTGATGGCGGCTGAAGGCGGAACGGAATATGGCCATATGGTCATCTATGCGCGGGGAGAATCTACTTCCGGACCGTTCGAAGCTTACCCGAATAATCCCGTACTAACCAACCGCAATAAGGGCGGTTATGAGCTGCAGGGGGTTGGCCATGGCGATCTGGTTCAGGATAACGAAGGAAATTGGTGGATGCTCCATCTGGGCTTCCGTCAAATCGGTCAATGGCTTACCTACCATCATCTCGGACGCGAAGTTTTCCTTACACCGGTTGCCTTCGATGAGGATGGCTGGTTTACAGCAGGGCACAACGGCACCACTCTAACGAGTTTTGACACTGATCGGAACTGGGGGCCTGTCATCCAGCAGGAGAAAAAGCTTTATACCTTCGAGAACACGGATTGGAATTTGGATTGGTGCTATCTTCGTCATCCTATTGCAGCGAATTATCTGTTAGAACCCGATAAAGCAACGCTTAAAGGGACCGCAGTGACGCTGGATATTCCAGCATCCCCGACTTTTATCGGCATAAGACAAAGAGACTTCAACGCCGTCATTTCATGCGATGTCAGCCTCACCCACGGCGAAGCCGGTATAACTCTTTATATGGATGAGAATCATCATTATGATTTGGCTATACGTAAAGCTGAAACCGGGTATATAGTTATTGAGCGTTTGAATATCGGAGATATTAAATCCATTGAATATGAAATAGATTTGGAAAGCGACAACCATGCTACTCTGATTATTCGGGCAAGTCATGAGTGCTATAGCTTCCTTATTCAAGCAAACGGCAAGGATACTCTCTTAGGCACGGCACAAACCAGATACCTATCCTCTGAGGTTGCAGGAGGCTTTACAGGCGTCCTCATCGGCTTATATGCTTATGGGGAAGAAGCTAAGGCTGAGTTCTCAAACTTCAAGTGCGAATATCTTTAAATCTCTCCTAAACATGGGTTGCTAGAAAAATGTAAAGCCGGTTATTCAGGAACATCCTGAAAACCGGCTTTTTGTTTTAATGGTATGAAATTAAAGATATGCATTGGGTTGGAGCAAATTCCCGCACCGGACTTAATCGGCAGTTAATCCTTCATATATTCCTTATCTAAAAGGAAACACCATCTTCTCTGCATTTCCGACTTCATAGGCTACCGCTTCGTCATAACCAAGACCTTTGGATTTCGTAATCATCTCTTCCTGAAGCTTGTTGAATTCAGCATCGTTCTTGGCAAAGACCATTTTCCATGAATACTCCTTAATAATCTTTCCAATTCCGTCAATCTTCTGCTGCAGCTGGGCAGGGACGGTAACCGGGGTTTCCGTCGTAAAGAACGGCTTCGAGACTTCAATCATGTTGTTCTTTACAAAATAGTCTTTCGCTGTCATTACACCCGTAGCTTCGCGCCAGCTTTTGGTAACCGGGTCCGGATTATGATTCAGCGTTGAAGGCCACAGGTTGTAGTCATACGTTTCCCCTGTATCCGGGTTGATGTTCGTCAGCTTCAGGGTCGTATTATTAATTTGATTCGTACCGTCTTTGAATGTGCCGCCACCATATTCCGCTGGTACCGGCTCGGCATTCGCCGGCAGCGCCTTCCAGCCGTATTCGGTTACGAAAGGCTTGCCGCTGCCGTCGATATCCCAGGCCAAGCCTTTCGGGCCATAGTTCGCTTCCATTACGCCTTCCGGAGAGTACAGCCAGCTCAGGAATTCCATAATGCGCTCAGGGTCCTTGGCATCCGCCCCGATTGCCCATACCCGGTTGCCGCCGTACGGGCTCTGCCCGTAAGAGGTGACTTTCTCATCGGCAAAAGGCACCAGTGCAAAGCCCTTGCCCTCAGCTGTACGTTCAGGGGTATTGTAAACGTTATCAACCCAAGGGAAGTGTGAAAATAATACTTGCCCGTCTTTGATCTTGTTGGAGACATCCGAGAATTTCTGCGTTAAGGAATCCGGATCAAGCAGCCCCATTTGATTCGCATCGTAGTAGAACTTCAAACCTTGAAGATAATATCCGTCTTCATCAAGGACGCCCTGCCATTCATCTTTATTCTGATGCGTCAGAATCATCCCTGCCGGATTCAGGCCGTCGCCTTCATTATATCCGTGAAACTGGGCAATGACTTTGGCCAGTGTCATATAGCTGCCGTCCCAGTCGGACCAGAGCGAAATACCGTAAGTCGGACGGCCGTTTTCACTCTTTGGTTCGAGCTCCTGCATTTTTTTAAGCAGTGGCAGATAATCATTCAGCGTCTTGATTTCCGGGCTTCCAAGCTGCTGGTACAAGTCCCAGCGGAGATTCGGCCCGTAATTCATCGTCGCGCCTTCGGAAGGACCTTCACCGGTTCCCACGTCAAATCCTACTCCGTATACCGCCGTGCCGCCGCCAAATTGCTTCTTGTTCGCTTCAATGGCTTCCGGGGCATTGGCCAGCAAGCCCTGACCATATTGGTTCAGCAGATCGTCCTTGGTAAAGTCCAGCAAGAGACCCGCTTTGATGGCATCCTGATAGTCTCTGCCGTTGGTGCCGAACACAACTAGATCGCCTAGATCGCCGGAGGCCATCATGGTCGCGATTTTTTGCTGTCCGCCAGCTAGATTGGAGGCGATGATGTTGAGCTTAATATTGAACTTGTCTTTCACAAGCTTGGCAAACCATCCGGGCTGCTCCCCGGCATAGTTAGCCAACATCGAGAACACATCAATGGTGATCTCTTCTCTATCTGGGTTTTCGTTGTTACCGGAAGCGGCTGGAGCCTTTGTACCGCCGTCCGCCGAATTCCCTCCATTATTATTGCTGCAGGCTGAAGTAAATACGAGCATAGCGCACATTAGGATGAGCAGCGCAGAGCCATACCATCTTTTTTTCATATTTCCAAAATCCTCCCCTGTTCATACTCTTTGGCTGTCCTTCTTGCATAAAACAGACGTTCAGTAGAAGAACTTCACCTCCTTCAAGCAATTAACATCGGCCGTTTAGCCTTTGACTGCGCCAATCATAATGCCTTTGACAAAGAATCGCTGGAAGAACGGATACACGAGCAGGATCGGCAGCACAACGACCATGGACACGGTTGTGCGGATGGAGGTCGGCGTTGCCATATTGGCCAGATCCAGATCCATCGCGCCTGTAGATTGCTTCATTAGTTGGGCAATTGAAGTCGCTTCATTCATGTAGCGGTACAGAATGAACTGAAGCGTGAACATCTTCTGATCCGTGACCAGAAATAGGGTATCCGTGAAGCTGTTCCACTGGGTGACCGACGAGAAGATTGCAATGGTTGCCAGAATCGGCGTAATCAGTGGCAATATAATACTTGTGAAAACCTTGAAATAACCGGCCCCATCTATTTGTGCAGACTCCTGCAGGGCGAGCGGCGTAGACTCCACAAAGGTTTTGACGAGAATGATAAAGAACGGCTGGACGATGAACGGCAATACATAAGCGGCAAAATTATTGGTCAGCCCCAGATTCAGCATCGTTAAATACCACGGAATCAAACCGGCGTTAAAATACATCGTAATGACCAGATAGCGGTACCAGAATTTGCGTCCCCACATTTGCTTGGTGAACAAGTATCCCAGAAAGGCGGAGGCGGCAACCGTCAAAATGGTGCCAATCACCGTACGCCCGACCGACATAAGCGCTGCCTGTCCTAGACCGGGAATTTTAAAGACATCCATGTAGTTGGTAAAATGGAGGTCTTTCGGATAGAACATAATCAGTCCTCTGCTGCTGAGGTCATTATTGCTGATCGTATTAATGAACAGATAATAAAATGGAAATACACAAATGAGCGTGATGATCGCAAACACGGCATAGTTAATGAAATGGAACAACGTAAATTTCTCTTTGGCAGGCATGATGTCGCTTCTCTCCTTTTCTGTCTGTCAGATTAAAAGATGCTGTCACCGCGGATGATTTTGGACATGCTATTCGCTACGAACAGCAGGAACAGACTAACCAGTGATTTCAGCATGCTTACAGCTGTTGCGAAACCGAAGTTCGAGTTCGTCATGCCGATGTTGTATACATACAGGTCCAGAACCTCGATATGATTCGTATTCATCGCATTCTGGAACACATAGAACTGCTCCATCCCGTTATTAATGAAGTTACCGATCGAGAGCAGCAGCAGCACGAAGAATGTAGGCATAATGCCCGGTACAGTTACATGCCACATCAACCGGAAGCGTCCGGCACCATCGACTCTTGCTGCCTCATAGATCTCCTGATCAATGCCTGTAATGGCGGCAATATACATAATCGCGCCCCAGCCTAATCCTTTCCATACACTCCACAAGGTCATCGCCATCCAGGTATGATCATCGGAGGCGAGAATATTCAGCGGCCTAGAAATCCACCCCAAGTCCAGCAGCAGGTTATTCAGAAACCCGTTATCTACCGAGAACAGCATGAAGGCAAAGGAATAAACGAGTACCCAGCTGATGAAGTTCGGCAATGTTGTAAGCGTTTGTACAATTTTCTTGAATCTAGTGCTTCTGAGTTCAACTAGAAAGACTGCGAAGATGACCGGCAAAACGGAAGTCGCAATATTTAAAGAGCTGATGGCGAAGGTGTTGCGCAGCACTCTCAGAACTTCCTGACGCTGAATTTCATTGGATATCATCGATGTGAACCAGTCAAAGCCCATGAATTCGGAAGCAGAGAGCGGAATGCCGGGCCGGTAGTCATAGAAGGCATAGATCCATCCGTAAAGCGGCAGGTACGAGAATAAAAAAGCCAGAACCAGAAATGGCAATGCCATCAGAAATAAATAGTACTTGTCTTTGCTTTGAAACCGTTTGGGGGATTTTGCATCCACCATGGTTTTACTTGCCGTATTGATGTCCATAGTTCTCCTCCACCGTTTAATTCAATTTATATACTATTAAGTAAAATATTAACATTAAAAACGTGTGCGAAGCCGCGTCCGGGCCCCAATACCAAGCAGTCTCGGGTCCAGCATTATTTTATTCCTACTATTCAAAACAATTTATGGCGCCGGAAGCTGCTCCAGCGCCACGCTGGGAACATTCATGCTGAGCTTATCGGTTCAATTCATTTACTTCCCGAGTAATCTGTTCCCCGCCTTGCTTGATCCACTCCTCAGTAAACTGGTCAAAGGCATCCAGCGGAGCTGCGCCGAGAATAATCTTCAGAAAGGTCTCCTCTTCAAGCCGCTGAAGCTTTGGCCACCTGCTTTCCATGGTTTTGGTTTGGGCATAGGTGGCACTGAATATTCCATTAATCTCGTTGTCTACCAGCGGCGAACCGCCCACCATCAAGGAGTAGCCGCGTATCCACATCGCCCTGTTTTTATCAGGAGCCCAATACTTGATATCGTATTTGTCATAAGGTCCCAATTTGACTGGGCCAATATTCCGGATATCCGATAGCAGCATTTTGTATTCGGGCTTATCCAAGAAATCCTCAGCGGTGCTGGTTCCCGCCAACACCTGCCGGAGCGCCTTCACTTCATATTCGGTCTCATCGGTCGGCGCATAAGTTAATCGTAAAGGATATTCTGTCGGGCCCCTTTCGGTTGTGAAGGTTCCCTCGCTTTCCCCAAGAACCAGATTGTTAAGAATTAACATTGCGGCTTCCGGATGCTCATATCCTTTACGGACCACGACAAATTGACTTGTGGATGTACTCATGTGAGGACGATATTCGCCATTCCGGTTCAGCGGGAGCGCATAGGCCTGCCAATTGGCCTCGGGATTGCTCCTGACTGCATCGTCTATAGGTCCATAAGGTGCCCACCACGGCGCAAAGAACATCCCCGTCTTTCCGTTCATAATGGATTCTCCCGGATCTTCTCGCACCCCCATTTCAGGATCAATGAGTCCTGCCAAATACATTTCTCTTAATTTCCCCAAAGCTTCCTTGGTTCCCGGCTGGACTGAGCCATATACCACCTTGCCGCTATCCTCCAGCCAATAGCCCGGATAGGCATCATAGGCGGCAAAGATTCCGTCAAAGCCATATAAATTGTTGGTTGAATGAAGAAAATTCGCATACAGCCTGCCCGTCAAGCTTGGTCCAGCCAATCCTATCGTATCCCGCTCGTTGTTGCCGTCCGGATCCTGTTCCACAAAGGCTTGCGCAGCCGCTTCCAGCTCTTCCATCGTTTGGGGCGGCTCCATATGCAGCTTGTCCAGCCAATCCTTGCGGATCCATAAGAGATGGACTCCATCCGCACGCAGCTGTACATTGGGGAGTGCGAGAATTTTTCCGTTAAACGTTACGCTGTTAAGCGCTTCTCCATCTGTACTGTCCACAATCCTCTTGATTACCGGAGAAGCATACGTATGATACACTTCGGTCAGATCCATGAGCTGATCGGCCTCAATCATTTCTTTTAACTCAACAGGACCTACAACCATCGCATCCGGCAAATCACCGCTGGCAATAGCCAGGCTTACTTTCTGGTTATAATTCGCCGGCGACGCTTTGAAAGAATAGTCGACGATAATATTCAAATTATTTTTGATATTTCGGGTATATTGATTATCGACAAGGGTTTCGCCCTCCAGCAGTGACTTAGTAGACTCGACGGTCGTACCAATTCTAATGGTAACGGGGCTCTCATATTTTCCGGATGAATCGGGAAGCAGCCTGGCATTTTGATCGGTGTCTGGATTGGAGCTCTTGGAGCTGCTGCACGCGCTTATAAACAGTATGATGACGATCAAAGCAATCATCCTATGTCTTCTGTTCATCTTACCTTCCCTTCCTTCAGTAAGATTGCCTTGTTACCTGAGTATACAGGATAGAAACCGCCTTCGTGGCAGAAAGCGGCTTTCAGTTTGGGTAGAGATATGGAGGAAGTTAGAGCCGCGTTAGTCGACATTTGTCCCCCTAAACATCGGACATTTGTACCCCGGATTGGGCGGATTGCCGGTACTCACTGGGGAGCATGCCTGTTTTTTCATAAAACACCCGGCTGAAGTATTTCTGATCCGTATATCCGGTATGCTCGGAAATCCATTGCATGTTTTTTTGCGTATACTGCAGGTATTCCTTGGCCTTGTCCATCCGAATAGAACGTAAATACTCATTGAAGGTCATACCGACCATGTCCTTAAAGCACTGGCTGAAATAGCTGCGGCTCATATTCACTCTTTTGGCCATTTCGGAAGCAATGACCGGATCCGCTAATTCCTCATGCATGGCCTGCACCGCTTTCGCAATGCATTCCTTGACCTCCTCCGAATATTGGGGCTTGCCAATGGCAGCAGCCAGGGATGCTCTCGCCTTACGCAGACATTCCTCCACTTCAAACCATGCACCGAAGGCTTCCGGCAGCTCGATTTGCTGCTTGGTTACCGAGGCGTAGATCCGGTTCCATCCCAGCAATAATGCATGCAGGAACGCGGTCAGTCTTGCAGGCGGCAAAGCTGCCCTTTTCAAATTCTCCAGAAATTCGTCAAACTCGGATGCTTTGTGAACCCAGACCAAGGCGAGCCCCTGCTTCTTCAGATCAGCGAGCAAATTTTCATTATCTGGCGTGGGCAAAAATGATTTATCCTGGCTTGCGTCATCCAGTTTTTGACCGGGAACGGCATCATAGAAGCGGTTATTTGTTAGCTGCACCTCATCGGTTATGACCGGAGCAGCATTCTTCGTCTTCTCTTCCAGTATTCGTCCTCTGATTCTGCTCATTACCTCATCATAGCTGTCCGTTTCCAGTTCAACCTTTGCGATATAATCAATAGCCCCCAGTCTTAGGCAATCCTGAATATATTCAAAGTCCTGATGGAGCGTCAGCACAACTATAGAGATGTGGGGATATTGCTTCCGGACGGCCCGCATCAGCTCCATACCTGACATGACAGGCATTGCCAGATCAGTGAGCAATAAATCGACCTTCTGCGCAGCGAGAAATTCCAGAGCCTTTTCACCATTCTTCGCTTCTCCCACCACTTCCATACTGTATTCCTTCCAGGGAAGCATGGATCTCAATCCTTTGCGCACCAGGTTGTCGTCATCCACAATTAAGACTTTAATCATTCGGCAGAACCTCCATGCTCGGTAATTTCAGAAAGACGGTCGTTCCTTTGCCCAATTCACTTTGGATCTCAAGACTGGCCAGACCGCCATATTGGTTCTCAATCATTCGTTTGACATAGCTCATTCCAATCCCCATCCCGGCCTTCTGCTGTTCAACCTGCTTCTGATGGAGCAGTTTCGCGATCTCCTCTTCCGAAATGCCTGCGCCATTATCATAGACAGTTATTATAATTTGTCCTTCGTCCTTCCCCACCTCCACTTGAATATATCCCTCATCATGAAGTCCATGGTAAAGGGAATTCTCCAGAATCGGCTGTAAAATAAACCGTGGAATCGCTATATCCAACACATCGTCATCCACATGGATCCGCACATCAAAGGCGAAATCATACCGGATCTGCTGGAGCGTTAAGTATTGCCTGATGGAGTCGATCTCTTCACGGATAGTGGAGACTTGTCCTCTTTTGCCCAGATTGTAATACAGCAGCTTATTGAGCGAGACCACCAGCCTGTCGATGTCCTTCTGTCCGTTCATCACGGCCAGCCAGTGGACCGTATCCAGCGTATTCATCAGAAAATGCGGGTTGATCTGGTACAGCAGCTTCTCCACCTCAAGGTCGGCTCTCCCTTTCTCTTTGACCTCCACCTCCTGGATCAGCTCAGAAATCTGGTTTTTCATATTTTGCAGCTGCTTGAGCAGGAAATCAAACTCTGGAATCTTGATACGCGGTACTTCGGCAAGTGCTGTGTTCCGCTGCGTAATGGATTTGATTTGATGATTGAACTGCTGCAGCGGAATATATACCATCTTCCACAGGAACCAGGCAATCAGCAAGCTGACGGCAAGAAACAATAAGAACAAATAGATCATTTGGATGACCCAGCGATTTTTCTCCTTGTTATATTCGTCTTTGGGAATGAGCGATACTACGCTCCACCCCTGGTTGCTGGTGCTTTCAAACCAATAATACCCGTTCAGCAGACCGGATCCATTATTGCCCCTGCTGTCATTAAAGTAATGGTTCATAGCAAAGTCAGCAGGCACATCGCTGTACGCAATCCTCTTGTCGTTATCCAAAATCAGATAATAGGAGGCATCCTCCAGTTTATTTTCAAAAATAGACGGGGTCATCTTGAAGCCTGACTCGACGTACACATACATATCATCAGGATCTCCGGGCAAATCCACCTTGCGGAGCGCCGAGATCACATATTCGTCATTATAGCGCTCATTGCTGATATGAGGCCCAAAATAAGAAATTCTAAAGTACTCAGCAAGCAGTGGCAAGCCATTTATTTCATAATCCTCTTTTACGGTAGTACTGTTGAACATGTAGGTGCCTTTAGCTTGGGAATAATACATCATGAGGCCAATGGTCGGGTTGGTAAAAGAGATCAGATTAAGCTCCGTATTAATCTCTTCCGTCAGCACAGCTCTTTCAAATTGATTATCGGAGGAGAGGAGCGAATCTACTTTTTTGCCAATGCTGCCCTGCAGCGCAAGCTGCTGGGAGACGTGATTCAAGTTGCTGATGGTTTTTTCCAAAGAGAGTTCTGCCTGCTTCAGATTACTGCGCACACTGCTCTCCAAATTGCCCGACAGAATCGAAGACATCGTATGATAAGACAGCAGCGCGACACAAATAAAAGGAACCAGGGTGCCGCTTGCAAAAATAAACATGATCCTCTTCTTCATCGTCGCCTGCTGAATATAATTCACAATCAGCTTAAACATTCCTCCCACGGACATGCCCCCTTCTTGCCACATTTACCTCCACCTATTATCGCACCTATCATTCGACAAATTAAAGGGCCATACCTGCAAGCGTTCATATGAAGTGATGCTGAATTCTTATTAACATTAATTCAAAAAACAAAAAAGCTGCCCCTAGGATGACCATCCTCATTAAATAGCAAAGTACCCCCTAACATAGAAGAGTTCCCTTGCTGGTTTTTATTATCCTCATATGGTCAAAAGAGTTCATGAAATAGAAATCAAATTATGCAACTGTTGAAATGTTAAGGTGTGCATAAAAAAACAGACCCTTTGAAGAGTCTGTTTAAGCTGGGTTTACCTTTTTCTTCCCAAGTTATGAAATTACCAGTGCAATCGGAGGAACAAAATGCAAAAAAACCTCCTACAGCTTATTAAAGATTCTGTACATAATGACAGCAGCTTCTGCTCTGGTCGCGTAGGCTTTAGGATTAAGGGTATTTCCGCTGCCGCTGACAATCCTCTCCTTCACCATAGCGGCAACATCCTCCACTGCATATGCCGCCAGCTCCGATCTGTCACCGAATTTCTGGATATCCGCGGCGCTGCCTTGTGGTATAACCACTTCAAAAATCTGAAGTGCCCTTCTGCTAAAAACCATCAGATCCTGACGGGAGATTTGTTCATTTGGATTAAAGACGTCGTTCCCTGCTCCGTTGCTGATACCCAGCTTCTTGGCAATCCCCAGTGCTTCAAAGTAGTAGTCCGATGGGCTGACATCACTAAAGTTGTCGCTGAAGTCGGCTGTAATTCCTAATGTTCTTACCAGAATAACCAGGAAATCAGCTCTTGTAATGTTAGTCCCCGGATAGAAAGACGTTTCTGAAATCCCGTTTATAATGCCCTTGGAAGCCAAAATTTCAATCGGTTTCTGAGCCCAAGGAAATATAGACGCATCATTAAAAGTCTTAAATACATAAGAAACGGCAAACTTGCTAAAGTGAGGCGTACTAAAGGTTACCATACCCGTTGCTGAGTTGTATTTAGTGTTTGATACCTTTGTGGCCTTCCCTGCCTGGTCAATATACCAGATTACAAGATACTCGTTATTCTTTTGCTCATCCTGGTTTGGCACGTAGGGAAGGGATACTTTGACCGGTGCATTTTTATTTTGCCACTCTACTGCTTTACCGTCTACGTTTATGGTCAATTCAATGATTGGTTTGTCTCCAACACTTTCTCTCAATGACGGATCCTCAATAGCTGTCTTGTCTGCCGATTCGATAAGAACGGAAATGCTGGAGCTGCCTTCTGTGAGATAGGCTTCAAAAATATTACCGGGCAATTCAACGGTTCCTATAGGTGTAATCAATTTAATAAGCTGTTTTTTGTCTCCCTGAGTAAACACACTGGACGGTAATACCGGTTCATACGCCTTGGCACCCTCCACTTGGAGTAAGATGATATCTGCTGTCTTGACACCAGTACTGTCGGGTGCCGCATTGGAAAAAGCAGTATTGATGGCTGCTGCCGTGACCTCTGCTTTCGCTATAGCCGTTGTACTATCAAGCGTTGCAGTTAGCGTTATTGAAGAACCGCTTGCTGCTGGTGCCGGTTTCAGTGTTGCTGTTGCAGTCTGAGCCGACGTTGGCATCGGTGTCGCTGTTGGCGTGGATGTTGGTATCGGCGTCGGTGTGGATACTGTATCTCCGACATTTAACACCAATTCCACAGTCTTTGCACTTCCATTCAATTCACCGATGAACTTCATTCTTGGGCTCCGTTCATCATATTCTTCCGGTATTGGCCTGGTGTAATTTGATAGGTCTTCTTATAGCTCCGGATAAAAGAACTAATATTCTTGTATTTTATTTTCTCGCTGATTTCCGATATTTTCATTTCGTCGTTTCAAGCATCACTTTGGCTATTTTCATTCGGTAGTCAGTCAAATAATCACTAAAGGATATACCGATTTCCCGTTTAAAGATGCGGCTTAAGTAAACCGGATGATAATTTAAAATCTTCGAGTACAATTCCAGCGTAATCTCCTGATCATACTGCTCATGAATCATATTCATTAGTCTGTCTGCAATTTTCACGTATTGAATCTTAGAGTTGTCAGACAGCATCTTAATTATGGGACCAAACAATTTAGATTCGAACCAATGAATGATCTCCTCCCGTGTCTGCAGTTGAAATATTTTCCCCATGTCACCTTCCCCCCCAATACTTGCTTGATTGACATACCCTGCTCTTGTACGATTTGCAGAAGTCTGGAGGCTAATTGCAGGAGCAACGTTTGATGTTCATACAAAGTACGATCCTTATAAACCAAGGTGTCTTGCGTATATTACTCTCTCCTCCAGTATCTTTAAATGGGAATATTCATAATGATCGTTAGCTGAATGATTCCCGATATCGCCATAATGAATAATAATTTCCGGACCAAGACTGATCCGCACCTTCAAAGCGTTTAAGCTTTCCCCATACGCAATAACGGTATCTGTAAGTTGTACATAAGGATTACTGATTCCAATGCTTACTTTAATCTGCAAATACTTCTCGGCGTTTATTTTTATACACTCTGCAGCCTCATACAAAATGTTCCTGACGGTTTCCCTGTCTTCTTTATCCGTGGCCACAAGGGTAACTTGAGATTGGTTCAGCGTAATGGGAGGAAAACGAAGCGAAGCAGGCAGAACCTCCTGGGCTATATTACTGACCGGATAGAGCAGTAGTTCCCGATCCTATTCCCTGCAGCGGGTTTCTTGCAGATTATCAATCTGAAGCGCAAGGACACCTAAGCTCTTCCAGCCAGCAGGAAAGCCATATATATCAGAGCGGAACAAATAATCATTCTCACTAATTTGGCCTGTAAATAACTTCAATACGAAATACTCCTTCAAATGACTTGTCTGGCCCATCATCTGCTTCTCTAACTGGTCCAGTGATCCAGCGAGCGATTGTATACTGTATTTGATATATTCAAGATCATCTCTATTCCGCGGGGTTCGTTGATCTGAAATTGAATAATCGTATTTTCGTGCTACATTAAGCAAATTACTGATGGGAAGATACATCCGGCGGCTTCCATACAAAGCTATAGTAACGACAATCATCAAAATTGTTAGACATACAAGTATAGTGAATCCAGCTATTTTTTTGGTATCTCTTTTCATTTCCCCGGTGTCAACCACCGATATATATGTCCAGCTGTTATAGTTCGAGGAACGATACATGGCAGCTACTTCTTTCCCACCCAGTCTGGTATTCAATATTCCGATTGTCGCTCTGTATCTAATTTCAAATGGTTAACCACATCACTGTTAATCTCTTCATATAATTTCTTGTCTGATTCAGTAGCCAGAATATCCGCACCGGTCCGATCCAGGATGTAATTCCGGCTCGATACGTTGGATGACAACCCCATAACATCTTGAATTTCGGATAAAATAAACTTACGACAAGGAGCCCTTGCGGTTTATCGGTTTGTGGCAGAATAGGGATTTTATGAACCAATGTAATCGTTTCCACAGGTTCATAGAAATAATCTGCATTGGAAGCAGACAACCCCGTATACCAAAAAATACTTTTCGGTTGTTTGGAATTGTCAATGAATTCCTGATGGTTCTCCATCTGATCTAACGGCTTCATGATATTCAGGTTGAGCGCCCAATTCTGTTCAAGGCTGACCAGGTACGCTTGCGTAATAATCGCCTCACTCGATTGCAAATTATATAGCTTTTTGGTAAGTTGGCGGATAGATTCAAAGTTATAGGAAGATAACGGACTGCTCATGGATTCCTTAACAAGAGATGAGTTGGCAAACTGCGTGGCTGACTTTTCAGTTGTTTTCAATATTTGCTCCACACGCATCTGAGTCTGATCCAGCCACTGCATATTCATTTCCTTGACTTTTCCCTCCATATCCCCGGAAGCAATAGAATAGGAAGCAAAGCCGATTATTATAGTAGGCAGAATCCCCAACACAAGACTATATGCGAGCAGTTTCAGCAAGTATTTGCTCAACTTTATTCCTCCTGTACATCCATCTTTAAGGCGCTGATTATCTTCAGACAATCTATATCATCCCAGTTAACGGAATTTCGCACAATATACTTTATGTAACTTCTTTAATATTTTACTGTTTGTTTAAGGATCATACAGCTCTTTTTCCTGTACTTCACAAGCAGTCCCCACCTTATAAAGATGAGGACTGCTTGAATCATTATCGATAATAATACTGCTTCGTTTGGGATGCTTCAGACATTCAGCTCATAGATCTTCCATAGACGGTCTTCCTCCGAATCAGAAAGAACCTACGGAAAGACCTGTTGAAAAGTTAAGTGAGGAGGATTATAAAAAAAGTCCTGATACATCAAGGTTTTCTTGATCATCAGGACTGACTTTGTTGTGACAAAACTACGTTCCAAATCATTTTGGCACTAAAATACTAGCCTAATACAGCATCCTGTAACATTCATCTGACACTAAATTCCATGAAATCATGGGCAGCGCTCCTCTTGATTTCCTGAACAGCACCCGGATCGAAGAGGCCTGCAAGCTGTTGAAGAGCTCAGATTTTTCGATCCTTTCGATCTCCGAGCAGGTCGGCTTTCATTCCATTTCCAGCTTCAATCGCTGCTTCTCCAAGCTTATGGGAGCATCTCCAAAAGAATGGCGCAAAGGGGCGAAATCCGAAGCACAATCAGCAAAGGCGTCGATATTGGAATTTACGGGGTGGGTTTGAGGGGCTGGTAGCAGGGCCGGGCAGCATGTGGTAAGCAGCATGATCCTTTCAATAAGATTGCATAATGATGTATTATTAAGTATGCATATTTATATCATATACTTACCAAAAGGAGAGTGTAGCTTGTGAGCGAAACCTATATTCCAACTGGCGTGAAACTAAAAGAAACTGGCTTTGGATACACGTTGTCCTTAATAGGCGGTAAATATAAAATGATCATTATGTATTGGCTGTCTGAAAATAAGGTAATGCGGTTTAATGAGCTGAAACGATCTATCGGTACCATTTCCTTTAAAACGCAAAGCATCATGTTAAAAGAGCTGGAGGCAGATGGGCTTATCATACGCAAGGAATATCCCCAAATACCTCCAAAAGTTGAATATTCATTATCTGAAAGTGGTCTTTCTCTCATTCCATTGTTAAATATGATGTGCGAGTGGGGAGAGAAAAACAGTTCGCCAGCTCTGGAGGCTGTACAGCGGTAGGCATAGTTGTTTTGTATATATGACAAAGAAGTATCTCCTGAACAGGGAAATACTTCTTTTTTATAGCAGTCTTGCAGTTGGTTAAGCACCCATCTTTTAGATATTAGTTTTTTTCTATATCTTTCTAAGTTCTGATGGAGTTTTAGAGCGGGTTACTCTTAAATATACCATAACGGTTGTTGCAGCGATGGCAATAACCGCAGCTCCAATCCAACTAATCAAAGCTAAGGAAGCTTGTTCCACGACAACGCCTCCAATTCCTGCACCAGCACCCATAGCAAGCTGTAAAACTGAAGTATTCATACTCACCATAATGCCTGAAGCAGCCGGAGCAAGCGTCATTAAGTGATATTGCTGAGTTGGACTTGTTGACCAAGCGGAGAGAGCCCAAAATATGAGTACAAGGAAAGCGATAGCAGGCCATTGGCCTGATAATGACAGTAGAACTAAGGCTACTGCATGCAGTACCATACTGACAAATAAAGTACGAGGGAATCCCCATTTATCTGTACTATAGCCGCCAAACTTTGAGCCGAATAAGCTGGCAATCCCGAAAGCGAATAAAGCAATGATGACTGTTTTACTGTTCATCCCTGTAACCGACAGCAGGAAGGGAGAAATGTAGGTGTAGACAATAGAATAACCAGAAATCCATAAGAAAGTGATCATTAGGGCTGCCATTATTTTCGGTTGCTTAATTAAAGCAAGCTGTTTGCGCAAGGGAACCGATTCATCGCCATTTGAGCGTGGGATGACTAAGAGTATAACGATCATCGCAAGAATACTTAGTGCACCGATTCCTCCGAAGATTAATCTCCAATCATAAACAGAAGCAATAACTCTGCCTAGCGGAACACCGATAATCAACGAGGTGCTAAAGCCCATAAGGAGCGTTGCAATTGCACTTCCTTGTTTATCAGGTGGAGTCATCTTGGTAGCGACAGTAAAGGAGGTTACAACGAATACTCCCATGCTTAGTGCAAGAATAACGCGTGAGACTATAAGAAATCCAAAGCCAGGTAAAACCACGGCGATAATATTTCCAATCACAAATACCCCAAGTGAATAAACTAAAAGCTTGCGCTGCTCCATTCGTGCTGTAAATGCGATAAGGAAAGGTGTTCCAAAAGCATAGGCGAGTGAAAAAACAGTAATGAGCTGACCAGCAGCAGCGACGGAGACATTAACGTCTCTTGCAACTGTGTCGAGAATCCCTGCTATGATATACTCGGATGTTCCAACCAAAAAGCTAACAGCAGCTAATAAATAAATTTTCCAGACATTTGACATAAAATTATCCCTCTTTCTTAATTTCAATATTTCCAGGCGTATAGAAATTATTTATTTCATGCTCTGAGTATAAAGATTGCACTATAAATATGTAAGTACGCACTTTTAGTACAGGTACTGTGTTAAAGGTTAGTGTCACCCTGAGCATATACACTAAATTAAGTTAACACCGTACCGGCATAACGATTGCTGAATCCATACTTTATGAATCTCAAAACCAATGAAAAGGGACCCCGGTTCAAAATTGATTTATTCGCGACAAAAAAGCAGAAGCCGCCTGTTATGCCAGGCGACTCCTGCTGCAAAAATATGGATTCCTTCATTAAATAAGTTAATCTTCTGACACATCCACCCGTACAGGCCCAATGAGCCCGCTCGGTTCCTGCTGCGAGAAAGCCGACAAGTAGTCGCGCTGGTCCTTCACGAGCGTATTCGTAACTTCAATGACAAGCTTATTTTTTCCTTTTTTCAGCAGACCGCCGATTTCTAGCTGGTAGGGTGGACATATACGCACGCCAGCTTGCTCTTCGTTTACCCATACTTCTGCCGTTTCATAGACTTCCCCAAGATTTAATAAGGCTTGATTCCAATGCTGCGTACATTCAAACTCCGTTTCATAACGAAAGGTGCCGGAAAATCGCGGTAAATAATCTGGCTTGCTCATGTTTGTTAAAGCCGTCATTCTCCCCCATTCATTGAACGAAGGATAATGCTCAGCATCAGCGGTGGAAATCGTCCATTCACCTGCTATATCCATTCCTGTTACGGTCCGCTGCTCTGGAAGCACGGTGAAGTCTCCAAGATCAGCCCCATGGAGAAGAACAATCGATTCATAGGGATGAAGCTCAAGCTGCACCGCTCCAGTCTCCCTGTTTGCCTTGCATTTGGTCAACCGATTCAGAAAAGCATCATAGGCATATATTTCGCCTTGGACAGGCAAAACGATTTCTGTATGAATGCGTTGATGCGGGTGCTCGTTAAAAAACATGAATACAGCCAAATTTTCATGAACATAATGATAATTCCGTAGATATGGCTCGTAACTAGCAGCTTTCATATCGTAATACCCATCAGCCATTAATTGTTGGGCTAGTTGGTCTAATGCGACAAGCTTTACGTTCCGATGATGAGCAAGACTGGTTAGCTCGGCAGACACGTCACTGCCTTCGCTCGAGCGTGCAGGCCAGTCATCAATAAAGCGGACGGCAACACCTTGATCGGCGAACTGGACCAAACACCGGAGTATTGCCGCTGGCAGCGCCTCTGCATAAGGAACGATGAGGCAACGATAATCTTCCTGATTAATCAGCAGCCTGCTATCCTTTACACTCGCCGCCTCCACAAGAATATCAACGGGAACAACATCACAGTCGATCTGATTTTGCATCAATTGCTTGACTGGCTTATGAAAATACATCGCCTCCCCCGACCATTCGGCCTCAGCATGATAAACGACTGCTGCGGTCGCCACATGCCGCCCGCCTGAAATCAGGTGACTCATCCGATTCATATAATGATTCAGATGCTTATAATAGCGGTATTGCGGATTTTCCCCACCTGCATACAGATGCGGCGGGCAATCTGGATCCGGAAACGTTTTTTGACTGAATGCATGTGGAACAAAATAATTGACGCCACGAACGAGCATATGGTCAGTGAGCCATTTCATCAGCTTTAGCCCTTCTGCCCATCCATAGGCTCCATACAATTCGCACATCGTCCTTCCCTTTTTTTTCGGATCGATATGCCCCAGCGACACACCTAGCTTTGCGAGGCCATAGTGGAAAAATTCACTGTCTGTCTCCCCTGCCGGCCAGCGAAAAGACATTTCATCAAAGCCTGGAACGATCTGCCACAGCACCACATCGAGACCCGACATGTCCTGTCCCCAAAGCGAGCGGAAGAAGTGGCCTGCGCCGGAGCCAAGCCTTGCATGAACGTTGTTATCTTCCAGCACATGTCCAATGTATTCTACCCCGTGGGCTCTGCACCACTCTCCGATCTGGCTGCAGAAGCTTTCCCCGTAAAGCTTGCTGACGATATTCATATAAGCATACCGAACCATGCTCGACTTTTCCCCCGCCTCATGCCAGAGGAGATGCAGCTGCTTACGGTAATCCTCCCCCAACGCCTGTTCAAGCAGGGCCGGCATTTCATCGCTCCAAGGCAGGGAAACGCCTTGTTTTCCCAGCTTCGAATTGAAATCAAAGGTCGTCTTATCGTTGTAGAACCCGGGTTCATCTGAAAAAAATCCAGCAAAGGTATTTCCAAAATCTGCGTGATACCTATTGTAAAAAGCCTCATAAACCGTATCAAGCAAAATACGAACCGAATTCCGAACGAGCGGGTTTAGATAATCCTCCTGCGCCTTGCTGCCGCCATCCTTGTTTTCTGAAACGATGAATACCCGCCAATAGCCTTCAGGAATATCCCAGTACAGAATGCCGTCATGCACTAGCTCAGTTAAGTCTATGCATTCACTGGTTAACGTTTCATTGGTTGATGCTCGACGCACAGCGACTACGGAAATGAGCTTGTTTTTGCCGGTCGCGTATTGGCTCTGCGAAATGGTGGGCCGAAGTCCGCTCATCAGTAATGTATCCAGCAGCAGAGAGGTGCCTTTGGCAGGACCGATGGTATCGATAAAACGTTCACCCAGGAACTTGCGATGAAGCTCCTCTGGAGCCTCCTTCACTTTGCCTGCCGCATGTCCGGTTGGAAAATGGTCGTCATCGAGCATCCACACCTTCATGTCGCGCTTTCGAGCTTCATCCATAATGATGTCCATGTCCGCCCACCACTTCGGCCCAAGGAAATCCGGATGAGGCCGTGCCTCTACACAAACAGCACCGATTCCAGCCTCATGAATACGTGCCATCTCTTCGCGAATCGCTTGCTCCTCCTCGCCATGCTGCCAGAGAAAGGGAAGGATATAATTATGTTCTCGACCCTCAAGCACTTCCTTCAAAAGATTGCTCATCCTAGCCTCCCTCCTGATTCAAAGCCTTTATCTTTAGTGGATTAATTTTTTACTGGATTACTTCTTTACTTTGGCATACCAGTCTCTGGCACGCTTCGTCACTTCTTCTCCACCCGATTTGTTCCACTTGTCTACGAATTCATCGAATTTGCTGATTGGATATTGTCCAAGTATAATTTTGGCTGCATATTCCACGAACAGCGTCCGATTGTTAATATCCGGATAGCCCTCGTATACACTGGCAGACATGCCATCGCCGGCGATGACCTTGGCATATTTTTGAGCTTCCTGCATATTGCTGGTCACCTGATCGACGATCCACTTACTCTCTTCCGATGCGGTGCTTTCGAAAAGATCAATGGTAAAGTCAAGTGTCGACGAGCTTGAATATGGATTAAGAACTAGATTTTCCTGCGTACTCTTATCGTCCGGAAGCTTGACGGCTTTGCCATCCTTCATTGTATAGTGCATGCCTTCCACACCGAGGTATAGCGCTTTAAAATTATTTTTGTCATACATATTGTTCAGCAGCTTTAAGGTAGCCATCAGTTTCTCTTCATCTTTATTGTTCTTCACGACCCATTGCGGGGGAGCAAATCTTTTCCCGGTGTAAAAGCCCTCATAACCTTCAACTTTAGGTACAGGGAGCACGGAAAATTCTGCTTTCACACCCGTATTTTTTTGCAGGTTTTCCAAATTGAGATTGAGCTGCTCCACCCAGTGGAAGTAGTTCCCGGCCTTATTGGACGTAATTTTCCCATCCCACTTTGCCTTGTCGTTCAGAAGCGTCTCCTTATCCAATAAGCCGTCCTTATACAGCTTGGCGATGAACTCTAAAGCGGCTTTCATATTCGGTGTTACGGCTGAATAAGTAAGCTCGCCATCGTACAGATCCCACTCCGGGTACCCTTCAAACATGGCCACACCGTACATCGCGAACAAGTGGTCCATCCAGCGAGCATCTTGACGGCCGCCAGTTGGAATCTCATCCTTCTGACCGTTGCCGTTAGGGTCCTGATCCCGGAACGCCTCAAGTACTTTGACGTACTCGTCTTGCGTTGTTGGCATCGGCAGGTTCAGCTTGTCGAGCCAATCCTGACGAATCATCCCCGCATATCTTCCGTAGTCGACCGAGCCAGGGATGTAATAAATTTTCCCCTGACCGGTTGGATCATTAGCCTTGACAACATCCCACATTTCAGTAGGTATCGTTTCCCAAAGATTCGGGGCATATTTCGGCAATAGCTCTGTCAGGTCGGCAATTGCGCCATTTTTGGCCAAGCTGTCTTCCATGCCCTGTTGGGGAGTAAACAAATCTGGCATTTCGTTCGCCGCAATCTTCAAGTTCAGCTGATTCAGGTAATTCGTTCCACCGTTCCATTCCACATAAGGATGGATGACGCCTACGCCAAGCTTTTCCTTATAAAATTCATACAGCTGGCTGCCTTTGGTGATCGGCTTGTAACCGATGTTGGTGCCCCATACTTCAATATCGACTACCCCATCTGTACTGCTCGTTTGACTCTGGGCAGCATCATTCGAAGTGTTCGTGTTGCCGCCGCAGCCGTTTATAACCGTAACAGCCAAAATTCCCGCCGCTATCGTTAATCCCATTTTTTTAACGTTCATTTGTTTTCCCCCATATCTTTCCGTAATATGTTTAAGGCTGTTCGCCTAAAAACCTAAAAGGATGACTAGCCTTTTACCGAACCGATCATTGCCCCTTTAACAAAATACTTCTGTAAGAAAGGATACACCATAATGATCGGAAGGATAGCGAAGATAACCGTGGCCGCTCTTAAGGTTCGCTCGTTGTAGTTCAGATCAACCGTTGATGCAGCGCCCGCCATAATGACGTTATCGTCTGTAATAAACTGCCGAATCTTGATTTGCAGCGGAAACCAGTCGGTATTTTGCAGGAAAAGGAGCGGATGCTGGAACTGATTCCATAACACCACGCCGTAGAACAAAGCCAGTGTCGCAAGAACTGCTTTGGACAGTGGAAGCACCAATTGAAACAGCATCCGGAAATATCCACAGCCTTCAAGCAAGGCCGCCTCCTCCAGCTCCTTCGAAAATTGTTTAAAAAACGTTCTCATGATAATCAAATTAAAGGGATTCAGAATATGCGGTATGATGAGCACCAACGGATTATCATAAAGTCCTATGCCGCGAATCGTCAGGAAGTAAGGTACGATAGGGGCTTTGAAGATCATGGCGATTACGACGCTGATCATGATTACGGGCCCCCAGCGGAACTCCGACTTCGAAAGCGGGTAAGCAAGCAGCGCGGTCATCAGCAGCGCCAAAACCGTTCCAATCAACGTCGTGACCAGAGTTAGAAAAAACGATTTCCATAAGTCAGGACGATCGATAATATAGCTCCACGAGTCGAAGGTAAACTGCTTCGGCCATAAGGTGACCAAATTCATATCCACAGCGTTTTTGGAGCTAAGCGAGGTAGATATGACAGACAACAGCGGGATGAGAGCTATGACGGACAAGAGGATGAGAACGATCGTAATGCCTGATACAAATATTTTTTCGCTTCTCGATTCGAACATGTCTACCAGAGCCCCCCATCCGATACTTTCTTTGACATTCGATTGAATATATACACCAGTATCAGTCCGATAATCGATTGGAATAAACCAACCGCCGTTGCAAAGCTGTACTGCGCTTGCTGAATGCCGGTCCGGAACACGTACGTATCCAAAATATCTCCTACGTTGTAGGTCATCGGGGTGATTAGATTATAGACTTGATCAAAGCCAAGATCCAAAAAGTTGCCGATTTCAAGCAGGAACAATACCAGTACGGTAGGCAGCAGCAGCGGGAAGGTGATATGGCGAATTTGTCGGAATTTGGACGCCCCATCCATCATCGCGGATTCGTACAGTTGAGGGTCAATCGCACTGATCGCCGCTATATACACAACGGTTCCCCAGCCAGCATCCCTCCAGATGGATGAAAGCACGTAAATGGGCCGGAAGTATTCGCTTTCCTGCATCGCCAGCAGAGGTTCAAAGCCGAACCAGCCGATAACGATGTTAAACAATCCGCTTAATGAAAAAAAATCGAAAACGATACCGGCAACGATAACCCAAGATAAAAAATGCGGAATATACAAAGCGGTCTGTATTCCTTTCTTGAGCGCCGATTTTCGAATTTCATTGATCATCAGCGCCAGAAGAACCGGCACCGGGAAAACCAGTGTGAGCTTGAGAAAACCTAATATCAGCGTGTTTCCGAACACTCGGGCAAAGTCAGGATGCTCCAGCAAAGTCTCAAAGTGCTTGAAGCCTACCCAAGGACTATCCATCAGCCCTTGAAACACCGAATAGTCCTTGAAGGCGATTACAGCACCAGCCAGTGGAATATATTTAAATATAATGAGAAAAACGATTCCCGGAATCGCCATCACATACAACGGCCAATACACCTTCATTCGATAAAATGCAACTTCTTTCAACTGATCACCCCCAATATCTCGTTGTTGTATTCGCTTACATGAATAATATACAACTAGGGGTTGTGTCTCTCAATTGGGTATTTTTAAGGATAAACAAGGGCATTTTTAAGGAAAATAGAAAACCACTCCTTCAGGGAGTGGCTAAATAAGGCTAGCTGCTTGGCAGCCGCTTGCGATATTCGCTTGGTTTGCAGCCCGTTAGTTTTTCAAAAAGCCGTGCAAAATGCTGCGTATCCGAGTAACCTACCCTTTGGCAAATTTCGTACACCTTTAAATCGGTTCTTTCAAGAAGCTCCTTTGCTTTACCGATGCGAATTCGGCTCAAAAAGCTTACATAGGTTTCTCCCGTCTTTTGTTTGAAAAACTGGCTTAAATAATAAGGGCTGATAAAAAAACGCGCAGACAAATCCGCAAGTGTAATCGGTTCATTATAATGGGCAGATACATATTCCTTCACCTCTGCAATAATATCCTTCTTCTTAGGTATGTTATGCTCCAGCTTGAACTCGATTATTTTTCTAATGGCTTGAACCATCCATTCCTCCAAGCATTCTAAGGTCCGAAATCGGGATATACCGTCCAATGACAAAATATGACGGCCCAAAAAATCATTTTGCTGCAGCTGCTGAAAGGACATTTTCCGAATGCTCGCTAACAGTATGTTCACACAATGCATCTGTAAATCAGCGGGGGTCATGCTTGGTTCGGAATCCATCAAGCGAAAAATATCGTGTATGATGCTTACACATTCCTTTTCATCCATGTTCTCAAGGGCCGCTTCCAGCTTGGCGATGCTCTCTTCTGGAACAGATTGAATCCTTCCTGACAGATTTGTAATATCAGTGAATGATATTACCGTGTTCGCTCCCTTGACGACTTTATAGCTTAGCGCATAGCGGGCTTCTTCAAAAGACTGGCTGATGCCAGCGGCCCTTTCCTGAATCGTTCCAACACCGATGGTCATAGAAAGCCCCAGCTTTAGGTTTACTTCCTCTTGGAGACGCTGCACCGCACGAAGCAGCTCCGTATAGCGGATAGGCCCTCCGTGAGCAACTACCACGGCAACCTGCGCGCCTGTATAACGAAACCGATACACTCCGTCATACTGCTCAAGAGCCAGATCTATTTGACAGAGCACCTGCTGTAGACCGACTTCCTTTAGAGCATCGAATTTACGATCAAATTCAAGTACAAACCCCACGAACCCGTTTCCCTTTGTCGGGATTTGCGCCATTTCAAGCCACTCTTCCATAAGCTCCGTATTATCGCTGCCGACATCTAGGATATCCCGCAGAGCGTTCTCTTGAATAAGATGATGGACCTCCTGCTTCAAGTCAGCTACTTCCTGCCGCTTAGCCCGATCTGCACGAATCGCTTTCATGGCTTGATGAACGCAGCTTTGAAGCTCCTCTTCCTCGACCGGTTTATTGATATAGGCTTGTACGCCTAATTGCATACCTCTCCGTGCATATTCAAATTCAGCATATCCGCTTAAGAGAATAAATGTAGTCTGGCTGCCCTTGTCTTTCAGCAGCTTAATCATGTCGAGGCCGCTAACTTGAGGCATCCGAATATCCGTAATTACAATGTCCGGCTGCAATTCCTGAATTAAGCTTCCACCTTCCAAGCCATTATAGGCTACGCCGACCACTTCACATTCCGGGATATACCGGTTTATTAAGAGTTTGATGCCATCCACAATGCCTTTCTCGTCATCAACCAACACCAGCTTCATGCCAAAACCCCTCTCCTTCTATTTTGCTGCCGAACAATATCCTACCGTTTAGGAATTAATATTTCGACGATCGTTCCCCGATCAAGTCTCTGGCGAATCGTTAAATAATAATCAGCGCCATAATGGAGTTTAATACGCTCAGCTATATTTTTGAGGCCTATCCCGTTACCCTCCGATTCATCAGCTCCACCTAATTTATATTTGTCCGATTCAGCATACTCCAACAAGGCACGCAGCTCTTCTTGTTTCTCCAATGAAATACCGGCTGCATCATCCATTAACCGAATGAGCATTTCTCCTTCGTCCGTCCAGATGCCTTCAATCTCGATATTGATTATCCGGCTGTAGTCCTCAAATCCATGATTAATGCTATTTTCAACAATGGGCTGAAAAATGAGGGGAATGATGCTGCAATTCAGCATCTCTTCGGGCATTCTGATATCCAGTCTGAACCTATTATCGAATCGGATATTTTGCAGCTCTATATAGTTAGTGGTATATTCCAATTCATGCTTCACGCAGTGGTGCTTGCCTTCTTTGCTTAAAGCCAGCCGAAACATGCGCGCCAAAATTTTAATCATATTCGAGGTTTCCTCGTCCCCTTTAACGAGCGCCTTCATACGGATAGATTCCAACGTATTATAAAGAATGTGGGGATTGATCTGATTCTGGAGAGCCATGAATTTGGCCTGTCGCTGCTTGATCTCCGCAATATACACATCATTAATTAAGGTTCGAATCGTTATAATCATTTTGTTGTAGCTGTGCACCAAGCTGCCAATCTCATCGTTAGCCTGCTCTTTCTCTATGGGCAAATATTGGCCTACCTCTGCCTGCTTCATGCTTCTGCGGAGGGCTTTAATAGGCTTCGTAATCTTATAGCTCAAACTAAACGATATAAGAGTGATGACGAGACAGCTCATCAAAATGACCGACACCGTCACTCCCTTGATTTGATTGATGTTGTGGAGCAGCTTCGAGCGGGGAATTTCGGTTCTAATAAGCAAATTCCCCTGCGTGGTGCTGCCCGTTAAAATAATGCTGTCATCGCTGCCATTATCCTGCAGAAGCTCTGTACCGGATTCAAGTACTTGCTGCCAGGATAATCGGCCGCTGGCCGCATCGGAATGATAGACGATTTCATTTTGGCTATTGCTTATGATGACGCTCATGCCGTATTTGTCCCGAGCCAAAACAAATTCATGATCAAGCCGCAGCAAGGTAAACGGGTCCAAATCTATGAGAAGAAGGCCTGCATAGGCTCCGTCCGAGCTGAACAATACCCGTCCGACCGTTACTACAGCTCCTGCCCCCTTATCCTCGTAATAAGAACGATCATGCAGCCCGGTAATAAAAAAAGTATCCTTTGTGCTGCTGAGCTGTTTATACCATTCACAGGACAACAAAATATCCTCTACCACTCTGCTAGTTGTAGTCGTATATTGATACACGTTGGTATCCCGGCTGATTAGCATCACGGTACTAATTTCTGGCTTGAGCAAGGCCACGCGCATTAATAGCCGCTGAACCTCCATTTTTTGAACGATTAATTCATCCATTGGCAAGCTTCGCTTATCTCCAATTCTGTAGATCAATTCATTGTCAACCAATACCGACTTGGTGACCTTGTCATATTCCTCGAGAAACTCGTTCAATGTCGTCTTGAGCTGCGACGTGTAAAGAGAAGCAAATTCTTGAGAGGAATCCTCCAGCGCTCCCGCCGATTGATGAAATATGATAACGCTTACAAATATTAAAGGAATAACACAGGCCAGCAAGTAGCCCATTAATAATTTGTATTGAAACCTCATGTTTTTTACTTTTAACCTTACCCTTCGCATCCAGCTCATATGCTCCATCCCCTAGCCCTTCCAGGTCAAACGCCTTGTCTATCTATTATTGTACATGCCGCGGTGCATGGACGCTACCGAAGAGCACCTGAACAAAAACTGGAACAGCTTTATATCCAATTACACGAAAATATACGTTAAAAATCGCAATTAATCAAAGGGGCATTTTTAGTTTTATGCAGGGGTATTTTTGTGGATTGGGCTGTAAAATCGGAAGGAGAAAGGTCTCTTTGGAGAAATACCAACTTTCAAATGGCGTATACGTTCTTTTATCAGTGATCGGAAATGGAATATAATGAGGTCGTAGCCTAAGCGATGGCGCGGGAGCAATGTGCTTTGTGAATATAACATTATCTGAAAAATACGCAAATCTTATATGTGAGGGTGATTCGTTTGAAGCAAGGAATCATTGTATTGATGAACGGAACTTCAAGTTCAGGAAAGACTAGTATTTCTATTGAACTGATGAATCAGAAAGAGATTCTTTTTCATCATTTATCAATAGATGATTTTATCAAGGATTTTTTTCGAAATAAATTTTCAGATATTGAACCTGCAAGAGAAGTAGATGAGCAAGTTATCGCACAAATCATGTTTGATCCCTTACTCTCAATGTACTATTCGACAATTAAATTGTTTTCAGAAATGGGCTTGAATGTAATAGTAGATACTGTAATCGACAATGACAAGCGGTTTAATGAGTCTCTTGATCTATTTTTCGACCAGCCTACGTTATTTATAGGTGTAATATGCTCGAAAGAAGAACTCATAAGAAGAGAGCAAGCAAGAGGAGATAGAAATATAGGACTAGCAGCTTCACAGTTCAGTAAAGTATATTGCATTAATGAATATGACCTCGAAGTAAATACAGAAGAAATGAATCCAATAGAATGTGCCGAAAAGATATTAAGTTTTATTAAGTCCAATAAGGAATACTCGGTATTTAAGAAATTAAGTAAAAGAAGCTAACGGATAGATTAGCTCAAGATAAATAAGAAAAGCAGCCCCTATGGGGCCACTTTTCTACTCAACGATATTAAACCATCCTGGCGCTGCTTGAATAACATTCCCAAGTTTTTCTGGAATATGAAGCTGGTCGAGTTTTGAAACGCTTAGTACGGAATCGACCTCAGCTTCACGTCCATTTTCAACCTTTTCAATCCAATCGGGGTTCATAATTAACGCATGCCCAATAGCGAATAACGGTAATCCTAATTCCATTGTTTTAAGAGCATCATCTGGTGAGATTATGGAACCGGCCGCCAACACAGGCACCTTACCGTTTACTCTTTCAAGAATCAATTCAAGCTTTGTTTTCTCATCTTGACTATCTATAGGCTTGGAAAACACATGATCTAATGAAGCATGTATATAATCTAAATTTTGTTCAACAAGGAAATCAATTAATTTATACGTGTCCTCCATACGTAATCCGTCCACTTTAGAGGATTCTTCAGGGGACAAACGATAGCCTAACATAAACGGTTTTGTAGCATGCTTTTCAATGACCTTTTTAATTTCTTCGATAATTGCCAATGGAAAACGCAATCGATTTTCAATGGTTCCTCCCCATTGGTCTGTCCTTTGATTGGTTGCAGGAGACCAGAAGTTTTGAATTAAAAATCCATGAGCCCCATGAATTTCGACGCCATCAAAGCCAGCTTCAATTGCTCTTCTCGTTGTATCGCCAAAAGCACGTATAGTCGACAGGATTTCCTCATGTGATAGCTCTCTTGTTTCTGCACTTGGGCCAAAAGGAGTAGCCTCCGGCTGATAGACACTCGCACTGACTGCATCCAATCCCGGCAAGGCTTTATCCCCTGCATGAAAAATCTGCAGCAAAGCAGGGGAACCTCCACTTTTGGCTGCATCCGCTAATTTTCGTAAACTTGGAATAAATTCATCGTTGTATCCAGCAAATTCATTCGTAAAACCTTGCCCATTAGGTGAAACATGAGTACAGCCAGTAATGACAAGCCCTACTCCATTTACTCTCTGTTTGTAATATTTCACCTCTTCATCTGAAATGGTAAGGTCGTCATTACTTGACCAAGTTGTCATAGGTGCCATAACGACTCTATTCTTGATTGTAATTCCGTTTCTGAACGTGAAGGATTCAAATAGCTTACTGTATTTTTGATTCATTTTAATAACCTCTCCATTCAATATTTTTCGACAGCGTCTTTGTCTAGTTGCTTTCCTACCTTTCTGATCCATCGCCTCCTGTCATAAGTTCTGACTCAGTGTATTCTATTGACGTTAGGGCAAGTCAAGAATAAATTTTCATATGATTAAAACAAGATTTTTGGATTTTCAGAATTCTTTATGATATCTTTCTAGTTACAGTAACTGTAGCTAAAGGTGGGACAGATAAATGATGTATTCAATGAAATATGTAGTGGAGAAATTAAATATAACGGCAAAGACACTTAGATTTTATGAAGAGCAAGGAATACTGCCCAATGTATCTCGCAATGAGAACGGCCGCAGAGTTTATTCCGAACAACATCTAGATTGGGTTTCTTTTATTCGTTGTCTCAGAGAGACAGGAATGTCTCTTGCTAAGATAAAAGAATATAAGGATCTTTATGGAGCAGGAAATGCTACTTTCTTGGAAAGACAAGAAATGTTGGTGAAGCATAAATTGGAATTGCAAAAGAAAATGGAAGAAGACTTGAGGTGCTTGGAGGAAATAAACTATAAGATAGCCATGTATGAACTTCAGAAAGAAGAGGTTAGGAAAAATCCTAATCATAACTTTAAATGCCATGGTTTAGAGAATAAGGACGTGAACTCATATACTTAAGCTAACAGAGAACGTTAGCTGCACAACACAGCGGCATTCTATCGTGTAAAGTAGTCAATATAAAAAACAGTCCCGATTAAATATTGCTGCTCATCGGGACTGTTCAGGTTAGTTATTAAGTTGTCCTCGGGTCCCGCCGCCAATAGGCAAAAAAAAAATCGTCGATAAAATTCTCCCCGACGCTCAACGCGGAGCTGCGCGTAGATTTGCGTGGTAGGGGGTTGTCATATAGAACATACTCAACAGCCAATGAACATTATGGTTTTAGCTTCGCAATAACAACGTAATAAGCAGATCTGGCTACGTTCGATGGATTCCATGCAGTGAAGAACCATGTGCTTTCTCCCGAGGAATAGTTATTGAGCAAATAACCTTGTTGTGTGCCAGTTAAAAACCAAGAACCACTAATAATGTTGTAGCTGTTTCCATTAACCGTATAGTTTCTAGAACTAAATGCAGGAATTGTCACTGGTGCAAAGGTAAACCGCGCAAAACCATCGCCAAGCTGCGTAATTCGAACGGCTTTTTTAATACTTACAACGAGACTTTTACGGCTTAAGATCTTCTTCCCCGACTTTAATGCTACCTTTTTGTTTCTCAAAGGTACTTTTCTCATAATCTATCATCTCCTTATTCAACATACTATAGATTATGAGATGAGAGATGATATGGAGTGGACGAAAGCATGATGTCAACTTGCTGAATTTTGATCCAATGGTCCGCCCAGCTTCAACATCCTGGAGATGTTCTGTACAGCAAAGCTAAGGTTATTGCTTCCTTGGCTCAAAGAAGCAAGAGAGATTTGTCAGTTAAACACGCTGAGTTACCCCTTTCACTGGCTTATCCAATACTGCTCCACCTTCTTTTGTTAGTGAGTATAAAGATAAAAACATACTTCAGTCCTAGTTGTACAAAAATAAGAATAAAATCGTTATTTCCCTACAACTCATGCTCGAACTATCCCCGTCGAATCCAAATACGGATTCGAGGTAAAATAAAGACTCCATTCACATATCGTTGCGTATATAGCCCAATGAATCATGAAACTTAAATCAATTGAGCTTACGATTTTGAACTATAATTTTGCCGTTAGTTCTTTAAAGCATAGCCCTGCATCAGCGGCAAAAAAATGTTTCAATCCTTAACAAAATTCTAAAAAAATAAAATACTTGATTTTCACCCTCTACTCATGCTGGTACTTGACAGGAGTGTGCTATATTAAAACAATCAACGTTCAAAAGTAATGAATTCTATATAAAGAGAGAGAGAGGAATTATTTATGAATAAAGCGTCTGTGCATACTGAATGCAGTCAAGATTGGCATCTTGATCACTTTGTGAAAAATGAGCTCGAATGCATGATCATCACAAAGAATGGCGTACATCTTAAAGGGGAAATTCAATTATTTGATAATTATGTTGTTTTAATTCGTGCATACAACGGGGTCCAGAGTGTGGTCTACAAACATGCAATATCTACAATCATGGCACAGCAACCAAATAAACAGGATGAATAAAGAACAACAGGAATTTGATCTTATTATTCAAATAACCAAGCTGCCGATTATAAATTATCATTTGATTGTAAACGCGAAAAACCCTGATAGATCAATGTTCTTGATCCTATCCGGGCATATTGTGAGTTATAACATCTTTTGAAACAAAAACAGCCCGTTTAAGGCTGTTTTTATATCATAAACTTGAGACAGTTTATATCGTTCGTTGAGATTAACCACTTAATTTTATATGAATTTCTGAGACAATACTTATTCTCTCTAAAAGACAGATTGAAAATCTTATTTCTAATTATTTTTTCTTTCTATTATTTACTTTGAAGATTGTCTTTCCAAGCTTATTCATGTATCTCTTTGTATTAGCATCATTAAATGAGATTTAATCATCATATCTTGTTTCATAGTCAAATAGTTTTAACCTGATGTTTTCAAATAGGATTACCTTTTCAATCTGTCGTCTTCTTTCCTTTTCGAGTTTTACTTGCACATCTCAATATTTCATAAAAACAGTATCCATTAAGGAATGCTGTTTTGGCCTCATATTCTTCCGCTCGTGCGCAAGTCGATCTTGTGCACGAGCGGGACTTTCAGCTGCCGCGCGATCACATCGCCGCCTCCGCCGAACACCTTATGGCCGATATAGTTTGTTTATTGGACTTTTTTTACTTTTTAATCAATATATTGATTTAACAAACTTTTCGTTTTAGCCATAGTCAAAAACTATGCCAAGGCATAGTTTTTTTGTGTTTCCCGATAGCAGCTTCCGCGCTCTATACTAAAGCCAACATTTACTCAAGGAGCTGTTACAATTGAAAACATCCATTATCGGTTATCCACGTGTCGGCGCGCTCAGAGAGCTTAAATTCGCATCCGAAAAATACTTCAAAGGCGTACTTCCCGTCGAAGAACTGCAACAAACGGCGGCTCAGCTTAGATCGGCAAACTGGAAGCTTCAGCAGGAGAACGGCGTCGATTTCATTCCGTCCAACGATTTTTCCTTCTACGACGGACTGCTCGACACGGCTTGCTTGCTTGGGATCGTTCCGCAAAGATACCAAGAACTCGGCCTAAGCCCGCTGGAGACGTATTTCGCAATGGCGAGAGGCTATCAAGGCGAAAAAGGCGACGTTAAAGCGCTGGCGATGAAAAAATGGTTCAACACGAACTATCACTATATGGTTCCCGAAATCGATAACACGACAAGCATCCGTTTAGCCGGATCGAAGCTGTTCGACGAATTTACGGAAGCAAAACAGCTCGGCATCGCAACCAAGCCTGTGCTAATCGGAGCATTCACCCTGCTCAAGCTCGCGAGATTCACCGGCTCGAAGAAAGCGAAGGATTTCGTGCCTGCGATTATCGAAGCTTATACGGCTGTCCTTAACCAATTGAACACTCTTGGCGCAGCATGGCTTCAACTGGATGAACCTGCACTGGTATCGGATTTGACTGCGGAAGATATCGCGCTGTTCACAGAGCTTTATAACGGTATCCTGTCCGCTAAAGGTAGCGTAAAAGTTGTCGCGCAAACGTATTTTGGAGACATTCGCGACTGCTATCAGGATCTTCAAGCGCTGCCGTTTGACGGGATCGGGATCGACTTCGTCGAGGGCAAGCAGTCTTTGGACCTCGTGCGCAAGCATGGCTTCGCAAATGACAAGGTGCTGTTCGCCGGCGTAATCAACGGCAAAAACATCTGGAAAAACCAATATAAGCAGACAATTGCCCTCGTTCACGAGATCGGCAAGCATGCAAGCCAAGTCGTGCTCGGCACTTCATGCTCGCTGCTTCATGTCCCATACACGATTAAGCACGAAACGAAGCTGACGGCGGCGAATAAGCAATATTTCGCGTTCGCGGAAGAAAAGCTGCGCGAGCTTGCAGAACTCAAGTCGATCCTGGAGCAAGCGAGCCATGAAGCATCCGCTTTTTATACGGAGAATGAGGAGCTGTTCCGTGCATCGCGCCTCACGAACGACAACTCGGTACAAAAGAGAGTGGCGGAATTGACGGACGCCGACTTCACGAGACTTCCTGCTTTCGCCGAGCGGGAAACGATTCAGAAAGCGAAATTCAATCTACCGCCGTTACCTACGACGACGATTGGTTCGTTCCCTCAGACGGCTGACGTCCGCGCGAACCGCGCAGCCTTCAAGAAAGGCAACATCACCGAGCAACAGTATAAGCAATTCAACTTTGACCGAATCGCAGAATGCATCGTGCAGCAGGAAGAAATCGGAATCGATGTCATTGTTCATGGCGAATTCGAGCGAAACGACATGGTCGAATACTTTGGCGAATGCTTGGATGGCTTTATCTTCACTGAGAACGCTTGGGTGCAGTCTTACGGAACACGCTGCGTAAAACCCCCGGTTGTATGGGGCGACATTAGCCGCAGCAAGCCGATTACTGTAGAATACTCGGCGTTCGCTAAGAGCCGTACCAAGAAGCTGGTCAAAGGCATGCTGACGGGTCCGGTAACGATCCTGAATTGGTCGTTCCCTCGCGAAGATATCAGCCTGAAGGAAAGCGCTCTTCAGATCGGTCTTGCGATTCGTGACGAAGTACTCGATCTCGAAGCCAACGACATCGAAATTATCCAGATCGACGAAGCCGCATTAAGAGAGAAGCTTCCGTTACGTCATTCCGACTGGCAGAGCGAGTACTTGAGCTGGGCGATTCCTGCCTTCAGACTCGTGCATAGCGGCGTCAAAGCCGAAACGCAAATTCATACTCATATGTGCTACAGCCAGTTCAACGATATCATTCGCGATATCGATGCTATGGACGCCGACGTCATTACGTTCGAAGCGTCGCGCTCAGACTTGGCCATCATCGACGCAATCAAAGAGTGCGGCTTCCGTACGGAAGTCGGCCCAGGCGTATACGACATCCATTCGCCTCGGATCCCAAGCGTCGAAGAGCTTAAACAAGGACTCGATCGCATGCTTGACAAGATAGAGGTCTCCAAGTTATGGGTTAACCCGGACTGCGGACTTAAAACTCGCGGTGTCACTGAAACGTGGGCCAGCTTGAAGAACCTTGTCCAAGCAGCCAAAGAAGTAAGAGCAACATTGTAATAACATACAAAAGGATGGGCTCAAGCGAGCTCATCCTCTTGTTTAATGATCGGATAGCCGAAATCCGTAATGACCGTTTTGAGCTTCAGAACGTAGGCGGCGGCCAGCTGGCTCAAACTCGCCTTCTGATTCACGATATAACCTACCTGTATGCTCTCGTCCGTACGAAGCCTTACGGATTTGATTTGCTCCCCGTTAAGATCCTTATTCAGTACGCCCGAGCTAATGGTATAGCCATTGAGTCCGATCAGCAGGTTGAATAGCGTGGCGCGGTCACTAACCAGTATTTTCTTCTTGTACGTTCGTGTGCTGAGTATTTCCTCCGCGAAGTAAAAGGAATTATATTCGCCTTGCTCAAAGGCCAAACACGGGAAGTCATCCAAATCTTCGATGTCCAGCAGCTCCTTGGAGGCAAGTGGATGCTCCTCACTAATGAATACGTGCGCTTCCGCTTGGAACAGTGGATGGAATCGCAGCTCGTTGTCCTTTAATATCTTCTGAATCACCTTTCGGTTGAAGTCGCTCATATAGATGATTCCGAGCTCACTTCTCATATTCCGTACGTCTTCGATAATCTCGTGAGTGCGTGTTTCGCGTAGCGTGCACTCGTACTCGTCCACATTAAGCTCCTTCAGCAGTCCGACGAAAGCCTGCACAGAGAAGGCGTAATGCTGTGTTGAGATCGAGAACAGCTTCTTCGAAGGCTTACGATTCATGTACCGCTGCTCGAGAAGCTCGGCTTGCTCCACGACTTGCCTAGCGTAGGATAAAAACTCCGCCCCGTCGCTTGATAGTACGATTCCCTTGGACGATCGAAGGAAAATCTCAATACCGGCTTCCATCTCAATTTCTTTCACCGCGTTGGACAAGCTCGGCTGCGAAATAAACAGCCTCTTTGCCGCTTCGCTTATGGAGCCGCTTCTAACGATGGTCAAAATATATTTTAATTGCTGCAAGGTCATTGGAATACTCCTTTAATCCAAAATTTAGCAAATCATCTCTGATACAGCAGAAAATTTTGATATTTACTGCCCACTAGATCGAGTACTTTTCATAACTTCCTTACATCGTAAACTGCCTATAAGAATAGAATATAGCATGATACCAATAAATCATACCTGGATATAGATTTAAGCTATAACCATGAAGGTCATGTCCCTTTTGTGAGTTGTAACTCACTTTGGCACTAAACTACTAGCTTTAAACGGCATTCTGTAACCTTCATTTGACACAAAATTTAATCATTTTTGGCACAAAGCGTTATTCTCTGTAATTAATTTCGGCACAATATTGGTGAAAAAGCTTACACCTCCTAAATTATAAGTTTTTTGTTGGCTGTCAGAAGCAAATTCTCTTGTAATTGTCTTATTTAAAGACCAATCGAGTACGTACTGTTCGGATAAAGAAAGTGAATGTGTTTCCTCTATGTGTGTTAAATACTGTTTTTTTTCATCATGTGGTAAAATCCCACATGCCATAAGCATGGCTCTGCGACTCCAAGGATCTAACGTAGAGAATTGCTCCTTTATCTCTCTCCTCATGCCCCGCTGTTCTACCAAATGCTTTGAACTTTTTCGTAAAGCTGCCTACCGTGATACTCGATAAGACAGAGCAGATTGTCTCCGTTAAATACTTCAAAATCGAAAGGTACGGGTTTCTTGTAGAGGCAATCATCATATCTGTACTGACGAATGAAACTGAGCTGATGTTGAGGTGAGTCTCATTTAGAGCATGATTCAATCGCAATATAAAAACTTGGTAAGCCACCGTTATTTATGGAATGCATCATACAATCTTGATAAAACTTTGCACCATAATCTCCTCGCGCTTTTCAGTTTGAACTATCTCTACTGCACTCGACTTATCATACTATTAATTGGAACTAAACTCCCGCTTGTTTGGAACGGATCAAGTTCTGGTCATCGCAAAATAACAAGAACTTGATCCGAAACTACAACAGCCCGAAGATTTCGTGGATTTCATTTAGACAATTTTCTTGTCAACCGACATTTCACACATATCTGCCAGTTACTTGTACGACAAAAAGGAGCTGCCACGAGGTAAGCTCCTTCACTATCGTTATACAGACGATTCTATGAATGAGTATCTCGATTAATTGTGGATTGATTACTTTGCTTGATTTAATCGATAAAATGCACATATTGCAGGAACCTTTTCAGTATAACCGCTGCCTGCGCCCTCGTTACATACTCCCTTGGGGCAAAGCGTCCGTCTACCATCCCTTTCATAATGCCGTCTTCCGATGCTCGGACTACCGCAGCTTGCGCCCATGAAGAAATGGAGTCTCGGTCCGTGAAAGCATCCAGATGGCCTCCCTCTTGCCCATCGCTATCGGTTCCATGGCTGGTGAAGGTTAAGGCGCCAGCAATCACAACGGCTATTTGCTCGCGGGTAATTGGGTCGTTAGGCGCAAAACGGCCGGCACCGATGCCGCTAATCAGCCCGCTATCCACTGCCGCATTTACTGCAGATGCATACCATGCGAATGCAGGAACATCCGCAAAACGATCACCGTCCTCGCTCTCCTTCATGGATAGCCCTAGCGCACGAACGAGCAAGGCAGAGAATTCCGCTCGTGTAATGGTTCCCTCTGAGTCAAAACGGTCGGCTGCCACACCGTTCACCAGCAGCTTGGACGCCAGATGCTCCACATCCGCTTTCGCCCAGTGTCCGGTTAAATCGGCGAACGTTCGGGCTTGCACATTTACGACTGTGTACAAGCTGTTATGTGGCACGTTCAGAATCGCCTCGTTAGTGCCGTCTGGACCGGTTCCCATCTTTGCCGGAACAAAAACGACGGTTCCGTTTTCCGGGATATACTGAACGGCAACTAGGTTACGGTTTGTGATCTCTCGGTCTAACTTAATGGTCCGGATCGAGTACGATCCGCCATAGTCGCTCACCTCCAACATTTGCCCGTTTGCTTCGACCATCACCTTGTAGTCAATGACGTCGGCGAAAACAGAAAAACCTTGGGAAACGCCGATCCGATCGATCTCTTGTCGAATATGCTCGCCAGCCAGCACCTGTATGATGTTTACGGTCAAATTCGATATTTCCGCGTCGAGACGCTCCGCAAAGCCGATCAGATCGATCGCGCTTAACCGCAATTGGTAGCTAGAATCGTTCAACCTCACCTCGATAATTGTATTAGGATTAGCTTTGACCATATCCGCGAGCCAGTCAGCTTGAAACTGTGCCTGTACCGCTTGCTCCCGATTGCCGGTTGTAATGCTGATAAACGGTTCGGTCGCATCTTGCAGGAGTTCCAGCACTTGCTCCCTCGTCCGTTCGGTGAGGATGACTTGCTCGATCACCGTGCCGTCCGAACGCTTGACTTGTTTGATGTCGGATGGATCGACAAGAATTGTAATCCCGCCATTCGGATCTAACTTCACAGTCGTCCCCGATGTGACCGGTCGACTGCCGTTATCCGACGAAGACGGGGTTGAGATCCCAGTAACAGTGATGGTTTTCACTACTTCATTGCCTGCTTCGTCTAGGGCATAAACGGTATAGTCGCCGTTGGCAGTAGTGGTGAATTGAGGTGTGGCCAAAATATCGGTTCCTTTCGTTCCGCCGGCAAAATCAACCCCACTAAGATTTCCAGGCAGCCAACGGAGCTGTGTCAGCTCATTTCCCGCAGCTCCGCCGTACACGCTTGCCATCACACTGATCACTTTACGTTCCGATCCGTTCGGTGCAACCGTCAGGGCAACTTCGGGCGGTATCGCCACGATACGTATTCCGTTCGCGTCCGGTGCTACGTAAGTTAGCGAAGCCGGGTGTCCGCTGGAGGTGCGAACGATGCTTGCACCGTCCGGGAGCTCCAATGATGCAGCAACTTTAATTCCGTCAACATCCGCGAGCCCAGCAGGAACTTCGAATTCGAAAGTAAGTTTTGTCACTGCCTTGCCGCGCGCTCCCATATATGGGGCATATACCGTCTGAGTGGCGGAATTGTCTCCAACCATGATCGGAACGACCGGTGTCCCTATCACGGTTAC
Organism: Paenibacillus liaoningensis; assembly: GCF_059609455.1. Classification (NCBI taxonomy): domain Bacteria; kingdom Bacillati; phylum Bacillota; class Bacilli; order Caryophanales; family Paenibacillaceae; genus Paenibacillus; species Paenibacillus liaoningensis. Next base: position 62,391 of record NZ_JCAALU010000025.1, read on the forward strand.
TTCATATCCGTAAAATACCGTAAAGCGAAGCGTGTCGCTCGTTCCGTACAAATCATTGGCCGATGCGGTTAGCACCATCCCCACCCAAGCGGCTTCAAATACCGCCATAGCGTCGTTCAAACTGACAGTAGCTTCATCCAAACGAGTCTGAGATTGATTTTCCGCATCGTCGGCAATAGCCTGCGCTGCATCTATCGCGGTCTGCAGGGCAGCGCGGTCTCCTGCTGAAGTCTGCCCTACATCCGTACCTTCTGGATGATCCGTCAACGCCTGCTGCGCCGCCGTGATCGCCGCCCCCAGCGCCGTTGGAGCACCCGCTTGTATAACAGCGGTTTTAAAGACTTGAACCGCTGAATTTAACTGGTTAACAGCAGTATCCAGTTGATCCTGCGTGTAATTGCCCGCGTTATCGAGAATCTGCTGCGCCGCATCCATCGCAGTTTCCAGCACGGTGCGAGTTCCTGCCGAAGTCTGCCCTACATCCGTACCTTGCGGATGATCCGTCAACGCCTGCTGCGCCGCCGTGATCGCCGCCCCCAGCGCCGTTGGAATGCCCGCTTGTATAACAGCAGCATTAAAGACTTGAACCGCTGAATTTAACTGGTTAACAGCAGTATCCAGTTGATCCTGCGTGTAATTGCCCGCGTTATCGAGAATCTGCTGCGCCGCATAGGACGCGGTCTGCAATGCGGTGCGCGCTCCCGCTGACGCCTGCCCCACGTTCTCCCCTTGCGGATGATCCGTCAACGCCTGCTGCGCAACCGTGATCGCCACGCCCAGCGCCGTCGGAATGCCCGTTTGAAGAACGGCGGCATTAAAGACTTGAACCGCTGAATTTAGCTGGTTAACGGCCGTATCCAGTTGATCCTGCGTGTAATTGCCTGCGTTATCAAGTATCTGCTTCGCCGCATTGGCTGCAGACTGCAGTGCGGTGCGCGTTCCCGCTGACACCTGCCCCACTTTCTCCCCTTGCGGATGATCCGTCAACGCCTGCTGCGCCGCTGTGATCGCCGCCCCCAGCGCCGTTGGAATGCCCGCTTGTATAACAGCGGTTTTAAAGACTTGAACCGCTAAATTTAACTGGTTAACGGCCGTATCCAGTTGATCCTGCGTGTAATTGCCCGCGTTATCAAGTATCTGCTGCGCCGCATAGGACGCGGTCTGCAGTGCGGTGCGCGCCCCCGCTGACGCCTGCCCCACGTTCTCCCCTTGCGGATGATCCGTCAACGCCTGCTGCGCAACCGTGATCGCCACGCCAAGCGCCGTCTGAATGCCCGTTTGAAGAACGGCGGCATTAAAGACTTGAACCGCTGAATTTAACTGGTTAATAGCAGTATCCAGTTGATCCTGCGTGTAATTGCCTGCGTTATCGAGAATCTGCTGCGCCGCATTGGTTGCGGACTGCAGTGCGGTGCGCGTTCCCGCTGACACCTGCCCCACGTTCTCCCCTTGCGGATGATCCGTCAACGCCTGCTGCGCCGCCGTGATCGCCGCCCCCAGCGCCGTTGGAAAACCCGCTTGTATGACAGCAGCATTAAAGACTTGAACCGCTGAATTTAATTGGTTAACAGCAGTATCCAGTTGATCCTGCGTGTAATTGCCCGCGTTATTGAGAATCTGCTGTGCCGCATTGGTTGCGGACTGCAGTGCGGTGCGCGCCCCCACTGACGCCTGCCCCACGTTCTCCCCTTGCGGATGATCCGTCAACGCCTGCTGTGCCGCCGCGATCGCCGCTGCCAACGCCGCGGGATTGCCGGCCTGGACAATTTGCGCATTGAATGCCGCGATTGAAGAGGCCAGAGGAGTTGCGGCGTTAGCCAGGTCGGAGGCGATGGAGGCATTACCGATTCCGTCGATAAAAAGCATGGCTGCGTCATAGTCTGCCGATAAGTCGTTGTAGGCATTGGTCGAAACTTGTCCTACGCTGGTGCCTACCAGGTAACTTTTCAACAACGACTTGGCGCTAGAGACCGCTTGAAATAACGCCGTTCCGTCCACAAACGTATGTCCGTTGCTCGACGCATAAACGGCTACGGGAGAATTCGCAATTCCGAATATTTTCAGATTGCCCGGATTACCCGCAAATACACCTGTCCCAAAAGTTGTTGCATTGCCTAACACAGTTATGCTTGTTAAGTTGTTATTATAGAATGAACTACTGGCGACATTCGTTACGCTGGCCGGGATGACAAGTTTCGTAATGTGATTGGTGTCGAAAGCCCCGCCATTAATCGTCTTCAAATTTTCCGATAATTTAATCGATGTCAAATTATTCATATAAAAAGAATAGTTGCCGATCGTCGTCACACTATCTGGAAAAACGACTGTTGTAAGCGGATTGTTCTCGAATGCGCTGGCGCCGATCGTTAACAAACTGTCTGGAAGGTCTATGGAAGTGAGGCCAGTATAACGGAATCCATATGTTTGAATTACCTTCACGTTGTTCGGAATCACGACGCTCGTAATTTTAGGTTTGCCTGTACCGTACGTATCAAATGCTGATCTCCCAATTTCGGTTACCGTCGTACCCGCGTACTCAGCGGGAATAACCACATTCAGATCCGTACCCCTGTAGTCCGTGACCGTTGCGCCATTGGAACCGATTGTAAAAGTAAAATCGTTCTCAGCTGCATAAACAGGTAGAATCTGCGAGAATGAAGTCCCGAACGTAAATAATGCAATTAATAGACATAAGACTGATTTTTTCATGGTTTTTCTCCTTTACTATAACTTGAAGTGAGATGACGAAGAGTAGAAATTTGTCGGATGAGCGGGATAGGGATAGGTTTCTGCAACTGGATGGCAACTACATTTGATTATAAAGAAGGCTAATAAAAGAATAATGAAAAAATCAGCCAATTTCGCGCAGTATCAATACTTACGAGTTTTTGACGTTTTTGTAAAGTCGGTTTTGAAAAATGCCGTAATATCTAAAAGTGATATTGGAGGGTCTCTTGGGGTATTTTTGGCGAACGAACGAGAGGAAATCGGAGTCTGGATGGTCAGGCAAATTAGTGTCTCAACGAGGCGATGTGAAGCATACGGCAATCGGTTGCATGCTGTCGTCGATCCAGCCAACGCCAAATGACAAGAACTTGAGCGTATAACTAAAAAAGATCGTGATTTACGGACATTATTTAGAAAATATTCTTATCATCTGACAATGAGTCATGTGACTAGGTCAGGAATCTTTTTCTTTCCTCATGGAGGTAGAACAAGGAGCAAGATCGCCGTGGATCTTGCTCCTTGTTTGTTGTGTTTTTGTCCGTTGAAAATAATATTATGTTGGTTATAAAAATATCCCGATGTACCAAGGCTTTAAGTCACATCGGGACTGACTAAGTTGTGACAAATTTACGTTCCTAGGACGTGTCTGAAAACTAAAGAACTTTGTGTTATGATTTGAGAAAAACGATTGGAGCATTAATCATGATACAAAGGCGGTATGAACTTAGCGATGAACAATGGGAACAAATTAAGGATATGTTCCCTCCCTATCATACAGGACGTCCGTCAAAATTAAGCAATCGCATCATGTTTAATGCCATTCTTTGGATCGCTCGTAGCGGTGCTGCTTGGCGTGATTTGCCAGAAGAACGTTACGGTTCATGGAAAACAGTCTATAGTCGTTTCTGTAAATGGAGAGATACGATTACTTGTTGCTATCTTCCAAGCGCTTCAAGTAGAAGCGGATTTTGAAAACTTGAGCATTGATTCTACATCAGTTAAAGCCCATCAACACAGTGCCGGTGCTAAAAAAACGCAGAAGGACACGAAGTAAATCAGCACATTGGCATCATTCGTGGTGGAAAGACAACCAAACTTCATACTTTAGTCGATGGCTTAGGAAATCCCCTCGCTTTTCTTCTGACGGGTGGTCAAGTCTATGATTCCACTCCAGCGATAGATTTACTCCAAGAATTTAATATTACGGGAAGCCACATTCTTGGCGACAAAGCGTATGGCTCTGAAGCGATTCGGAATTGGATTACGGCCAGACAGGCATCCTATATCATTCCGCCTAAATCAAATAGTCGAAATCCATGGAAAGTGGATTGGTATTTGTACAAAGAACGACACTTAGTGGAGTGCTTTTTCAATAAAATCAAACATTTTCGCAATCTGACGCGGAAATGGTCAGGATCTAGCGTCGTAAGTTCGTTATGCTTGCGTAACTCTTAATCGAACTCTTTGTCCCCATGCTCGTCCGTACTCCCGTATCCCTTCATAGAGCGCATTAGCAAACCTTTACCGGTCAGGGGCCGTAAAGGTTCACTAATCAATTCATCGCAAACACAATCAAAAATCTTGTCGAGGTGTTAAAGGTTCGCACGGAAACGCAACCCATCGATGAGAAGAGAAACAATATTTTTTACATGCTCTATATCACCATTGTTGTTTACTGACGTACAAAGGCTCGCAACCGCCCACAACAATTCGTCTGGCGTAATTTCAGTACGTACTTCATTAGCAGTTGTTGCTCTTTCAATCAAAATCTTCAGAGCAGGGCTTAATTCCTCTACAAAACAGATAGGTAAAGTTTCGTATGCTGGATCGTTAGAATGTAGAGCTGCCGCGAGTCCACGTTTAGTCGCTATGAACTCCAAATAGCGCAACATCCATCGTTCCAGTGCCTCAACAGGTTTATATTTATCGGCTAAGTCTATCGCAGCATCTGCGCAAGCATCAATCTCCTGACGAAAAACAGCTTCAATTAAATCAGAGCGTTGTGGAAAATGACGGTAAACAGTTCCTACTCCAACGCCAGCCTTTTCCGCAATCTCTCGAACAGGAGCGTCTACCCCTGAAGTTGCAAACACTGTCATTGCTGTTTGGAGCAAAGCATTAATGTTGCGCTGTGCGTCGGCACGCACGTATCGAGTTGTTTGCTGTCGAGGCTCTAATCCATCACTTCGATCTTCCGTTTTATCGTTCATTTAAGTAATATCCCCCATTAGTAAGTTCTATATCCCAATAAATATAATATAACACTAAATTGACTGCACTGAATATTCTGATGTGCAACAGTCATGACCATTACTTCAAATAGTTTAAGAAATATTAATATATTCGAATTTGATAGTGATGAAGACCCACAAAGTGCCTTTCTCCACTTTTTTAATATTGTCGCATATTCAAAAACATCATGGGTAATAGAAACTCAATAATTAGTAACTATTTTTCATCAGAAGAGAATTTTCATAAACCTCTTGTAAACGGAACAATATTCCGTATATAATAGGAACGCGGTTCCGTTTATGCCCGACTATAGCAGAACAAAGGCGGATTCGCAAATATTAAAGATTAGAAGAGAAGGGACGGAATATTTATTATGAAAATCAATATGAACGCACCCTCTACCATCGCCTCTGTGAAGTCGATAGTGCTAGAATCCCTAGGTCGTGGCGAGGATTTGTTAGTAAAAGTATCAGCGCCAACGACCGGTCGAGACTTACCTATCATTGTTTTCTCACATGGTTCTGGCTCATCGTTGGATGGTTACGGCCCCTTGGTTGACTTCTGGGCTGCACACGGCTTCGCGGTCATACAACCCACCCATCTCGACTCGAGGACAGCGGGTCTCCCTAAGGACGATCCCCGCATACCTGGGATCTGGCGTTCCCGAGTCGAAGACATGAAGGTGATTCTCGATCAGCTTGATCTTCTAGAATCTGCTGTTCCCGGTCTGAGCGGTCGCCTTGACCGAAGCCGCATCGCCACAGCCGGACACTCCTTCGGCGGCCAAACGGCGGGCAATCTTTTGGGCCTGCGAGTTCTCAACCCGAAGACCAAGAAGGAAGAGGACCTATCCGACTCGCGCATCAAAGCGGGTGTGCTGTTCGCCACCGCTGGGCAAGGTGGGGACAACCTGACACCGTTTGCGGCCGAGAAAATGCCGCACCTGAACGTGAGCTTCGAGCACATGACCACTCCTTCCCTTGTGATCATCGGGGACCAAGACTACATCCCGCAAAAGTATCAGCTGACCGTCCGCGGCCCGGAATGGATGGCAGACCCTTACTTCTTAAGCCCGGGAGCCGAGAGCCTGCTCACCCTCTTCGGTGCAGAACACTCACTTGGCGGAATCTCAGGTTACGAGGTTAAGGAAACAACGGATGAAAACCCAGAACAAGTCGCTTTGATCCAGCGGGTCACATGGGCTTATCTTCGTCATGCGCTCGATATTGAACATGACAGCTGGTCGGCAGTTAAAAAGTCCTTGTCAGAAGATAACAATCCAGTCGGTCGAATTGAATCCAAGTAAGTTCTAATAAGCCCTAGACTCGCTCCTTTACCAGCCTCTCACTGGCAAAGGAGCATAACTACTGTACGTCTATAATGTAAAGGATAATATACAGCAAGGGTGGCATGACATATATGGTAAATAAACGATCTGTCCAGCAAATCAATCGAATAGGCATCGTGGCAGTTCTCATGCTGGGAACGTTTATTGCAACTCTCAATCAAACGTTAATGACTACAGCGCTGCCACATCTCATGCAAAGTTTTCATATTACACAGAATACGGCGCAATGGCTAACCACGGCATTCATGTTAGTAAGTGGTATTATGATTCCGATAACAGCTTTTTTAATACAAAGATTCTCGACGCGATCATTATTTTTTACAACTATGGGTCTCTTTGGGTTAGGTACTTTAATCTGTGCGACTACTCTAGATTTCTCGTTCTTGTTGACTGGACGAATTGTCTAAGTTTTAGGCGCGGGTATTATCATGCCACTTCTATTTGTTATATTTCCAAAAGAATAACGGGGAACGGCTATGGGAATTTTCGGCCTCGTTATTGCATTTTCACCGGCAATTGGTCCATCCCTGTCCGGTTGGATTATTGACCATTATCAATGGAACGTGCTATTTGAAATCCTTTTACCGATTGTTCTATTCGTTTTGATTGCTGCTTATTTCATATTAAGGAATGTAACCGAAAGCACTTCTCCAAAGTTTGATATGTTGTCTATCATTTTATCTTCACTTGGCTTCGGTGGCTTGCTATACGGGTTTAGCATTGCGGGAACGGCTGGTTGGGGCAGTTACTCATTTATACTAACAATAATTGGTGCTTTGATCGTTCTAGTTTGGTTTATTATTCTACAATTAATATTAGAACGACCCATACTCGAGTTTAGAATATTCCAATACAAAGTATTTTCTTTGGCTATGACCCTTGTCGCTATTATTTTTATTGTTTTTATCGGTGGCATGACCATGCTACCTATCTACACACAAAAAATGCTGGGGTATTCCGCTTTGGAATCTGGATTGATGTTGATGCCCGGCGGGATTGTCATGGGAATCCTGTCACCAGTCGCAGGAAGAATATATGACAGAGTTGGTCCTAAATGGCTTTCCATCTGCGGGCTAGGTATCGGAAATAAGTGCCCAGGTACTCCTGTTTATACGGTCAGTTCCATCGGCAAACACAATTTTAAGCCCTTTATAGTCGAATTCATTACCCAAAGTCTGGAATGTCTAATTTATTTATTTGATAGTGAACTCCCTCGTTCAGCATAGTTAGGCAATATTTAAACCTGCTCTTAAGACTATATTAACTTCATTATGCTTTAAATATAAGAAAAATAATTTTTTCCTAGTATATCCTCTAATGGAATACTTGACTGTGTTGTTGACGATTGATAAAAATTAATTTATGAACAGTAGTGCTTATATCTTCCTCTGAAGAAGTTAACAGCTGTCTTAAAACCGAGTCTACAAGGCAGATTAAAATTGCAATTTGTTATATTTATTAAGATCATTCACCTCTCTGCTCTTCATTAGTTTAAAATCGATGAAATCTAATATACTTCTTTGATCAATTATATTGAGCTTTCTATACATAGATAAAAGACTTCCTTCCTGTGCAGTAAGTGAAAATATGTTGTTCATCTCCTGTCGTTCATACGACTGTGAAGTTCCTTCAACCAACAACCAGTTCAAGTCAAAATCATATTTGGTTCTGATAGCAATTAAAGTATCGGCAGATGGTTTACTGATGCCTTTTTCTATCTCACTTAAATTACCCTGTGAGATTCCGAGGGCTGCTGAAAACTCAACTTGGCTTTGATTAAGTAATTTACGATAAGCTCTAATTTTTTCTCCGATCATAACAAGTTCACCCTTTCTTTACTGTTCCCCTAAACAATCGTGCAAAAACTAAATAAGCACCCGGATTATCTCAATCTATAGTAAAAAAAATCATAGGGTCTAAAAAGGATATTTATTATCAATTATTTTCAAAATCCACAAAATCATTCACTAACAAAATGGCAGAAAACCCTTACGTATCAAGGACTTTTCTGCCACAAAGTTGTCTCACTATGATGTTATAAGAAGTCTCAAACTATCATATAATTAGTCTCAAAATATGTTATAACTCACAAATGACCTAGAAACTTAAGCATACCGTCTGTAGAAAACTAAAAATAACTGTCCCCAAAACACCCTCCCTCCAATCCGCCCCAATCCCTTACCCCACAAGGTCTCACCGCCAATTCTGAGATAAAAATTCCTGTCCCAAA